>NZ_AUCT01000002.1:0-300000 GCF_000429905.1 Desulfatibacillum aliphaticivorans DSM 15576 | reverse complement strand
CAATTCACCCGCTGCCTTTCCCTGGCCACGATGTTGTCCACCTGGCCGGCGGGATATCCCAAGGTCAATGAGGTCAGGATTTTAAACGGGTATTCCAGCCCCAAAACCTTCCGAACATAACTGTGATCCCAGGTAAGCCCCTTGATCAGGCTGACCCAGCAGGTTCCCAGACCTAACGAATGGGCCGCCAGGACCATGTTCTGGCCGCAAATGCCCAGATCCAAATCCGGAGAGCCGATGCCCCTCACGTCCTTTGCCAGGATGATGAGGGCGGGCGCCTTGAAAAAGGTCCGGTACTCGGGATCGCTGGAAATGGTGTTGATGCCGCCCAGGACCCGTTGATCCACGTCTCCCGGGGTTTTGCGGGAGAGCAGGTAATGGAGGGTTTTCTGCCATTTTTTCGGCTTGGCGTTTTTATCCCCCGGAACCTGTTTGTCCACCCACGGGTGGGGCATGAGCATCTGGGGAAAGAGCCGCACCCTTTTTTTGCAGATCTGGTCGATCTCCTCGATGACATCCGGGTTTGTGATGGCCACGAACTTCCAGGGCTGGTTGTTTCCCGCTGAAGGCGCGAACCTGCCCGCCTCGATGACCCGGTGCACCATTTCCTTGGATACCCTTTTTTTCTTATATAAACGGATGCTGCGGCGGTTGTAGATGACCTTTTCCGTTTCGGTCAGTTGGTCTTTATAGTCCTCGTACTTGGCGCCGTTGCGCGAATACAGGGGATCAGGAAAGGTTTTGCCGCCCTCGAACAGGTTGTCGTTTTTCCAAAAGCCCTCGTGCACCCGGTAATCCCCCAGGATGGTTATGGCGTCGTTGGGGCAGGAGGCGGCGCAGTTCTGGCAGCAGATGCACCGGAAATGGTCGTAGCGCTCGTTGGGCCGGGCTTTTTTGTCGCTGTTCAGCATCAATAGCTGGATGGGGCAGGAATTGACGCAGCGCCCGCAGCCGATGCATTTTTCGTCGTCCACCTGAAAAATCGGAAAATCAGTCTTGGGCGGAAAACTGATGTGTTTGTGCTTCTCCAACATGGTTTCGGTCCTCCCTATTCGTAGGTTTTTTCCAAAACCTGTGTTTTCTTAACCGCTCTTTCCAAGGTGTTGGGCTGCAGCCACATGATGGCGGGATTGACCTTAAGCAGGGATTTCATCTTGGCCCTGACCTTTTCCTCCAGGTAGGGCAGTTCTTCCTCGCGCACGTTTTCCGTATACTCGATTTTCAGCTTAAGCGGCGGGACCACCCGGGGCGGCGGCTCATCCAGGACAATGCGGAAGGCGCCGGTCAACTCTTTGGGGAAGGAGTGGATGACGCCTTCGATGGAAGCCGGATACACGGGCACGCCCTTGACCTTAAGCATGTCGTCGGCCCGGCCTACGATTTTATACCGGAACCCCGTTTTGCCGCAGGGGCAGGGATCGGTGAAAACCTGGTGGATGTCGTTCAGGGTGAAGCGCATGTCAAACCACACCGCGCCTTTGGGGTTGAGGGACGTGGCCGCCATAAGGCCTGTGGCGCCGTTTTCCATGGGTACGGACGCTCCTGTTTTGGGATCGATCAACTCGTAGTAGCACAAATCATCGGCCAGCCAATGCATGCCCTGGTAAATGGGATAGTCGCAGGAGCAGCCGTATCCGCCGCCGCCGTCATAGACTTTGGCGCCATACTCCGACTCCAGCTTTTGCCGGACTTCAGGAATGCCTGCGCCGGGCTCGGCGCCCAGCATCATGAGTTTGATGCCCAGATCCTTCACCGGATGGCCCAGAACCTCGGGGCATTTTTCGATCAGGTGCAGGGCCAGGGAAGGAGTCCCCGTGAAGATGTTGGCTTTGAACAGCTTGAGGAACTGGAGGATTTTCTCGGTGCCGGCCTCGGCCCCGATGGGTACGATGGTGATGCCGGGGAAATCCTGGAACCATAAAATCTGGGGCGTGCCTGCAGCGTGCATGGACAGGCCGAAACACAGGCCGACCCGGTCTCCGGGGCGCATGCCCATGCGCCATGCCACCCTGTGAAAAAGCTCCTTCATCTCCCTGATTCCCGCGTGGAAATTAGGGTAGGGCGTGGGAATGCCCGTGGTGCCGGAGGTGGTGGTGATTAAATACAAATCGTCCATGCGGGACGGGCCGAACAATTCGCGCATGAGCGCGTCCATGTCCAGCCCCACTTCCTGGATTATTTCCCGCAGATCCGCCTGCCCCGCCACGGGAATGGCCTGGGCGTAATCCTCAAAGGACTGGATGTCCTCGGGCTTGACGCCCGCCTTGTCAAAGCGCTTCCGGTTAAACGGCGTGTGCTCGTACTGCCATTTGAGCGCCGTTTTGAGCTTTTCAAGCTGCAATTCCTTGATTTCCGGCGTGTTCAGCTTGGTTTCAATGTCCATGTTCCAGTATTCGCGATTCAGATCTCCAAGTTCCATATTTGCACCCCCATATTTAAGATTTTAAAATATGAAAAGCCATGGCGGCGCCGTCTATCCCAAGGATTCCGCCGCCGTTTTGGGTCATTCCGATTTTTGGTTGGTTTTGCGCCTGGCGTTCTCCGGCGGTTCCCCGCAGTTGATTGACCACCTCGTATACCTGGGCCAGGCCGGTTGCGCCGATGGGATGGCCCTTCGAGGCCAGGCCGCCCGAAGTGTTGACGGGCATTTTGCCGTCCAGTTCCATGTAGCCCTCGTCGATCCATTTGGGCGCTTCGTGGGGCGGACAGATGCCCAATTCGATAAGCGCAATGATTTCCGAAGGGGAGGTGGCGTCGTGAATTTCGATCACGTCCACGTCCTGGGGCGTGATGCCGGCCGCTTTAAAGGCTTTCAGACCCACCCGCCGGGTCAGGGTGTCGTCCATGTCGTATCCCAGCTTGCCGCTGCCAAGGACGGACGCCTCGATCCAAATGGGCTTGTTGGTTATTTGCGCGGCTTTTTCCTTGCTGCAAACAATGACAGCGGCCGACCCGTCGGATACCGGTGAGCACATCATGCGGGTCAGGGGAAAGGAAACGTCGCCGGAGTTCATCACCTGATCCAGGGTGACCTCCTTGCGGTAATGGGCGTTGGGATTGAGTGCGCCGTTCTTATGGGACTTGACGGCAATCTTGGCGAAATGCTCCTGGGTCAGCCCGTATTGCTCCATATAGCGCCGGGTGTAAAAGGCGTACATGTCCATGAAGACGCTTTTTTTCGCGCCCGCCTCCTCCGAAAACACCTTGTCCGTCAGGCCCAGCTTTTCCTGGAAATCCTCCATGTATTTCTGGCCCATTTCAATGTCCATGGCGGTTCCCAATGCCATGTAGGACTTGAGCCGGTTTTCGTCGTAGAGCTTTTCGAATCCCACAGCCAGAACGCAGTCGAAAATTCCGGCGCTGACGGCGGTCCAGGCCAGATTCAGGGCCGAAGACGAACTGGCGCAGGCGTTTTCCACGTTGTACATGGGGATGGAGTCGATGCCCATGGCGCTTAAGGTAACCTGGGCCTTGATCTGCTCCTGGCCGGTCATGAGGCCAGGGGCGGCCGATCCCACATAAGCTGCTTCCAGTATTCCGGGCTCCACGCCCGCGTCTTCCAGGGCCAGTTCCACGGCGCCCCGAACCAGATCCTTGATGCCCTTTTCCGGGTGTCTGCCAAACGGCGTCATGCCGGCCCCGACTATGGCGACTTCTCTCATGCTGATTGCTCCTCGAGTTAAAGTGATTCTTATATGGTTATGAGTTGAACTTCGGATTGATGGTTTAAAGGTCCAGGTCAAGCTGCCAGAAGTAATCCTTCAGATCCCCCTTGGGCGGCTTTATGGCGTGCAGCCGGATTTTGTCGTTGGGGCATTGGGCCGCGCAAATGCCGCACCCCATGCATCGCTCCTCCCTAATTTCCGCCCGGCCGTTTGTGTTGCTGATGGCTTCCAGGGGGCACGCGGTTGTGCACACTTGGCAATGGCCGCAATTTTTGTCGGAGTTTTCGTCCACCACGGCTTTCCAGCCAATGGATCGGAACCGGTCCCGCAGGTCGTCCCGGGAGTTTTTCGCCAGCTTGAGGGCGGTGCAACAGCAGGGGCAGCAAAAGCAGATCTCCAGAAAGCGGTGCATGTCTTCGTCTTTGATCCCCCAAAGATATTGCTCGGCCTCGATCCACAGGGATTGCCCCACCAGGCCGGATTTAACGGCCCGGTCGATGTGCTCCATGGCCTCCTCCACCGTGGCTTTCCGGGCGATGCCTTTTTCCACCACCGCCCTGGAGCCCTCCCCGATAAAGATGCAACCAAGATCCTGGGGGTGGTCGCTGCAGTTCTGAGCGGAACGGCAAAAGCACCGGTGCATGATGGCGATGTAGGCGGTTTCGGACACGGCCTTTTTGATCAACTCGATGGGCATGGCCGTATTTTTGGAGTTTTCCGCAATGTCCACGTTCAGGTTCAAGGCCACGCCGCTGGTGAATTTCTTGCGGGAGGGCCGCAGGAACATCGCTTTTTCGTACAGGTAGCCTAGGACGGGATAATGGGTCAGCCTGCCTCCGGCGATAACGGCCTTGAAGAAGACAATAGCCTGGGAAATGCCTTGGTCTCCGGGCTTTATGGCGGTTTTGGACTTGATCCAGTTGTGTATGCCAAGGCCTTTTTTCTTGTGTTTGAACATATAGGGTTCCATGGCGAGTCCTCCGTTTCGCTGGAGCGGGTATGAGGATCTTGGGGACATGACCTTATCTCTGTATTGTCAATACATGTTCCAGGCATGGCGCCTGAGATAAGGATCGTGTCCCGCAAAATCAGATATAGCCTGAAAATCGGCGTGAATCCGTTACGCGGACTTGACGTTTACGTAACGGGCGATCCGGGTTTTGACGTCTTCCACGGCGTTGGGATTGTCCAAGGAAAGGTGCACGGCGCCGAGGGGACAATAGGTCGCACAGCGGCCGCAGCCGCGGCATGCGTCCGTTTGGACGGCCTTGCCGTTTTCTATTTTGATGGCGTCGAATCCGCAGGTGTCCAGGCAAACGCCGCAGCCATTGCAATCGTCCGTAATCGTCATGGTAAGGCCTTCCACGGGCGTCATGACGTGATCCAACTGCTCGGGCGGGATATGCTTGAAATAGGTCATCATGCAGCAGCAATGGCAGCAAAAGCACACGCTCAACAGCTTTTGCCGGTCCTTGACCAAAAAGATGTCGTTGTCCACGCGCACCTTGCCTGCCATGGGAACCAGCCCGGCGGATATGGCTTTCTCCACGTGGGCGTGGGCCTCCTCTTTAGTGGCTTTCCGGCTGATTCCCTTGGGGAATTCCAGGGTTGTGTCGCCCATGAACAAGCACCCGACCTCGTGGGTGTGATGCTGGCAGTTCTGGGCGGAACGGCAACCGCACTTATTCATGATGATCAGGTTGTCGGCCAGTTCGATGTAGTCATGGACCACTTGGGGCAGCATGACTTCGTTTGCGGCTTCCATGGTCGCGTTGACAGGAAGGTAGGTGAAGCTGTTTTTCTGCACGTCCATCCAGGGCATGACTTTGCGTATGCCCGGAACGCTGGTTGCGCGGATGGAGTTTTTCAAAACCCCCATGGCGCCTTTCAGCAGGTAATTGCGCTTCCATAAAAAGCCGACCCAGGCCTGGGAGAATTTTTCCTCCTTCACTTTTTGGTTGGCTTTCAGATAGCTGAGAAAGGTTTCCCGCGAGGTGTATTTGGGCTTCCACCCCGTGGCGTTTTTAAATTTGGCATTGCTGGAAAATATGGTGTTGCTGGCGATCACCAGCCAACCGGAGCTGGCGGGCAGCATGCGCAGCTTGAATGCCGCGTCGGCAATGGGCTTCAGCATGAACAAAGGCAGGGGCACGACCTTCAGCCCGGCCTTTCTGAAGGTCCAATAGGAGGACACGGCGTCGTCCGCGCCCACGTTATAAATCCCCGGCAAGTCGTGGGTGAAGGCCAGATGCAGGGCCTCGCCCAGGTCGTCTTCGTGAATGTAATGGATGTGGGCGACGCTTCCCAGAGGCATGGCCGTGACCTTGCTTTTGTAAACGTCGGTAAACATGTTGTTGGTGTGCGGCCCGAACAGGAGCGCCGCCCGGATGATAGTGAACACAATGTCGGGATGGCCCATGAAAAAATCCAGGGCGAAGGCCTCCACGTCCACCTTGCTTTGGTTGTAATAGCTCTCCTTGTTGCGGTAAACCGGCTGCTCCTCGTCCACGTACAGCGGGATTTCCTTGTACGCTCCGTACACCGTGTTGCTGGAGGTGTACACCACTTTGCGAACCTGATTCTTCACGCAGGCCTGGAACACGTTTTTGGAGCCCTGAATATTGATGTCAAAGGTCTTTTTTTTGTCCTGGATTTCGCTCACCACAAAAGCCAGGTGAAAGACCGTATCCACATCCCTGAACAGGTCCTCGATGGCTTGGCTCCTGATATCCTCCCGGTGGAACTCCACCTTGCTGAACCCGCCCCTCCAGGGCGTGACGTCGATTCCGATGATTTTTTCCACTTCAGGGTCGGCTTGCAGTTGCGGCAGGAGCGTGGAAGCAAAATAGCTGTTCACGCCTGTAATGGCGACGGTTTTCCCCATGAGATCCCCTCCTTTGAGATGTTTTGTCATCCCTAATGAGCAAGGGGCGTGCCAGCGCAGGAAAAAATTCATCCGAACGATGATTGTTAAGGAGCGGACCAATTCGCTTAATTCAAATATCCTGTAATATCAAATGCTAAATAGGTATGGGAACTGGTGAAGTTTTTGATATGGGAGTATTTAAGGCCTGGGGGAAAAGGGGCTGTCAGGATTTTATACCATATATGGTAAATATAATTATCGTATTTATTAATTTGGTTTTTTTGTTATCAAATATGTTAATTATCGGTTCTGCACAACCGCCGCAGGGCGGCTCACGCCGCCGTCAAGCCTCTTCCGCATATTCCTTTTTGGCCGCTCGGCCGAAGGGAATGCCCAGTTTTTTCAGGCGGTGCCTGAGCGTCATGGGGTTGATCCCCAGAAGTTCGGCGGCGCCGCCCGGGCCGTGGATTTTGCCCTGGGCGCTTTTTAAAGCCTGGGTGATATGCCGGGCCATGGCCTCGTCCAGGCTCAGGGAGGCCGGCGCCGGGGCTTCCTGGGGGCTGGAGGGCGCGGCGCTGGCCGAGGCCTCCAATCCGTCAAACTGGAGCTGCTGTCCGTTGTACAGGATAAGGGCCCGTTCCACGGCGTTTTCCAACTCCCGGACGTTGCCCGGCCAGTGGTATTCCATGAGTTTGTCAATCTGTCCGGGGGCGATGGAGGGGGGAATGCCCAGCTTCATGTCCACGGATTTTTTCTGGATGAAATGGGAGACCAGGGCAGGGATGTCCAGGATTCTTTCCCTTAGGGGCGGAATGTAGATGGGGAAGACCTTAAGGCGGAAATAGAGGTCTTCCCGGAATATTTTGTCCCGGATCATTTCCTCCAGGTTGCGGTGGGTGGCGGCGATGACCCGGATGTCCATGGGCAGGGTTTCCGTACCTCCCACCCGTTCGATTTCCTTTTCCTGGAGCACCCTTAGCAGCCGCACCTGGGCCTCCTTTTTCAGCTCCCCCACTTCGTCCAGGAAGATGGAGCCGCCGTCCGCCCGTTCGAACCGGCCCCTTTTCCGGACCGCGGCGCCGGTGAAGGCGCCTTTTTCGTGGCCGAAAAGCTCGCTGTCCATGAGGGATTCGGGGATGGCGCCGCAGTTGACGCCGATAAACGGCTTGTCGCTCCGAGGTGAAATCCTATGCAGGGCCTTGGCGATGACCTCTTTGCCCACCCCGGTTTCTCCGATCAAAAGGACCGGGCTGTCCTGGTGGGCCACCCGGCGGACCATTTCCATGACCGGCTTGAGGCCGGAGTCCGCGCCGATGACGAATCCGCCTGAAATCTGGTTCAATTCCTCCTGGTAGTACATCTGGTTGTCCGCCGCGATGTCCTTGAGCCTGCGGATTTCCCGCTGCTTAAGATGATGGGACAAGGCAAAGGCGAAGGGAGTGTTAAGGATTTCCAGGAGCCGCAAATGCTCTTCAGAAAACTGGGTTTCCTTGCCATGGATGATGGTCAGCTTGCCGATAATTCGCCCGTCCAGGTCCAGATCCATGATGACGCCGGGAAAGTCCGCCGTGCCTGATTTTTCCGCAATGTGCCTGGTGCCTTCGTAGTCCCCCAGCCTCCGGACCATCCACATCCTTTTGGAGCGGCTCGTGTAGGCTTCCATGTCCTTTTTCACCTGTCGGGTGTAAGGAATAATAATGGAATCCAATAGAATGCCGTCGTCCGAAACCCTCACCACCGCTTCAGCCATGTTGGTGGTGTTGTCGAAAATGTTAAGGATCACCTGATTCATGGGAATGTAATGTTTTAAAAAGAAGAAACATTCCTGCAGGGCTTTTTCAATATTTTCGGACCCGCAAATTCTGGATACGGCTTCCCGGAAGAATATATCGTCATTGGTCTTCATAATTATTCCTTGAAAAAGGGGGGGCAGACAGGCCGATTTATGGTACGCCAGGAAGGGGAATCCGTCAACCTGGCGCCAAGGGGGGATGGGCGCATCCAGTTTTATCCTTGAAAAAAAGCCTGGTACATGGCAAAATGCCGGTTTAAACTAGTTCCACGCCCCTGACGTGTAACCATAAACAAATAACGAAGGAAATCAACCATGAATCCCCTGGCAACAGAACTAAACCAAGACCTGGAAAAAAACGCCCCCAAAGTGCTATCCATGCTCGGCTCCGTCGGCAAAAATCTTTTCTTCCCCAAGGGAATCCTTTCCCAAAGCGCGGAAGCCAAAGAAAAGGCCCATAAGTTCAATGCGACTATCGGCATTGCCACGGAAGAAGGCCGGACTATGTATATTCCCTCCATTATGGAGTCCGTCACCGGCATTCCTGCGCGCTCCGCCCTTAGGTACGCCCCTTCGTTCGGCGTCCTGGAACTGCGTCAGGCCTGGCAAAAGCTGCTTTTTCAAAAGAACCCCAGCCTGCAAGGCAAGGCCATCAGCCTGCCCATCGTATCCCAGGCCATCACTCACGGCATCAGCGTGTTCGGCGACGTGTGGATGGACGCAGGCGACGTGCTGGTTCTGCCCGACAAGTTCTGGGGCAACTACAACCTGATTCTTTCCGTGCGCCGCGGCGTGCGCCTGAGCCATTATACCCTGTTCAACGATCAGGGCGGGTTCAACCTGGAGGCCTTTGAGGCCAAGGTCAAGGAGGAAGCGGCCAAGAACGACAAGATTACGGTCATGCTCAACTTCCCCAACAACCCTTCGGGCTACACCCCGACAAAGGAGGAAGCCGCAGCCATCGCCAGGATTTTGACCGAAGTTGCGGAAGCCGGAACCTTTGTCCTGGCCGTCTCCGACGACGCCTACTTCGGCCTGTTCTATGACGACGCATGCGCCAAGGAATCCATTTTCGCCCAATTGGCCGACGCCAGCGAAAACCTCATCGCCGTTAAGCTGGACGGGGCCACCAAGGAAGACTTTGTCTGGGGCCTGCGCGTGGGATTCATCACCTACGGCACGAAGATCCCCGGAGACCCGGCGCCCGTATACAACGCTTTGGAGCGGAAAACCGCCGGCGCCGTGCGCGGCTCCATCTCCAACGCCTCGCACCTGTCCCAGTCCATTGTGCTCAAGGCCATGGAATCCAAGTCCTACGACGAAGAGCGCAGGCAAAAGAGGGACATCCTGCAGGCTCGCGCCGTGGAAGTCAAAAGGGTGTTGGATGATCCCAAGTTCGCCGACGCCTGGGACGTGTATCCATTCAACTCCGGCTACTTCATGTGCCTCAAGCTGAAAACCGTGGATGCGGAAACCCTGCGCGTGCACCTTCTGGACAAATACGGCGTAGGCCTGATTTCCCTTGGACCCACGGACTTGCGCGTGGCCTTCTCCTGTCTGGAGGAAAAAGACGTGCAGGAGCTGTTCAACATCGTGCTGGCGGGAATCAAGGATTTGGAAAAAGGATAATCCAAGGTCGTTATGGCCAACAAGGACGGCAAATTCTTTGGGGCGCGCCTGGACCCCAAAGGCGCTTACGCCATGAAATGGGTGGCCCGGTTCGTGGCCATCGGCGTAGTGGCCGGACTGGGCTCTATCCTGTTTCATTTTTTATGCGAAGCGGGAATGCGATATTTTCTGGACGCCCTGGCGGGGTACCGGCCTCCGGCCGCCGCCGGGGAGTCCCACCGCATGTTCGAACCGGGCGTGAAAGAGCCGGTCCGTTGGATCCTCTTTCTCCTGCCGGCTGCGGGCGGTATATTCAGCGGCTGGCTGGTGTACACCTTCGCCCCGGAATCCGAAGGCCACGGCACGGACGCGGCCATTGACGCCTACCACAATAAAGGCGGCTTCATCCGCGGGCGGGTGCCCATCATCAAAACCCTGGCCTCGGCCATCACCCTCACAACGGGCGGCTCGGGAGGAAGGGAAGGCCCCATCGCCCAGATCGGCGCCGGGTTCGGCTCCTTCCTGGCCACCAAGCTCAAACTCTCGGACCGGGAGCGGCGCATCATGCTGGCGGCCGGCATGGGCGCGGGCGTAGGCAGCATCTTCCGGGCGCCATTGGCAGGCGCCTTGTTCGCCGCCGAAGTCCTGTACCGGGACCCGGACATCGAGGGCGAAGTGGTTCTGCCGGCCGGGCTTTCCGCCGTGGTGGCCTATTGCATCTTTTGCCTCACCTACGGCTGGGGCTCCTTGTTCAAAGCCCCTGTCAATTTTGTGTTTCGCGATCCCGCAGAGCTTTTGCCATACACCATTCTGGCCCTGGTGGTGGCGGCGGCGGGATGGGTTTACGTAAAATCCTTCTACGGCGTGACCGGCTTTTTCAAACGCCTGGCCCTGCCCAATCATTTCAAGCCGGTCATCGGCGGCTTGTGCACGGGCGCCATCGGCTTCTTTTTTCCCCAGACCCTGGCCTTCGGCTACGGTTACGTCCAATGGGCCATCTCGGGCGATCCCAGGGCGACCATCGGGTTTTTGCTGATCCTGGCTTTCGGAAAAATCCTGACGACCTCGTTCTCGATCGGCTCGGGAGGATCGGGCGGCGTGTTCGGCCCTTCGGTGGTCATCGGCGGCGCCATCGGCGGGGTGGTGGGCATGATCTTCCATCAACTGGGGTGGGTGGACCAGCCCGGCGCCTTTGTGATTGTGGGCATGGCCGGATTTTTCACCGGGGTTTCCAACACGCCCATATCCACCATTATTTTCGTTTCCGAAATGACAAGCTCCTACCACCTGCTGCTGCCAAGCCTTCTGGTCTGCACCGTGTCCTATCTGGTTTCGCGCAAGTGGACCATTTACGTCATGCAGCCCAAAAACCCCATTGCATCGGCCGCGCACGCCGGGGATTTTTTCGTGGACATCCTCCAGACCATGAAGGTCAAGGATTTGCAAGACTCCATCATTCAGACGCCGGGCATTCCGGAACAGATGAATTTTTCGGCTTTCAAGAAGTTTTTTGCAGGCACCAAACAGCATTATTTCCCGGTTTTGGACGAAAAAAAGCGCCTGACCGGCATATTCTCCAGCACGGACGTGCGCTCGGTTCTCTTTGAAAAGCATATAGAACCCCTTGTGATTATGCAGGATATCGCCATATCCGACATCATCACTGTTTCTCCCGAGGACGACCTCAATTCGGTCCTCAAAAAATTCACCATCAAGAACATCGACGCCATCCCCGTGGTGGACGTGAACGATCCCGGCATCCTCCTTGGCATGCTCCGCCGCCGGGAGGTCATCGCCTTCTACAACCAGCGCGTGGACGAAATGAAACGCACCAAATCGCAGGATTAGAATTGCTGATATACATTGATATCATAAGTAAAGTTGCATTGAGAAAAATTTCATAATATAACAATGTTGTACCCAATAGGTTTTTGTTGAAATAACAGTGGTATTATGTTAATTTTGACAATCTCGATAGCATCTAAATACCTGAATCTATAGTGTTCAACACTATGGCATTTTGGGGCCATACTGTTTAGTAGACGATGATAAGGAGGAGGCTCTGTGTCCCTTGACCAACAAATTCAGGATAATGCGGTTAATGTCCAGACAACATCGTATTCAATGTCTGTAAACGAGCTTGTTTCCATGTACAGAGAAGGAGAACTTGAACTCCATCCTGAATTCCAGCGATTTTTTAGGTGGTCGGTTGAACAAAAATCAAGGTTGGTTGAGTCTTTATTACTTGGAATTCCAATTCCTCCAATTTTTGTCTCTGAAAGGGAAGATGGAAAATGGGATGTAATCGATGGGGTGCAAAGATTGTCAACTATTTTTCAACTCATGGGCGAGCTTAAAGATGAGAACGGTGTGTATAGAGACGCGCTTACATTGACTAAGACCCATTATTTAGAGGATTTGGAAGGAAAAGCATGGAGTGACGAAAATTCTGACCGTGAACTGTCTGATGCATCCAAGATTAGGATTAAGAGGGCTCGCTGGGATGTGAATATAGTAAGAAGTACGAGTGATCAAGATGTCAAATATGAGGTATTTCAAAGGCTAAATAGAGGGGGGGCGGAAGCTACAGATCAAGAGGTTCGTAATTGTATGATTGTTATGGCTAACCCTGACTATTTCGAATGGATAAATCGAATTGCGAAATATGAATCTTTTCAAAATTGTTTAATGTTGACTGATAAGGCCTTGGAAGAAGCATTTGATTTGGAATTAGTAATTCGATTTGTTACTTTTGTGAGAAAATCAATAGATGATTTAAGAACAATCGATGAGCTTGGAGCATACCTAAATCGTGAAGCCATCAATCAGGCAAAGGATGGTGATTTTGATCGTGAACATTTTGAGTCAATCTTCATGCAAACATTTGATTTTTTATATGAAACTACGGGTGGTAATAGCTTTCGGAAGTTTAAGGAAAAGTACTATGGTCCGATGTTAGTTACTCTTTTTGAAGTTGTTGGTATCGGGATAGCTCATCGCCTTCTTATGGGGGAAAACTTACCAGACATGGACTTGTTTGTAGAGAAACACAGGGAATTGTGGGACATTTTAGCCGAGTTGCCTTTTCATGGATCTGGAGTAAGAGCCTCAACAAGAATTCCAGAAACAATTAAATTTGGGCGTGGGTGGGTTCAATTTGAAGATTAGAAGTGACCAGGAATTAGTAGACTTTTTGGCCGCTAGTAAGCAAAAGCGGAAGCGAGAGCTTGTTGCTTTTGTCAATGAATTATTGTTAGCCAAAAAGAAAAAAAATTATAATATCGCACGAATAAGCCGTTCTGCAATCGTCCTTTCATACGCTCATTGGGAAGGCTTCGTTAAGGATGCTTCCGAGGCATATGTAAATCTCGTGGCCCAAAAATCTCGGTCTTTCTCTAGTTATTCTAATAATTTTAAGGCGTTAATTTGTAGGAATGAACTGAGAATCGCAAAGGAGAGCAGTCGGAAAATAGGCCCTCATTTAAGAGTTGTGGAGAGATTTACAGAGAAATTGGATGAATCAATATCTCTTTCTACTGGGGGAGCTGTTGATACGGAGTCAAATTTAAACTCAGAAGTGTTCAGCAACTTATGTGAGAGCATGGGGATAGACTATGAAAAAAGATGGTCAACAAACGGGCCTTTCATTGATGATATGTTCAGTAGTCGCTGTAGTATCGCCCATGGAGAGCTTTATGAACCTGATGCTGTATACTCACTAGAAGTCTTACGTTTTGTTATCTCATCAATTGATAAATTTTCCACTGATATTGAAAATGCTGCGATCCAAAAGGCTTATTTACAAGCTGTTCACTGAGCACAATAGTATTTCAAAAATGAAGACATCTGTTGTTAACAGTTTAGGTGATAATCATCCCCCATATACCCAGAAATAATAGTAGACCCCGCCGATGACGACCGCGGCGGCCGTGACGGCTGCGCCGATTTTCCAGGCGGACCAGGGGCGCTCGCCCTGCACCTCTCCGGTGCGGGCGTTCACCACAAAGCGGTAGGTTTTGTCCTTGAACTTGTATGCGCTGATCCAGACGGGCAATAAAATGTGCTTGAAGGTGATGTCCGCGTAGCTGGTGTCCATGGAGTCAATGCGCTGGTGATCTCCGCCGATGTCCCTGCGGATTTCCCTCTTAATGCCTTCCGCCATGACGTCCCGGGCTTCATCAAAGCCTCCCTCCAGGTCGATCTGGTAGGTTTCCACCTGAAATCCGGCGAGGTATTGCTCCTGATAGGGAACCAGGTTGTTAAGATCCCAGGGCTCCAGCTTGTCGGTCTGCTTTTTGGGCAGGGATCTGCTGGCGAGAATCAGCACGTCGTCGAACAGCTTCCGAACCCGGCCGGATACATAGCTCCAGCGGGTTTCGGTGCGGGATTGGCGTTTGCCGTCGCTGTCCGTGTAGTGCTCGGTGTAATCGGTTCCTCTCTGGCCGCGGTAATTGGTGTAGGTGTCGGCGTCGTAGGTCCAGAACGGAATGTACATGCCCTTGATCTGATCCAGGGAGCGGGCGTATTTTTTCACCTGATTGGGGGCGAACCACAGGCCTTTCAACCACTTTCGGAAATTTTCCCGGGCCTGTTCGCGCTGGATTTCAAAAGGAAGCATGCTTTTGGGCTTGATGGCCTTGGAAACGCTGGCCTGGGCCATAAGCTGGGAGCCGCAAAAGGAGCAATGGCTGATGGACACGTTTTCTTCGGGCGTGGACTCGGCGCCGCAGGCCTGACACTTGACCGTAGTAACCTCTATGGACTCCTCATGCTCGGCGGATTTTCGCAGAAAATCATGAAAATCCAATTCTTTGATGTCTTCTTCAACCTGTTCAAAGACGTTTTTCGCCCCGCAATAAGGACAGATCAGCTCCTGGCCGGAGACATACTCCAGCTTTGCGCCGCAACTTGTACAAGGAAATTCTTTAACGCTCATAACATCCGATTTTTCATTAAAGCTAATAGAGAATGCGTTTTATCCAAAGTCCCGCCATCAACCCTGGGGCGGCTGCGGAGGCAAAGGAGGCGGCATGGCGCCGAAAAATCCGGCCAGCTCCGGAACTTCGCCGGCGGCCGTCCAGGCGGCCATGCCCTGTTTCCAGACCAAAGCGTCTTTGGCGACCTGCCCGGCCTGGATTTGCTGCTGGATGACGGCGAGATCAAAAGGCCCTGTCTGCTGGCCGCCCACGGCCACGTAAAACTGGACCGCCTGGGGGATGGGAGGCGGAACGCCGGGGCCGCCCTGCTGGGGCGCTTGCTGCGGCTGCTGGCCTTGCCCCATGGCTCCGGCCATTTGATTGGCCATGGAAAATCCCATGCCCATGCCAATGCCGGCGCCCGCGGTTCCTGATGGATTTTGGGCGGCGTCCTTGATGGAACTGGCCGTCTCGTATTGGGTGTAGGCCTGCATGTTGCCGATGGCCCGCATGGCGCCGCCTTTGTCGATAGCTCGTTCCACTTCCTCGGGCAGGCCCAGATCCTGCACCTGCACTTCGGTCAGTTGCAGGCCGAATTCCTTAAAAGAGGGATTGATGCGGTCCACCAGCATTTCGCCCAGCATCATGACTTTGCCTTCCAGATCCAGGATGGGAATTCCCGTCTCCGGCATGACTTCCTTGATGCGCATGCCGATTTTTCCCCGCAGGTTGGACGAGATTTCGCTGGTGGAAAAATTTCCGTCCGTGCCCACGATCTCCCGGATGAACTTGGCAGGATCCTTGATGCGCATGGAAAAAATGCCATAGGCGGTGACCCTGACGGCGCCGAATTCCTTGTCCCTCATGGTCACGGGGCCGGGCGTGCCCCATTTGAGGTCCGTAAATTGGCGGGTGCTGCAAAAATACACTTCCGCCTTGAAGGGGCTTTCAAACCCGTGCTTCCAGCCTTTGAGGGTGCTGAGGATGGGCAGGTTCCGGGTTTCCAGGGTGTAGGTTCCCGGCGTGAACACGTCGGCTATCTGGCCTTCGTTAATGAATACGGCCTGCTGGCCTTCGCGGACCACCAGCTTGGCGCCGTACTTGATTTCATTGCCGTAGCGCTCGAACCGGAACACCAGGGTGTCATTGGTGTCGTCCAGCCATTCTACAATATCGACAAACTCGCCGGTGAGCTTTTTCCACAGTCCCATGGGCTTTTCCTCATATAGTAAATTTTTTGTTTTAAATTTAATTGGTTCCTACGGTTCCACAGAGCTTGCATAAACCCCGACCTTGGACTCTTTATGGAACTTAACAAAACATGCCACCCGCCCCTTCTTGTGTCAATGATGAACTCCACTCAATCGTGTGAAATCAGACACATAAGCGCAGGCTAAAAAATGCCGGTATTGGAAGGATGAACGATAATTCAGGACAAAAAACCGGTTGTGGGCAAGAGCGTTGCGTTAAAATGGATGACGGCTTTTTGATAAGAAGTATAAATCAGGTTGATAAAGTGGGCGTTAATCAGGCGATTAATCCCTGAAATCCTGGGCGGAAATGTTGTAGCGGCGGAGGATTTGCTGGAGATTCTGGCGCTCCATGCCGCAATTCTTGGCGGCCTGGGTCACGTTGCCTCCGGTTTCCTTAAGCAGGGCGCCCAGGTAATCCTTATGAAAAGCCTCCAGGATGCTTTCCTTGGCTTCCTTGTAAGATTGGGCGGACAGGTCCGGGCCGGAAATTCTGGATGAAGACTGCGTTGCCGCGGGAGCGGTCTTGGGCGGCTCGAGCGTTCCCTCTTCCGAAAACAAAATAGCCTGGATGATGGTGTTCTCCAACTCCCGCACGTTGCCCGTCCAGGTTTGATTTTCCAGCCAGTTTACAAAGTTCGGAGACAAGGTCACGGGCAGTTTGCCCAGATCCTTGCAATGCTTGGCCGCCAGATGGGCGGCGATAAGCGGCACGTCGCCGTTGCGCTCCCGCAAGGGAGGCATGACCACAGGCACCACGGCCAGGCGATAGAAAAAATCCTCCCGGAACAGGCCTTCGTCAATGCGCTTTTGCAAATCCTGGTTGGTGGAAGCCACAATGCGCACGTTCACCTTGCGGGATTTATTGGACCCCAACGGCTTGATTTCCTTTTCCTGTAAAACCCGCAGCAGCTTGGTCTGGATGGAGGGCGTCACGTCCCCGATTTCGTCCAGGAACAAAGTGCCTCCGTTGGCTTCCTCAAAAAGACCCTGACGGCTGGTCGAGGCGTGGGTGAAGGCGCCTTTTTTATATCCGAACAACTCGCTTTCCAGGATGTTTTCCGGCACCGTAGGGCAGTTGATGGCCACAAAAGGGCCGGAGGATCGGGGACTGAGGGAATGGATAGCCCGGGCGGCCAATTCCTTGCCCGTGCCTGACTCGCCGGTGATGAGCACGGTCATGTCGGTCTGGGAGACGGTCTTGATGGTGTCGAACACCGTTTGCATGGCTGGGCTTTGGCCCACCATATTTTCAAAGGCGCGCTGCTGGCCGCACCAGCGGACGAGGCGGCGGTTTTCGGCAATCAGCTTGCTGCGCTCCAAGGCTTTTTCCAGACGGACCACCAGGGCTTCGTGATCAAAGGGTTTGGTCACAAAATCGTAGGCGCCTTTTTGGATGGCCTGAACGGCCACGTCAATGCTTCCGTGTCCGGTCATCATGACCATGGTCTGGTCCGGATATTGGGCCTGCACCTTTTCCAAAAGCTCCAAACCGTCCATTTTGGGCATTTTGATATCCGCCAGGATGAGGTCGAACCGGTCCTGTCCCAGAATCTCCATGGCTTCCAGGCCGGAGGCGGCGGTTTCCACGACGCAGTCCAGGTCCGGCTCCAGGCTGCGTTTGAGCAGGTGGAGCATGTCGGGCTCGTCATCCACTATGAGCAGGCGTCTTTTCATTAATCCTCAATGTCTGATTCCGGCGGTTCCACCGGCAGGGTGATGTGAAAGGCCGCCCCTTCTCCGGGAGCGCTTTCCACGCTGATGTCCCCGCCGTGGCTTTTGATGATGCCGTACGATACGCTCAACCCAAGCCCTGTGCCCTGGCCTGTGGGCTTGGTGGTGAAAAACGGGTCGAAAATCCGGGCCATGTTCTGCTTGGGAATGCCCGGGCCGTTGTCCTTCACCCAAATGCTCGCCAGCCCCTTTTCCGGGTTGAAGTCCGTAGCCAAAAGGATTTTTCCCCTGCCTTCCACGGCGTGGCTGGCGTTGATCACCAGATTCATGATGACCTGGCGGATTTTCTTTTTATCCACGTGGGCCAGGGGCAGGTCCAGGGAGTATTCCTTGGAGATGGCCAGGTCCTGGCGCCCGGGTTCATGATGCAAAAACTGCAAGACTTCGTCAATCACTTCGTGCAAGTCCGTAGGCTCTTTCATGGTTTCGCCGCCCCGGGCGAAGCTGAGCAAATCCTCCACAATGACTTTGCAGCTTTTGACGTGCTTTTCGATGATGCGTAAATCCGCGTGGCGCTCGTTTTCAGGATCTTCGTTTCGTAAAAGCAACTGGGTGTAGCCCAGAATAATTCCCAGGGGATTGTTTATTTCATGGGCGATGCCTGACGAAAGTTCGCCGATGGAGGCCAGCTTATCGGCTTGCGCCATGCGCGCTTCCATGAGCTTTTTCTGCTCAATGTCGCGGATCAGAAAATGGATGGTGTCCCGGGCCTCGTCCTCCCCCTGATCCAATCCGGCGGAAATGAGCACCCGTATGGTCGCGCCGTCATGGCGCATCAGGACCGCCTCTTCATTCAAAACAAAGCCTCTTTCCTCCAGGTCCTGGAGGATGGAGTCCCATTGTTGGGGATTATCAAAAGCGCGCTGAATGCTTGGTTTATGCTCTGCGTCGTCGTTTCCGTGAGAGTTCAAAGCCTTTTGGGAGGCCGGATTGCAGTCAAGGATCTCGCCGTTTCGGTTGGTGACCAGAATCAGGTCTCTGGAAACCTCAAAAATGCGCCGGTAGCGATGTTCGGATAAGGCCAAGGCCTGAGTGCGTGCGGCGACCAGGTTTTCCAGGTTTTGGTTCAGGTACAATAACTGTTGTTTGGATTCCTGGAGTTCGGCCTTGTCAGCCAGTATGCGGCGATTGATTCGAAAAACCCGTTCAAAAAACAGGGTCACGGAGCCCGCAACAAAAAAGACGGATGTATTGATCGCGCCGCTGTACGGCCGCAATGTCCCCCATAGGGCCGAGTGCCCGGACATCACCAGCAGTTGTTTTATGATATGCCCGCCGGAGCGGGATACGGCGAAAACCGCCAGTCCCCAGCTAAGCCACAAAAGATAGGTCCAGACAATATTTTGTTCGTCCCTGGCTCTCAGCTTTTGGGCTTTGCCCACGCACATGAAACTGAGAACGATCATGACGATGGACCCGAAAAAATCTATCAGAATCACGGGCATGGATGGCACGAGAAAGGTCATGGCGTTCACTCCTCAGCCTGCTGGTCCGCTAAAATCCTGCGCAGACCCAGGTAGAGAAACACCATGCCCGGCACGCACCAAAGGTGGTCCATTTTAAGAAAATAGTACAACGCCGGCAGAAAAGGCCCTTGGGTTTCAGAGCTCAGGTTCATGTGGAGCAACCCGTTGCGCTCAAAGGACACGATTGCCAGGTGTTCGTCCAGAAGGTGGGCGGCGAATGCATCAATATTCCAGATGAGCAGAAACAGGGCGCAGTAGCGAATCATGCGCCAGCCGGGCTGGGTGGTCAGGGCGGAAGCCTTTAGCCAATACATGAATATCCCCATGGCCGCCGCAAAGAAAATATGGGCGAACTGGTGGATATACAAGCCTTCCGGCGCCCCGTGAGCCTGTACGGCCCAGGCGGGGGACGCCGAAATAAGGCTTATAATACATACAAGCCAAAAGACTTTTCTTTTCATTTTCCTGGTCCGGGAATCCGGGTTTTTGCCTGGCTTAAACTTCTATTTGCTGGCCTGCAAGTCGGCCAGGGTAACCATTTCATCAGCATGGTCTCTCGCCATTTGTGACAATGCAACGGATTTGGCGAAAATAGGCAGCCGTTTTTTAATCTTTGAAAACAGGATGCTGGCTAAAATGTAGCAAATCAGGAACAGGAAGGCAAATCCGAGATCAATAGGAAGCCCGGGGAATGCAAAGTGCACGTCTTGAAACCGCCACTGCATCCAGCCTAGTGCAAAGGCCAGGGGCCATAGCGAAGCGGCGGCGTTGGCCATCCAAGCGAAAAAGTACTTGCCGAAAGCGTCGTTGGCTTCGTGGTTGGCGGCTTTGAAGGCTTTTTTGTTTTTGGCGGCCAAAGCCCTGAAGGAAAGGTTGTGCATGCGCACCATGGCATGGCTTTGGTCTTCCAGGTTCCTGGCGTTGGCCCAAATAGCGGCCTCGCTTGTGAGGGCGCCCAGAACAACGGCGTACAAAGCCAGCAGGCCCGTGCCCAGGTAAAAGCCCAGAATAGGGGGCTGCACCATTCTATAAGGGGCGATCAGGAAGCCATCCAGAAAGAGATATACTTGATAAAGCCATTCCATTTTTAACATCCTTTATACGTTAAAACAGCGTTGCCGGTTCAAATTAAAAGGGTCGAGGCGGCCCGGATAGGCCCGGGCCGCCGATAGCGCTTTTGATCAGAACGGAGGAACAATGCTGTATCCCAGGAAGCCCTTGGTGGTGTACCGCAGACCCACGTACAGGGCCAGAACCACAAACAGGCGTTTCAGCCAGATGTCCGGGATGTATTTGGAGGTCCGGGGGCCGATCATGGAACCTACGAAAATGCCGATCAGCTCCACGCCGATGAGCGGCCAGTAAATGGTCACGCCCTGAACCACCATGTAGGTGAAGATGCTGATAATCATGCCCACGAACACCGTCAGGGCGCTGGTTCCTGCGACCAGGAACATGGGCAGGCCGGCGATGGAGGTCAGGAAGGGCACGAACAAAAAGCCGCCGCCGATTCCCAGGAAGGAGGCCAGACCTGCGATGCAGAAGCCGCCGATGATCGGAACGATGGGGTTGAAGGAAAATTCCACGCCGTAGAACGTAAACTCCACTTTTTTGGCGCTCCAGCTTTTTACCTGGACGCCCATATCAGAGGCATCCATGGATTTTTCAGCGCCCTTGATGGCGCTTTTTTCAAACGCGTCGGCAGCCGACTTGGCTTCCTTTTTCCGGGCCTGTCCCCGGGGGGTGGTTTCATAAAACAGGAACCCGCCGATGACGAAGACGATCAGGCCGAAGTAGCCCAGGTAAGCCTTCAGGGAAACCTTGCCGGCGGTCAGCCAGGGCACCAGCACGCTGCCGGCCACGGAGCCGATGGCCAGGGCGATGCCCAAAGGCAGCACCAAACGGCCCATCTTATAATAGTTGAAACTGGAAACCGCGGCGCTCAAACCGACTAACCATTGGTTGGACACCCGGATGCTGTCCGTAATCAGCTTGTTCAGGGCCGGAGCGGTTTTTTTGAAGCCCTTGCCGTAGTCGGCAAGGCCGAACACCGTAATGTGGCCCACACCCGCCATGATGCCGCCGAAAGCGCCCACCGTCGAGAAAATCCAGCCTACCCAGATGGCCCACAGAAAGCCGATCACCAGGCTGGGGGACGGAGCCCCGGGAATTCCAAGAAATCCGGGTTCGGCTTGCATGTTGATCTGTCCCGCTTCCGCGCCTTTGGGCGCTTGAGCGATAGCTTCCTCCAGGGACGCCGCCATCCCCGTCGCAGGAATCAGCGCCGCCGCCAAGAAAAGGACAATCAACAAAACCATCCATGTCTTTTGCGTTTTGTAAAACATTTAATCCTCCGTTTCTTCTGCACCCGTTTCATTCGGGTCTTATGATGAAATCTCGCCCGAAGCGCCGGGCTCCGGTGAGGATGAGCAAGGGGTGTGCCAAGGAGGAGAGAATGTTTATATGCTCTGGATAAGTATCTATATTTAAAGTCTTTTTGTCAAAAAGAGGTTGGGGGAATCTATTACTTCGGCGGGCGGAAAGAGAGGGGAACGCCGCAATTTTGAGAGATCGGGCGCCTGAAAAATTATGCATGGATGAATAAAGTATTAAATTTTAGTTAGTTAAGGACAAGCAAAAAAAGTATCCGGGTGCATGAAAAGTATGGCGCCTAAAGGCCAAAAAACAATCTATACGCGGAATGATCAATTTCCTTTGAATTATAATTGCTTGATTATATGAACTATATTGATAAGCATGGTTGCCTGGAGGCTGGTTCCGTCCACTATGGAGGGGCAAAATATTTGGTACGCTTATTGCTCTGTTGCTCTCCGGCATTTGGCTGAACTCGGGCCTTACGTCCTGGGTCCTGGTGGATAGCGACGATTTAGGAGAGAGTCATGGGAAAAGATGTATACAGCTTATGTTTTATGTGCAGCGTTCGCTGCCCGATAAAAGTGAATGTGGAAAACGGGCATGTTAAGTTTATTCAGGGGAATCCTCACGTGCCCGGGATTGACGGCGCATTGTGCCCCAGGGGCGCCGCGGGAACCGCGTTGTTGAATGACGACCAGCGTCTGCAAACTCCGTTAATTCGTGTGGGAGAGCGGGGCTCGGGCAATTGGAAGCCCATAAGCTGGGACGAGGCCCTGGATTATGTTGCGGAAAAGCTCCAAAGCGTGATCGACCAATACGGCGGCCGCAGCCTGGTGCTGGCGGAGCGCACCCAGTTGGCGACCCATGTTTCCAAAACCTTCACCAAGGCTTTGGGCTCTCCCAACCATTGCACCCACGACTCTTTGTGCAAAGGCTCGGTCAACACGGCTTGCAGAAGCCTGTTTGGATATACGGACGCCCAACTGGGCATTGACTACAAAAACGCCAAGCGCCTGGTGTTGTACGGCCGGAATATTTTCGAATCCATTTCCGTCAAGGAGGTCCGCACCCTTTTGCAGGCCATGGACAACGGCGCCAAGCTCACCTATATAGATCCCCGCGTGACCAAGACGGCGGTTAAGGCCGATCACTATTGGATGATTCGTCCCGGCTCGGATTTGGCCCTTAACTACGCCCTGATTCACGTTATTTTAAAAGAGGGATTGTACAACAAGGAGTTTGTGGACCGTTGGGTTTCCGGCTTGGATGAGCTGCGGGAGTTCGTCCAACCCTACACCCCGGAGTGGGCTGAGAAGGAAACCGGCATTCCGGCGCGATCCATTGCCGCTCTTGCCAGAGAAGTCAGCAAGGACATGCCCAAGGTGGTTTTTCATTTTGGCTATCGAGGCGCGCATCATGAAAACGAAATTTATTTCCGCCGGTCCATCATGATTTTGAACTCCCTCATGGGCAGCATTGAAACCCCCGGGGGATTTTTCTTTAAGAAGGGTCCCGGCGACGCGGGCGGCAAGGCGGCCCGTAAATTGACGGAGCAGGATTTTCCGCCCATGGAGCCGGTCCGCTTTGACAAGGTCGGCACTCCCGATCTGCCCCTGCCCGACAAAAACCATGGGGCTCCGCAGATGCTGCCCCACGCCATATTGAACGAAGATCCTTATCCCGTTAAAGCCTTGATCGCCTATCGGTTCGATCCTTTGATGTCCATACCCGACACCGCCCTGACCAAAAAGGCGCTGGACAAGCTGGATCTTATCGTCACCATAGACATTAACTACAGCGACATAGCCTGGTACTCAGACATCATCCTGCCGGAGTCCATCTTCCTGGAAAGGACCGATTGCATTCAGCAGGCCAACGGCGCCAAGCCTCAGATGTTCCTGCGCCGCAAGGCGGTGGAGCCGAAGTACGACACCCGGGAAGGCGCCATGATTCTCAAACAATTGGGAGAGCGCCTGGGCATCGGCAAATACTTCCCCTACGAATCCATGGAGGATTTGGTGAAATGGCAATTGGAGCCCACGGGATTCACCATGGAGGATTTCGACGCCAAAGGTTTTGTGGCGTATTGCAAGGACCCTATTTTTCAAGACAGGAAAGACGGCCTGAAGATTAAAACTCCTTCGGGGAAAATTGAGTTCGTGTCCTCCCTGCTGGAGGATGCGGGATTCCCGTCTTTTCCGCCTTACGAATCCATGCCCAGTCCGGACCAGGGCAGCTTCAGGCTCATTACCGGCAGAACCGCCCTGCACACCCACGTGTCCACGCAAAATAACGTGTACCTGAACGAAATCATGGGCGAGAATCCGGTTTGGATTCATAAGGACAAAGCCCGGGAAATGGGCATTGAGAACGAAAGCAGGGTCTCTATCCGTTCCAGCCGGGGCGCCTCGGTCTCCAAAGCCTTTGTAACCGATTGCATCCATCCCGAGGCAGTGTTTATGGTGCATGGCTTTGGGCACGAGGCCGGAAGGTCTCAACGGAGTTTTTCCAAAGGCGCTTCGGACGCTGCGCTTCAGGAAAGCCGCATGGATAAGATCGGTGGAAGCCCTGCGCTTCACGACACCTTTGTAACAGTTACACCAGCATGATATTTTTGGGAGGAAAGTATGAGCAAGTATGTATTGCTCCAGGAAGCAAAAAAATGCATCGGCTGCCACGCGTGTGAAGTGGCTTGCAAGGCCAACAAGGAACTGCCCCCCGGCCCCCGCCTTTGCCAGGTAATGGAAGTGGGGCCCCGCATGACGGGAGATCTTGCCCGGTCATCCCACATTTTTATGCCGTGCTACCATTGCGAGAAGCCCTGGTGCATTCCCGCATGCCCCACCGGCGCCATGCAGCGCAGGGAATCCGACGGAATCGTGTATGTGGACGAGTCCCTTTGCGTGGGCTGCAAAGCCTGCATCTCCGCCTGCCCCTGGGGCGCCCCCCAGTGGTACAAGGCCGCACGCAAGGGCAAGGTGGTCAAATGCGATTACTGCATGGACAGGATCGATCAGGGCCTTCAGCCCGCTTGCGTGACCGTGTGCATCACCGGATGCCTGCATTTCGGCGAGGCGAATGAAATCGAACCCGTCAGAAGGCAGCATTACGCCAAGACTCTGGCCGCCGCGGAATTGGGCGATTGATTTCATGTCGGGCCGGTTTGCTGCAAACAAGACAGATGAGAATCCACTTCAGGGAGTAAGATTATGAATTCAGGCTCATGCCCGGTGAGCGAGGCGTTGATAGAATTAAGGGAGCGGCTGGACAAGGGCGTTTTGTCCCATCCCAGATGCCGAACCATTGCAGAGCAGGCTTTAGGACTGATCCGGGACATCGCCTGGGCCAGGGCGGGAAAGGACCATCTGCAAGCCCTGGAAGGCCTGGCCGAACAACTGGTTGCATGGGAGGGCGATACCTCCTGTTCAGAGACGGGCCAGCACTTGAAAAGCGCCCTGCTTGAGCACCATGAAGCCTTTGCCAGCCACATAAAAACCAAAAACTGCCCCACGGGCCAATGCGTGCGCCTGGCGCCGGCCCCCTGCCAGATGGCCTGCCCGGCGGGCATTGACGTGCCGACCTACGTGACGCTGATCGGCATGGGCCGTTACGACGAGGCTATATCCGTCATCCGCAAGGACAACCCTTTTCCCTGGGTTTGCGGCCTGGTTTGCACCCGCCCCTGCGAGTTCATGTGCGTCAGGGGCCGTATGGACGAACCCGTGGCCATCAAGCCCCTCAAGGCCTTCGCCGCGGAACGGGCTTTTTCCACCCTCACATACAACAATCCGCCCAAAGCTCCGGACAAGGGTAGGAAAGTCGCCGTTATCGGCGCAGGCCCCGGCGGCATGTCCTGCGCCTATTATTTGGCGGTCATGGGCTATCAGGTAACGGTCTTTGAAGATTTGCCCGTTGCCGGCGGCATGATCATGGTGGGCATTCCACGGTATCGTTTGCCCCGGGAGGTGATCGACCGGGAAGTGGCCATGATCGAAGAATTGGGCGTGGAAATCAAATACAACACCCGGTTCGGCCGCGATGTGACCTTCGCCAGCTTGCAGGAAGAGGGCTATGAGGCTTTTTTCGTGGCCGTGGGCGCGCACGAGGCCTATTCCCTGAGCATTCCCGGCGAAAATGACTTTGAAGGAGTCCGGGACGCCATCGCCTTTTTAAAGGACGTGGCTCTGGGAGAAAGACACGCCCCGGGGAAGCACGTTGTCGTGGTTGGCGGCGGAAACGTGGCCATCGACGCCGCGCGCACCAGCCTGCGTCTGGGGGCCCGCAGCGTGGCCATCGCCTATCGGCGCGATAAGGACGCCATGCCCGCGGATCACGAGGAAGTGGAACAGGCGGAGCAGGAAGGCATCCATTTCGCCTACCTGACCATACCGGTCGAGGTGAAGGGCGAAAACGGCCATGCAACCGGCCTGAAATGCCTTAAGGCGGAATTGGTCGCCAAGCCGGGCTCCGACAGAATGGCGCCCCTGCCCATCGAGGGCAGCGAATTCGTCATGGAGGCCGACGCCATTATCGCCGCCATCGGCCAAAAAGTGGACGACTCCTGCCTGGCCGATCTCACGGCCGTGGACTGGACCCACAGGAACACCCTGTGCGTCAACAGCGTCAGCATGGAAACCACCATGCCCGGAGTTTTTGCAGCGGGCGACGCCGTGACCGGCCCGGCCACCGTCATCGAAGCCATCGGCGGCGGAAAAAGAGCGGCCCAGGGCATAGACCGGTATCTTTCCGACCTGCCTCAGCCTAAAACGCCGCCCGTGCCGGTGAGAAGAAGCATGCTTCCGCACCTGCAAACCTCGGCAGAAACCAAAATGACCCTGGAACGGCCGGAAATGCCCTTGCTGTTTTTGGATCGCCGCCGCACCACCTTTCAACAGGTGGAGTTGGGCTTTGACGAAGCCGCGGCCAAGGAAGAGGCCAGGCGCTGCCTGCGCTGCGACGTGTGCCTGCGGTGCGGCAAATGCGTGGAGGTCTGCCGGGATAAAATGAAGGTCAACGCCCTGGAGCTTGGCTATTTTGACTTTGACCATCCCGTAAAGACGGACTTTAGAAAAATCCAGGAAAAATGCATCCTGTGCGGCGCCTGTGCAACCAATTGCCCCAACGGCGCCATGCAAATCCGGGACGAGGACGGCTGGCGCGTCCTGAGCCTGTGCGGAACCCGCTTGAACCGGGCGCCCCTGGTCCAGTGCTCCATGTGCAAGGAGCCCCTGGGAACCGAAAGATATTTGGAATTCGTCAAGAATCGCGCCAGCCAGGGCGGCGTTCCTGCGTCGTCCATGTATCTGTGCGTGAATTGCGCCCGGAAAACCGGCGCCCATTCAGTTTCCGAAAATCTCCCCCATAATCACGGAGAAACGCCATGAGCCTTAAACAAGGACAAAAAGTGGAAATATTCCAATGCTCCAAGGACGAAAGCTGGGAGCAGTATATGGACGGCTTTGTCGGCCTCCATGGAATCATAACGGACCCCGACGCTTCCATCAACGATCCTGATGATCTTGTGGAAGTGAGCGTCGTAGGCAAGGGCACCTTCCGCCTCCCTCAGGATTGCCTGCGAGTGCTGGAAGACTGATTATCCCGTCCCCTTGCAAGACGGATAGTGTTGCAGCCGGGAAGTTCACGTTGTCAGCGGATAAGATGGGGCGGCCCCCCTCCCTCGGGCCGCTCGATCCTATCGATTCCCGGGATCGATTAGGGCGTTCTTTGAGTAAAATGATTTGCCCCCATTTTACCCGAAATTGCTTGATCCCGTTTTCCCGGCGCCCCGGACGCCCCGATCCCCCTTGCTCGGCGCGTCCTGATTGCAAGCAACGCGCGTCCGTTCACTACGGATAATCAGTCATAAAAAAGCAGGGGCTCGGATTTCGAGCCCCTGCTTATTCTTTTCTGGGGGAAACTTTTTGAAAAAAGTTTCCCCCAGACCCCCTTCAAAAACTTTTCAATCTTGGCGTTTTCAATTAGCTCGTCCCCATGCTTCGTGTGGTAATGCATACAGGGGCTGCTTAGGGGAGATTTCCTCCTCTTAGGCTGGTTGATGTTGGGTTCGAAGTCCACACCCGTTTTAGCCGGGGTGAAGCGCATAGCCGGACTTCTTAACCCAACCTATGTCTCTGCTTGACGCGGTGTAGGTTGGGTAGAGCTCCGCGAAACCCAACACATGAAACCATTGACAATTGGAACGCCGCAGGGATTTTGAAGTGGAAAGCTCTCCAAATATGGTCCCTTCTGTCCGCCAAGGGGGGGAGGTCCGAAGAATCTGTGAAGGACCGTGGGAACGGGAAGAAACAATCTCTCTTGGAGCATAAGGGGGGCTAAAAAGACCGTCATCCCGGCAAGGGCGATCCGTATTTCAGGATCGCCCGCAAGCCGGGACCCAGTGTCTTTGATGTGTATTTTACGCTTCCTAAACAGCGCGGGGACCGCGCAACTACGGGCCGGAGACCGGCCAACTACAGCGCGGAAACCCCGCAACTACAGGCCGGAAACCGGCCAACTACGGCGCGGAGGCTGCGCAACTACTTCAGGCCGGAGACCGCCCAACTACAGCGAGGAGACCTCGCAACTACGGCTGGTGAGGTAATGCCCTAAATATTCCGTCCTGCGTCGAAGCCGTTATGGACGGCGTCAAAGGCCAGGGCGATGCCGTTGGCGTCGCCGATGACCTGGAAGTCGATTCCCTTGGCTTTCAGGGTTTCGGCAAGGCCGTTAACCGGCTTGGCGCCCGCTGCCAGAACCACGGTGTCGGCCGGGATGGCGTATACTTCCTCGCCCGTCTGCACTTTGATTTCCGTGGGGGTGATTTCCAGGGCCTTGGTGCCCGTGCTTATGGAAATGCGCTGCCTGCCCATGTCCTGATGCATGACCCACTTGGTGCTTTTGCCGATGCCTGCGCCGATTTTATCCAGCATTTCGATCAGGGTGACGTCCACGGTTCCCTGGGTGGCCAGCTTGTACAGGGCTTCCGGGGTTTCAGCCTGATTCACCAGCAGGAACTTGATGGCGTCGCCGGACAGCGTGCCGATTTCCGAAAGATGCATGGCGGTTTCCACGCCCACGGCGCCGCCGCCGATGACGACCACTTTCTTGCCCACAGAGACTTTGTCCAAAAGCACGTCCCACGCCTGGACCACGTGGGGCTGATCCACGCCGGGGATGGGCGGGGCGACTGGCTCGGCGCCCGTGGCCAGAAGCACTACGTCAGGCTTTTCCTGATCAATCAGGGCTTCGTCAACGGCGGTGTTCAGCTTGACGTCCACCTTGGCGAGTTTAAGCTGCGTGGTGAGGTCCTTGGCCAGTTCCACGAATTCCTCGCGGCCGTGGGGAGCGCCGGCCAGATAAAGCTGCCCGCCCAGTTTGCCGCCTTTTTCGTACAGAGTCACGTCGTGGCCTTTTTCCTTGGCGGCCAGGGCGGCGGTCATGCCGGCCGGTCCTCCGCCGATGATCATGACCTTTTTGGGGGAGGCGGTTTTTTCAATGGCCTTGGAGCTTTCGTAGCCGGCCTTGGGGTTGCACATGCACTTGACGTGCTGCAGTTGGAACAGGCTGTCAAAACAGCCCTGGCAGCAGGCGATGCATTGGACGATTTCGTTTTCACGGCCGGTGCGGGCTTTTTCCGGCATATAGGGATCGGCGATGAGGGCGCGGCCGAAAGCGACCATGTCGCAGAAGCCGTCCCGGATGATTTGCCGGGCCACTTCCGGGGAATGGATGCGGTGGCTGGCGATAACCGGCACGTCCACCACGTCTTTGACGTTCTTGGCAAGATAAGCGTAAGTTCCGCGAGGCACGTTGGTGGTCATCTGGGGCACCCGGGCTTCGTGCCAGTTGCCCTTGACGCACAGGGCGTCCACGCCGCATTCCTCAGCCAGGATTCTGGCGTATTCGGTCAGTTCGTCGGCGCGCTGGCCGCCTTCCATGAAGTCGTTGTTGTCCAGGCGGACCATGACCGGATAGTCCGGGCCGACCTTCTCGCGGATGGCCTTCATGATTTCCACGCCGAAGCGGATGCGGTTTTCAAAGGATCCGCCGTATTCGTCGTCGCGAGCATTGGTGACCGGGGAGAGAAATTCGCTGATCAGGTATCCGGTGCCGCTCAGCACTTCCACGGCGTCGTATCCGCATTTTTTCACCCGCTCGGCCGACTCGGCGAAATCCGCGATGGTCTGCTTGATGCCTTCAAGCGTCAGGGCTTCCGGCGTTTCCCGAGTCATCCGGGAAGGGATGGCCGAAGGCGCCACGGGCATTTTGCCGTTCATCATGAAGGAATGGGAATACCTGCCCGCGTGGTTCAACTGGACCACGGACCTGGCGCCGCCATCCTGTATGGCCTTGGAAAGCCGCGTGAGGCCGGGCATGAACTCGTCCTTATGGGCGCCGATGTACATGCTGTTTCCGGCGACCTCGTTCACCGTGGCGTTGCCCACGGCGATCATGCCTGCGCCGCCCTTGGCGCGTTCCGCGTAAAAATCCACAATCTGGTCCGTCACCAAAAAGTCCACGGCCATGTTCAGATGCATGGCGGGCAGATAAATTCTGTTTTTGACTTCCATTTGGTTGATTTTGATGGGCTGAAACAAGGGATCCATGATTTTCTCCTCCTGACGGCTTGTTTTTTTCTGATCGTTCAAGGCTGCGACCCTGAGAACCATTCTTTGACGGTATATTTTTACAGCTTGACGGAGTAAATCAAAAGAGGCTATTTTGACTTTAACCATGCCAAATCAGACATGGGCGCCAGGAGGAGAAATATGCCGCACATCACATTGCTTGCTTACGAGAACTGCGCCGCTTCCGCCATTTACGGGTGCATAGACGCTTTTGGAATATCCAACCGGTGGTACGCGCAGCTTAACCGGGACAAGGAGAACGAGCCGCCCTTGTTTCAATGGGACATCGTCTCCCTGGACGGCAAGCAGGTGGAAGCGGACGGCAGGGTGATCGTCACGCCCCACGCCTCCATCCACGATATTGAGAAGACGGATTTCATCCTGGTTCCCGGCTTTCTTCCCCCCATCCGCTTTATCGGCAAGGCGCCCCGGGAGCTGACGGAATGGCTTCGCAAGCATCATGAAAAGCATGTGATGATAGGCTCCACCTGCACGGGAACTTTTTTATTGGCCGAGACCGGCATTCTGGACGGCAAGGTGGCCACCACCAATCTCAAGTTTTCCCGCTATTTCAAGCGTCTATACCCCAAGGTCAAGCTGAGGCCCGAACGGATTTTGACCGAAGACGGAGGCGTGCTTTGCTCGGGCGCCACCACGTCGTTCTGGGATTTGTGCATCTATCTGATTGAAAAATTCGGCTACGAGGAATTGGCGGACGTATGCTCCAAGGCCTTGCTGATGGAGCCTCGCAACAGCCAGTCCCCCTATTCCATATTTGAATTTCAGAAAGATCATACGGACGAGGTGGTCAAGGAAGCCCAGTGCTTTCTGGAGGAAAAGTTTCCCTCGCGGATTTCTGTGGAAGCCCTGGCCTGCGACATGGGCGTGAGCCCCCGGCATTTTGTGCGGCGTTTTAAGCAGGCCACCGGAGATTCGCCGCTGATTTATCTGCAGAGGGTGCGCATTGAGGCGGCCAAGCATCAATTGGAAAAGACGGCCCAATCCATCGAGGAGATCACCCAGCAGGTGGGGTACGAAGATCCCAACTCCTTCCGTAAGCTGTTCAAAAAAACCACGGGCCTCTCCCCCCGGGAATATCGCAACCGCTTTACCCGGTTGTTAAAGCCGGTGCCCATGAGATAGCTTTCTGAGATTGCTTCGCCTCCCCATGCTGAGAGAGCGGTCCGCCTATGGCGGGAAGAGAACCATGCCGGAAAAATTGTCATCCTGACTGTATCGTTAGTTTGAGGTTTTCGCTTCATCCAGCACGGTTCTGATCAATTTAGCCATTTCGGATTTGATGATCGGTTTCATGAGCAGCCCTTTGATTCCCGCTGCTTTTGCGTTTTCCTCGTTGATCTTTTCACTGAAGCCTGTACAAATGATAACAGGCATATCGGGCCTTATGGATCTCATTTTTATGGAAAGCAGGTCGCCGGTCATGCCGGGCATAGTCATGTCGGAAAGCACTAAATCAAAAGCATGGGGATTTGCTTCAAAGACTCTTAACGCCTCTGTGCTGCTGGTGCACGCTGTGACATGATAGCCAAGGCGTTCAATCATTTGTTTTTCAAGTTTGGCGACAGCTTCTTCATCATCCACCAGCAAAATTCGTTCATGGCCTCTGGGATCGCTTTCTGTCAGTGGCACAGGACCTTCAGATACGCTTTTTTCCATGATTGGCAAATGGATAGTGAAGGCGGTTCCGGATCCCAGTTCACTTTCAACACTGATGTCGCCCTTGTGCTCCTTAATAATTCCATAGGCTACGGCAAGTCCAAGGCCAGTGCCTTTACCCTGTTCCTTGGTGGTGAAATAAGGCTCAAAAATCTTATCCAGGATGGCTGGATTGATTCCTTCGCCGTTATCCGAAATGACTAATACGGCGTAACGTCCCGGGCCAAGCGGTTTGCTGCCTATTTCTTCCGCGCTTAGTCTGGTTTCCTTAAGTTGTACAAAAATTTCGCCGCCGGTTTTCTCTACGGCGTGATAGGCGTTGGTGATGAAGTTCATGACCAGTTGATGTATTTGCGTGGGGTCGGCAATCACAGGCCCGCAATCGGGCATGATATCCTGAGAGATTTGGATATCCGCCGGGATGGTCGATCTACTTAGTTTGAGGACTTCCCGGAGTATTTTTTGGACCAGAACCGGGATTTTTTTATGCTCGGATTGACGGCTGAAGGCAAGAATCTGATTTACAAGGTCGCTTGCCCGTTTTCCCGCCGTAAATATTTCCTGTGCGTTTTCATATTCAAGGCTGTCTGGCGGTAAATCTTCCAACAGAAGCTCGGACATGCCGACGATTGGAGAGAGCAGGTTGTTAAAATCATGAGCGATACCCCCTGCCAGGTTGCCAATGGATTCCATTTTTTGGGCTCTTTGGAGTTGGGCAATCAAGGATTCCCTTTCTTTTTCCATGCGTCTGCGTTGAATCTGCTCCCATGCGCTGCCTAACAGCAGCTCAAATTGACGAAGATCGTTTTCAGTGTAGGGATTCACCTTATTGGCCACAGCCGCGAGCATCACAATACGACCGCTGTCGAACACAGGAACAGATAAAAAGCGGGAAATGGCTACATGCCCTGCCGGACAGCCTTTCTTGGCGGGATGCGGCTTATTATAATCATTAATGATAATCGCTTTTCGATGTCGGACAGGCTCCCCCCAAACGCCTGACTCGGCAATGGAAAAAGTGATGGGTTTGTGCTGGATTGTGCATTGTTCCATGGCGGAAGAAGACCATGCGTGGATGTGCATGATTTTTTCGTCTTTACTCATAAAGCCCAAAAAACCAATTTTACTATCCAACAAATCAACCATTTTTTCCAGAATGATGTCACATATCTTTTTTTCCGAAATATCCGTCAGATTTTGAATGACATGGATAATTTCCAGACGCCCTTTGTTCAAGCGGTCTTCTTGTTGAGCCGCCTTTCGTTTTGTTATGTCCCGGGAAATTCCAATGACGGACTGAACGCTTCCCTCTTCGTTAAATTCAGGGTTGAGTTGCATTTCCAGGGAGACCCAGCCGTTCTCCAGTTCAACGTCAAAATCCACGCAGCGGACTTCCCCCGTCAAAAAAACCTCATCGATGCTGTTTTCCCATAATTCGCACAAGTGCTTGGGGAAACCCATTTCGCGGTGGGTCTTGCCCAGATATTGCTCCGGAGTCAGCCCTGTCGCCTCTATCGCTTCGCGGTTCGCAAAAATATGGCGATGGCTTCTGTCATAGCGCATAATATAATCGCCGGAGTTTTCCACAATAGCATTGTATTGGGACTCTCTTTGACGGAGTTCATTTTCCGCCTGTTTGCGCATGGTAATATCACGAGCGGTTCCCTGAAATTTCGATACCTGGCCGTTCTCGTCATGAAGCACTTTGCCGTGTATTTCCACTTGAACAGGTTCGCCGTTTTTTTTAAGCCACTCAGCTTCAAAAATAACGCCGGGTCCTTCCGTCCCTTTGGCCGCCTCCTCTGCGAACACCTGTTTGATATATTCCAAGTTTGTGGCGTCGCAATGATCAGACAAAGGGGTGTTTATCCATTTTTCCGCCGTGTACCCTGTCAGTTCTAAAATAGCAGGGTTGATATAGGTGAATTCAAGCTTTGGATTTAAGGTCCAGATTACATCCAGCGTGTTGTCCGCCAGCAGTCTGTATTGTTCTTCACTCTTTTGGAGTTCGGCGGTTCTGGCTGCAACCTGTTTGCGTAATGACCAGGACCACAGGAAAAAAGCCAGCAAGAGCAAAAGCAGGGGGATGGCGACTATGGCGACATAGCGAATGATAGCGGCGAGATTGGTGTGGGATTCCTCATACACTCCAAGCCACTTATTGCGTATACGGCGATATTCACCAGTTTCTTCTATGATTTTAAGGCCTTCGCTAAACTGCGCTAAGAGGGCTTTGTGGCCATTGGGGACGGCATAGCAGTATTCTGTTGTCAGAATTGGTTGACGGCCCAGTTCCAGATTCGTCCAATTATTTTTATTGATGAGGTATAGGGTGGTCACTCTGGCGGACAGTGCGCAATCGTATATTCCATTGGAGACGCCTCTCAAAACATCTTCCTGGGTATCTTTGAGCGAGATATGGTCCTTGAACCCATGTTTTACGGCATAGCTGTATATCATGTCGCCCCTTTGAACGACAATGCTTTTGCCCGTTAACTCCTTCATGCTCAAGGGAGGAGGGCCTTCTCCCTTGCGAGTTATCGCGACATAATGATTCAAGGTATGGGGCGGCGTAAAGTCGAATTTCAAATCACGCTCCGGACTATAAAACATGCCTCCCAAGGCATCTATGTTGCCATTTTCAAGATCTTCCACGGCCTTTGACCAGGGCCCCAGGCGGATTTCAATGTTCAATCCCATTTCCCGGGCGATGGCCCGCGTGAGATCAACATTCATGCCTGCCGGGAGGTTATTTTCGTTTAAAAATTCATAGGGTGGGTAATCGTAATCCCCTCCAATGATTATGCGGCGATTAGTGGGCAGCTGCAAAGCGGCAAACCATTTGGCGTGCAGATGACGATAGGTCCCATCCGCCATCACCAGGGAGAGACCTTCGTTCAGGAGAGCCAGGGTGTCCCGATCCCCCTCTTTGACCGCAAAGCAAAAATCCTGGCGAAAACCTTTGACAGGCTTATTGACGATTTTCAAATTGGTAAGTCGGGCTTCCTGGATGAGTCGCAGGGCGACCAGTCTTTGAATAACGACTGCATCATGCCTGCCTTGGGAGAGCTCAGACAAAGCCTGTTCAAAAGTGTCGGTAGTATGGATGATCGCTCCGCAGTCTTCTCGCCTTAAAAACTCCTCGGCGTTGTCGCTTTTCATGACAGCGACCTCACGCCCTTTCAAATCTTTCAAATCGCGGATGCCGGCCTCGCCCTTTCGAACAACAATGGCTCCATGTATGGACATGTAAGGGAAGGTAAAATCAAAAGCCGCTTCCCTTTCCGGGGTTCGTCCAACCAGGGGGAGAGCCTGTACTTCGCCCTGTTCCAGCCAGCCCTTCACTTGCGGCCAGGGCCCGGTTCGAAAAGTGACTTCCCGTCCCATGGACTTAAGCGCTGCACGCATAAGTTCCACGGAAAAACCGATTGCCTGCCCATTCTTATCGATTGCGCTAAAAGGAGGATAGTCAATTTCCGCCGCGGAGCTTAAAATCTGCTTGTTGCCGAACGTGTTTTCTTTCGCAAGGGCGTAATTGCCTCCCAGGAGGATGATAGTGAGACAGATTATGGTTAGTGCATGCGGAAAAGGGCAATACCTGTAAGAATGTATGCGGTCGGAAGTCATGATCGTCATTTCATTAAATATTCAAGCAGTCGGTTATCTGGGCCTCATCAATGCCATGGGTTGAAAAAAGAGGTATTCCCATTGTAAAATCAGGCCATGATAGTGAACAGAAATGGAAAGTGGAAAAGCAACTATCGTGCCAAAGTCCTTGTGCGATAGGATGATGGCAGACTATGCGAGCCTGGTAATTTCCATCCCGATCAATTTGAATCAAAGCCGGGATGGAATCTCGTCTCAAACACGGCTGTCTCGGTACAGTTGCAGCGAAGCTATAATTCCCATTTTTATTAGGATAGCTTGCGCCGCCGGCGCAGGGCAAGTTTTTGATGGAGAGTCTCAGTGTGAAGGGGCGTTTGGACCCTGTCTCCCGCAACCTCATCGCCGGTTTGCCTGGAAAGCGATATTGGCATATCCGCACTGAACTGGCTTGGCCGCTTCATGTATCCGGAAATGGAAAGGGAGGCGTTGAATAGCGCTTCCCGGGGAACGGGGGCGTCAAACGTTTGTCTTTCAGGACAAGGTGTAGTATCAGCCATAGAATTCCAAAGCGGCATTTGGCATGTTTCAAAGATCATGGAGGCTGATGAATGGGCATTGCAGCGGACATTGTTGTGATTGTGGTGACGGCACTGGCTGGCGGGCTGATTGCGCAAAGGCTTAAACAACCGCTGATTCTGGGCTATATCCTGGCCGGAGTCCTGGTGGGGCCTTATACCTGGGGCCGGATCAGCCCGGAGGAAATCCACAACATTGAGCTGCTGGCGGAAATCGGCGTGGCCTTGCTGCTGTTCGCCCTGGGCCTGGAGTTTTCGTTCAAAAAGCTCAAGCCTGTCAGCCGGATTGCGCTCATCGGCACGCCCATACAGATTATACTGATCATTGCCTACGGCTACCTGATAGGCCGTTTGTTCGACTGGGAGCCGATCCATGCATTGTGGCTTGGGGGCTTGGCCTCGCTGTCCAGCACCATGGTTTTGTTGAAAACCCTGGAAAGCCAGGGGTGGATGGGCACCCTGTCCAGCCGGGTCATGATCGGCATGCTCATCGTGCAGGATTTGGCTGTTGTGCCCTTGATGATCATCCTGCCCCAGATGAGCGATCCCAAGGCCGGCCTTCCCATATTGGGAGTGGCGGCAATCAAGGCTGTTTTGTTTCTGGCGGCGATGATTGTGGTGGGCGTCCGGCTTTTGCCCTGGGTCATGAAAAGGGTGGCCGGGTGGAACTCCCGGGAGTTGTTTTTGCTATCCATCACGGCCATCGGCCTGGGCGTGGGATACGGCACTTATCTTGTGGGGCTTTCTTTTGCTTTCGGCGCATTTGTGGCCGGCATGGTGCTTAGCGAGTCCGACTTCGGGTACCAGGCCTTGAGCGACATCGTCCCGCTGCGGGACCTTTTTGGGCTGTTGTTTTTCGCTTCCGTGGGCATGCTGCTGGACCTGAATTTTCTGGCGGCGAACCTGAAAACCATCCTGATGCTGGCGGCTTTGATCAGTATAGGAAAGTTCCTGGTTTTTTACTCGCTGTCCCATGCCTTTGGCTACGGCAACGTGGTTCCGCTTGCCGTGGGCTTCGGCCTGTTTCAAATGGGCGAGTTCGGCTTTGTCCTGGCCAGAACCGGCGTGGCCGCCCAGGCCATAGACCAGAATTTATACTCCCTGTTTTTAAGCGTGGCCATTGTAACCATGATTTTGACGCCCGTCGTCTCCCGTTTGACCGTTCCTTTGTACAGCCTGCAGAAGCGCCTGCGAAAAGACGTTCCCATGGAAACCATCCAAATTTCCGAAGAAAATATGGAAAACCATGTAATCATAGTCGGCGGCGGCAGGACCGGCCAATACGTGGGGCGCGTTCTGCAGCGTATGGACGAGGATTTTGTCATGGTCGAGCAGGATTTCAGGCAGGTGGAAAAGGTCAAAGAGCTGGGAATGGCGGTTTTGTACGGAGACGCCTCCCAGGAAGTCGTTTTGGAAGGGGCGATGGTGGACAAGGCCAGGCTGGTGTTGATAACCACTCCGGCCCTGGTGACTTCCCAAACCGTTTTGCGTTTGGCCAAGCATGCCAACCCGGATATACGCGTCATTGCCATGGCCGACTCTATGGAGCACATGAAATTGCTCAAGGAAGCCGGGACTTGCGACGTGGTCATGCCCAAGTATGAAGCAGGGTTGGAGTTCGCTCGCCAGGCCTTGATGGATTTGCACATTCCGGCCACGGAAATCCAGCGGTTCACCAACGCCGTGCGGCTGGATCTGTATGATTCGCTTCTCAGCCAGCATGTGGAATACTCCACCCTGGACCACCTGCAACGGGCCACGGATCAACTGGAGCTTGTCTGGGTTGAAATTTCCGAGAAGAGTTCCATGGCGGGGAAAAGCCTATTGGAGCTCCGGATTCGCACCGCAACCGGCGCTTCCGTGGTAGGAGTCGTTCGCAAGGGAATCCTTTATCCAAACCCGGAAGGGAGGCTGGCGTTTCAGCCGGGCGACATGGTCGCCATCATCGGCAATGGGGAGCAGGCCGCAGCCTTTAAGGAAATGGCCGCACCGGAAAAAGCCGTTGCATGAAAGCGCGTTGGAAAATCGCCTATTGCTTTTGAGAAAAGGTTTCCTTGAAGGATTTCGGCGGCGCTCCGTAAATCATATTGAAATCCCGGTAAAACGAGGAAAGGGACTCATACCCGCAATCCAGGGCGATTTCCGTGATGGCTCTTGCCGGTCCGCATAAAGCCAGGGACGCCATGAGGATCCTGTACAACCTGAGGTATTCGAACAGGGTGATCCGCATATCCTCCTTGAACCGCCTTGAAAGATGCCGGCCGGAGTAGGGCAGGGCCTTGGCGAAATCGTCCATGGACAAGGGCCGGAAATAATTTTTTTCCACAAATTCAGCCGCGTTCCGGGCCAAAGGCGTGCCCGCCTCGGGCAAACGCACTAAATTGGCCTGCTTTTCCATGTCTTCGGGCAGCGCTTTGAGGAACAAATCCAAACACTCCCTGTTCAGATTGCGGGAAAGATCCTGCACTCCCCATATTTTCAGCCTGTCGAATAACGCCGAATTCAAGGGGCTTATAAAAAACAAGCGAATTTCCTGCTTCAAACCCGGGAGCAGATCCTTTTTCAAATAAATGGATTTAAAGCTCACCGACTGCCCCAACACCACGGACCGGTGGGCCAGGCCCGCGGGAATCACTGCCGTCAAAGGCCCGAACATAGGCTGCCTGCGATTTTCGTCCACCAGCAAGGCTACGCCGCTTCGGATTCTCAAGACTTGATGGTGAGTGTGGCTGTGCAGATCCTCGCTGGAATATTCGGCCATGACCCCAGCCATGGTGCGCACGTCCAGGCCGTGTGGGATCAAATCAATTTGCTGGGCGATTTTTAGAGTGTTTCGCATAATTTTGTCCATAATTAGGAATAAAATGACTATTTTTCTGATGAAGGTCAAGGCCTTTTTGCGTATCATCCGTGACGTAAGCTGAAATGAAAACCTAACCAAAGGAGATGATATGAAAAAACGTCAATTGGGGGCAAACGGCCCCGAGGTTTCGGCAATGGGCCTGGGATGCATGGCCATGAGCGAGTTTTATGGGCCTTCGGATGACGAGACGTCCAAGAAGGTGCTATTGGCGGCTTTGGACATGGGGGTGACCATGCTGGACACGGCGGATCAGTACGGGTTCGGGCATAATGAGGAATTGATCGGCAAGACGCTCAAGGAGTGGAGCGGGAAGGTTTTTGTCGCCTCCAAGTTCGGCATTGTGCGCAAGCCCGGGGAATACGCCAGGACCATCTGCGGCAAGCCGGAGTATATCCGCCAGGCTTGCGAGGCCAGCTTAAATAGGTTGGATCGGGAATGCATCGACCTGTATTACGCCCACCGTATTGACGCAACCACGCCCATTGAGGATACCGTGGGCGCCATGGCCGACTTGGTGACGGAAGGCAAGGTGCGTTATATCGGTTTGTCCGAGCCTGCCGCCGAGACCTTGAAAAAGGCCCATGCGGTGCATCCCATCGCCGCGGTGCAGTCCGAGTATTCCCTGTGGACCCGTGAGGTGGAGGAGGAGATGCTGCCGGTCATGCGGGAGTTAGGCGTGGCCCTGGTTCCTTACAGCCCATTGGGACGGGGCGCGCTGACCGGCAAGCTGGACGCCGCCGGCATATCCAAAGAAGGGGATTTGCGGCCTTTTCTGCCCCGGTTTTCGGAGGAAAACTTTCAGGCAAACATGGAGCGAACCCAGGTGTTGCTGGACCTGGCCGCATCCAAGGGCGTCACTCCGGCCCAGGCCGCCCTGGCCTGGATACTGGCTCAAGGGGAGGATATCGTCCCCATCCCCGGAACCAGACGTTTGAAATATCTCCAGGAAAATCTGGGCGCCTTGGACGTTGTTCTGACCGGGGACGAAATGGACGAACTGAATCAGGCCTTCGCCCTCGGAAGCATCCTGGGGGACCGCTACACCGCCGAAGGCATGGCAGGCCTTAACAAGTGACCAATCTCTAATCCTCATCCATATGTAAAAATGGCGCAGTCCGTCCTTTTTGGGGGCGGACTGTGATGCATTTCCTATCCCTATCCCCTAATAATGTGGAATAATACGCTCAACCAACGGCCTGAAAATGCAATAGGCTCCGAAAAAATCCGCCTTTCCCTGGCCGTTATTAAAATTTTTTTAGGGGGTGGAAAGGAAGTCTTGGCCTATGTTATGATTTCGGTCATGAATCCCTTGCCGACCAACACGAATGGCGCGCCGTTCGAAAAATACTTAGTGAGCGCCTTAGGGTGACCATGAAAAAGCTGTTATTCCTCTTGATTTTCGCCGGGCTTGGAGCAGCCGCATATTACGGCCTTCAGGCGTCCGGATACACGATAATGATTTCCCGTCCTCCGATGACTCGAAGTCTTTCCGCGAGCCTCGCCCAGGCGGAGGCGCCGGAAAGCCAGACGCGAAAAAGCGAGGCGCCGCCCCCCCCATCCCCCGACATTGACATCCAAAACGAGGATCCTGACGAAGATAAATGGATTGTGGAGGAAGAAAGCCAGGACCTGGAGTTTCCCTCCGTGGCGGACGAGTACATCGTATACGAAGATGAACAAAGCCTTGACGAGAGTGAGGACGAAATCCGGGACGAGGCCGAAGCTCCAAGCATGGCGTCGGCTGCATCTTTAGTGCAGATGGACATCAACGAGCCGGTGGACGAATTTCCTTTGTCCCCCCCGGGCGACGAGACGGTTCCCTCTCTGTTGGATTCTTTAAGAGTCACCGGCCCATTGTATTTTTGCGGGGAGCAGGTTCCTTTGGACAACCCCGAGGTAAGGGAGCGTCTGGAAAAGGAGTTGATGCTTTCCTTATGGGACAGGCCCCAGGTGCTGCTTTGGATCAAACGCTCCACCCGGTACATGCCCATTATCGACTCCAAGCTGAAAGAGGCCGGCATGCCGCGGGATCTGCGATACGTGGCCGTGGCGGAAAGCGCTTTGAGGCCCCATGCGGGCTCTCCCAAAGGCGCTATGGGATTCTGGCAGTTTATAAAGGGGACGGGCAAGCGCTACGGCCTGGAAATCAACAGGGACGTGGACGACCGCCGGGAAATCAGGCGATCCACGGACGCCGCCATTTTGTATTTCAAGGAGTTGTACAAGCGGTTCGGTTCATGGACATTGGCGGCGGCCGCCTATAACATGGGGGAAGACGGGCTGGAGTCCCAGATTTTGGTCCAGGAGCAGATCAATTATTATCAGTTGTACCTTCCCCTGGAAACCCAGCGGTACATCTTTAGGATTTTATCGGCCAAGCTGCTCATGGAGCACCCGGAAAAATTCGGCTTTCACCTCAAACCCGAGGACTACTACCCTCTGATTGAGGTGGAGAACGTGGAATTCAAGACCGTTGCCAAGGCCCCCCTGACCCTGGTGGCCAAGGCGGCGAACACGTCATTCAAGCACATAAAGGACCTCAATCCCCATTTAAGGGGCTACGACCTTTCCGCCGGAAACCATAGTATTATGGTTCCCAAAGGCGCTTCGGACGGTTTTAACGAACGCTTTTTGACCCTGTTCTCCAAATGGTTCGAGCAAAAGGCAGGACACATCTACGTGGTCAAGCCCGGAGACTCCCTCACGCGCATCGCCGAGGCCCACGGCATCCCCCTGCCCACCCTGGCCATGTGGAACCGCATCAACCTGGACAAACCCATCGTCCCCGGCCAGCGCCTGGTGGTTTACAAACGAGCTGACAAGTAGGCCCCCTCCGGAAGCCAAAAGTGTAAAACTAAATTAACTCGCTTCTCTGCGGAATACATAGGTCGCCAGGGGCCGCCATCCCAAAAAAACAGGATACTTCCTGTGTCCCAGGATCATTTTTTAAATATACATATAATTTACATTGTGCGCCGAACTATATTGGCGTGATTGATCTTGATCATTTAATGCCTTCCTGCTAATGAAACAACAAATCTTAAACTAAAATCCAAATAGGAAGAATGCTATGGACGGCCATTCTGCTTGGATACTGTTGGTCACCCTGATTTTATTACTAGGCGTTGTGTGGCAAGGGGTGAAGGGCGAAAACACAATTAAGCCAGACTATATGACCTTATTGGTGATTTCTCTTGTTCTACTTGTAACATTGGCCGGTATAGGCCTGTATGGCGCCTTTGTTTTTGTGGAAGAATCCAAAGCATGGCTGCATTTTGTGGAAATTATTGTTGGCAGCGCAGCCGTTGGGTTGATTACTCTTGGCGTTAACTCGCAACTCCAATCGCGGGCGCTAAATCTCCAGGAACAAGAGCATTTGGCTCAATTCACAAAGCAAGCGCTCGATGATAAAGTGGTTATTAGGAAACGAATTGCCCAGTATTTCGCGGAGGTTACTCAGTCTGACAAGCTGCGAAACGGTTGGAGAAATTATTTGAAAGTTGTTGAAGTGGAGTTCAATAAGGAAAAGGAAAATGCAAAAGCGAAGCAAGATGAGATAAACATATTAAAAGAGCGAATTGCAAATCTCGAAAGTAGAAGCAACGAGACATCTACTGACGAATCTCAAGAACCCGGAAATACATATTATAAAGCAAAGACGGAATTACGTCGAGCATTAAGGGCAAAGGAAGAGGAACTCAATGGAATCAAAGAGCAACTAATCCCCTCTAAGGTCCAGAAATTTCGAGAAGATTTGATTGAACCTTTTGCTGATCTTGAAGGCGTGAATCTTCGGGGCAGGAATCTCCGAGACGTCGACCTCATGGGCGCCAATCTTGAGGGCGCGATGCTTCTTAACGCCGATCTCAACGGCGCCAACCTAAAACGCGCCAATCTTAAAGAGGCCAATCTTTTTGGAGCTGATCTCGAGGGCGCAAAACTCTACAAAGCCAATCTTTTGGGAGCCAACCTTGAGGTAGCTAATTTTCAAAGTGCAAATCTTGTAAAAGCGAATATTATGGGGGCAATAATCCATAAAACAAATCTTGATGATGGAATCCTCGTTGGAGCCAATCTTAAAGCTACCAATCTTTATAAGGCGAGCCTTAAGGGCGCCAATCTGATGGGCGCCAATCTTGAAGCTGCGAATCTTTACAAAGCAATTTTTGAAGGCGCCAATCTTTCCTGCGTGGATTTTAAAAATGCAAGATTTTATAGAACAAATGCTATGGGTGCAAACTTCAAAGACGCCAACTTTGAAGGCGCAGACCTTGAAGGCGCAATGCTGGTTAAAACAAATCTTGAGGGGGCGAAAAGCCTTACGGTTGATCAACTCTGCCACGCAGGGTCATTATTTCAAGCTGATATGGATGCGGAGTTAAAAGATATGGTCAAAAAGCAGTGTCCGCATCTTTTTGAAGAACCGCCTCCCGAATAATGTACAAGATTTACTGTGATTTACAGGTTACAGGGAAGGAACAGGGTTAAAAAAAATATGCTGCGCACACTGGCAAGGTACTGCTTTGCCGGCGCCACCCACAAAATGAGGTTTCCTTGGGAATGGGCGGTTCAGAATGAGGCTCCACGCGTGCGCGGCAAATAACATTGCCCGGACAGCCCATGTCGGGGGGCTGTCACTTCCTTTGCGCGAAGCGCATTTGAAAAGTTTTTGTCTTACTTTTTTCAAAAAGTAAGCCGCCGGAGGCAGGCTGTTAAGCAGTTTTGCAGTTCGCCGGAGGCGCAGTTATTGTTGCCTTTTCATCTTGTTAGCAGTTCGCCGGAGGTGGAGTTTATTCTTTCATCAATTGTTTTTTATTGGCTTTTACAAAGGCCTTGAGGTCGTCTTGCCAGGGCGGCATTATATCCAGGCCGAGTTCTTGAAAGCGTTGGTTTTCCAGGATGGAGTTGGAAGGCCTGCGGGCCGGGGTGGGGTAGTCTCTGGTTTCGCAAGGAGTCAGGTTATGCTTCACGTCCATCAGGGATAGAAAGGTCCCGGCCAGCTCATACCACGTGCAATAGCCCTGGTCCGTGGCGTGGAAGGTTCCCGTCTCTCCCGATTCGATCAACACCTTGATTTGTTTCGCCAGCGAATAGGCCCAGGTGGGGGAGCCGAATTGGTCGTTCACCACCTTGCGGAGGGCGGCGGGGTTTTCCTTGCTGAGCCTGAGCATGGTTTTCAGAAAATTCGGGCCTGCAGCGCCGTACAGCCAGGCCGTCCTCACAATGGCGTGCAGCGGGCACAAGGAGCGCACGGCCTCTTCTCCGGCCAGTTTGCTTTTGCCGTACGCGGATAAGGGGTTGGGGGAGTCGTCCTCGGTGTATGGGTGTGGAATGCTTCGCACGCCGTCAAAGACGTAATCCGTGGAAATATGGACCAGGAAGCCGCCGTATTTGCGCACTGCTCGAGCCAGATTTTCAGGTCCGATGGCGTTTACATCCCAGGCGTCCTGAAAATGGGTTTCGCATGAGTCCACCTTGGTGTAAGCGGCGCAATTGACAACAATATCGGGCCTGATTTCCTTAATCCGGCCCTCCACCTGAGATTTATCACGAATATCCAAAATATTGGAAGAAAATCCATGTATTTCATGCGTGGGATATAGAACCCGGACGCACTCAGTTCCCAAGAGACCCTGATTGCCGGTTATCAGTATCTTAAGATTTTCCATAGTTTATTCTACCCCATCGAAAATCATAGCGCAAGCCGGGCTTGTTAAGCGCATAAACAAAGGGGAAGGGCGCCTTGACAGTCGAGTCTAATCATGTTACGGATGCCGCCGGTTTTGTTGTGAATTCAAACTCTTTTGTCGTCATCCAAAAACTGGACCGGCAAGGTTAATCGGCAAAGCGACCAACTTGTTCAACTTCTCCAGGGATATGTTCAATGCACCCGGCGGATTGCGCATCTATTTGGCCCGTTGCTTCCATTGCCTGAATATGTCCATTGTTAGGAGAATTGTCCATGAGTAAAATATCTGCAGATCATGTTTTTACCTCAGAGTCGGTGAGTGAGGGCCATCCTGATAAAATTTGCGATCAGATTTCCGATGCAATCCTCGACGCCTGTTTGTCAAAAGACCCCAGAAGCCGGGTGGCTTGCGAAACCATGGCTGCACACGATTCCATCATTACTGCGGGGGAGATCACCTGCGGGGCTTGGGATGAAATCGACACGGAATCCATCGCCCGGGATGTTGTGCGGGAAATCGGCTACAATCGCGAGGAACTGCTTTTTTGGGACCAGGCCTTTCATTACAGCACCCATATTCATGGACAGTCCCCGGACATCTCCCAGGGCGTGACGGAAGGGGAAGGGCTTTTCGCCGAACAGGGCGCCGGCGACCAGGGCATGATGTTCGGCTACGCCACCAACGAAACCCCTGAGCTTATGCCTACGCCCATTGCCTTTTCCCACCGGATTTTGCGCCATCTGGAAACCGTCAGGAAATCCGGCAAGCTGGCCTATTTAAGGCCGGATTCCAAGTCTCAGGTATCGGTCAAATATAAAGACGGCAAGCCGGAGTACATCACCAGCGTCGTGGTTTCGCATCAGACCGACGACGTGTCCCTGGACCAGATCCGGGAGGACATTGTGAATGAAGTGCAGGAACTGCTGGAGCCCACCGGTCTGCTGCGCGCCGACACTTTGTATTACATCAACCCCACCGGCAAGTTTACCCTGGGAGGCCCCTGGGCCGACGCAGGACTGACCGGCCGGAAGATTATCGTGGACACGTACGGCGGCGTAGGCAGCCATGGGGGCGGCGCTTTTTCCGGAAAGGATCCCTCCAAGGTGGACCGTTCTGCAGCCTATTACTCCCGTTACGCCGCAAAAAACATCGTGGCCGCGGGCCTGGCCGACAAATGCGAAATTCAGGTGGCTTACGCCATTGGCGTGGCCAAGCCCATGAGCATTAACGTGGACACCTACGGCACCGGCAAGGTTTCCGAGGAGAAGCTCCAGGCCGTGCTGGAATCCGGGGAGATTTTCGATTTCAGGCCCGCCGGAATCATCAAGGACTTGGACTTGCTTCATCCCAACGGATGGTCTTACCAGAGGTCGGCGAGATACGGGCATTTCGGCCGGGAAATCTTTCCCTGGGAAAAGACCAATAAGGTGCAATCCTTGCAAAATGCGCTTTAGGTCTTATATTATAAATTTTCGCGGCGAAACGCGGCATAGCCGAACGGGCGCCGGGTTTCGCTTCCCAAAGAACATTATATAGAATTACAGGAGCCTTAAATGACTGACTCTGCACTGAAATACAAGGTCGCGGACATTGGCCTGGCTGATTTTGGACGCCGTGAACTGGAAATCGCCGAGCATGAGATGCCCGGGTTGATGGCCACTCGTGAGAAATACGGCCCCCAAAAGCCCCTGAAGGGCGCCAAAATCAGCGGAAGCCTGCATATGACCATTCAGACCGCCGTTCTTATTGAAACCCTGGTAGAACTGGGTGCGGATGTGCGCTGGGCCTCCTGCAACATTTTCTCCACCCAGGACCACGCCGCGGCGGCCATCGCCAAGGCCGGCGTTCCTGTTTTTGCATGGAAAGGCGAAACCCTGGAAGAGTATTGGTGGTGCACCAAACAGGCCCTGACCTGGCCTGACGGAACAGGCCCCAACCTGATTGTGGACGACGGCGGGGACGCCACCTTGCTGATTCACAGGGGATATGCGGCTGAAAATGACGCCTCTATTCTGGATGAACCCACGGACGTTCATGAACTCCAGTGCATTAACGACGTACTGAAAGCCACTCTTAAGGAAGATCCTCAGTTCTGGCATAAAGTGGCCGCCGAATGGAAAGGCGTTTCCGAAGAAACCACCACCGGCGTCAACCGTCTTTATCAGATGCAGGCAAGGGGCGAGCTTTTGACCCGGGCCATCAACGTCAACGATTCGGTGACCAAAAGCAAGTTCGACAACATCTACGGCTGCCGCGAGTCCCTGGTGGACGGCATCAAGAGAGCCACGGACGTCATGGTTTCCGGCAAGAACGCCCTGATTTGCGGATACGGCGACGTGGGCAAAGGCTCGGCCGAATCCCTGGCCGGCCAGAACGCCCGGGTGAGCGTGACCGAAATCGATCCCATCTGCGCGCTTCAGGCATGCATGGCCGGCTTCCAGGTGGTCACCATTGAAGACGCCCTTGCGTATACTGACATCTATGTCACCTGCACGGGCAACAAGGACATCATCACCGCCGAGCATATGTCCAAAATGAAAGATCAGGCCATTGTGTGCAACATCGGCCATTTTGATAACGAAATTCAAATGGACAAACTCAGTAACTGGCCCGGGGTGGAAAAAATCAATATCAAGCCCCAGGTGGACAAGTGGGTGTTCCCTGACGGACACTGCATTTATATCCTGGCCGAAGGCCGCCTTGTTAACCTGGGCTGCGCAACCGGGCATCCCAGCTTTGTCATGAGCTCTTCCTTCACCAATCAGACCTTGGCTCAAATCGATCTGTGGCAGAATCCCGGAGAAATTGGGGTTACCTGCCTGAGCAAGCAGTTGGACGAGGAAGTGGCCCGTCTGCACCTGGACAAACTGGGCGCCAAGCTGACCACCCTGACCCCGGATCAGGCCGATTACATCGGCGTGCCCGTGGAAGGTCCTTTCAAGTCGGACATTTACCGCTATTAAAAAGAAAAATCTCCGGCCTGCAATGTCCTGCAGGCCGGAGCATCTCAGCATATCGGCCGTTCAAGCCGCAGATTCACCCGGAAGGCCGCCTGCCTTCCGGGTTTTTTCATTTTTATCGGAAATAGGAGGGGGTATGGAAAGGATTACGGAAAACCTGGTTCGTTGTCCTTCGTGCAAGGGGGGCTATTGTTCCGTCAATCGGGACGAAAAGGACTTTTTCACCTGCAAGGTATGCGGCGAGCGATACCCTATCAGGGACGGGTTCGCGGATTTGGTCCCGGAGCTCCATTTGAGTAAAACCGCGGCCCAGTTTTTTATGGAGTCGCCCGCCATCGTCAACATCTACGAAAGCCGGTTATGGCGCAAAAGCCTGGCTGCGGCCATAATCCTGGGGATTTCCTTTAACAAGGAAGCGAAGCTCATATCCGGGGCGGCCAACATAGCCAACGCCGACTCGGTGCTGGACCTGGCTTGCGGTCCGGGCATCTATACGCGGGCCTTCGCAAGGACCATGGGCAAGGGCAGGGTTGTGGGCCTGGATCTCTCCGCTCCCATGCTGCGCTGGGGCGCCGCCCGGGCGAAAAAGCAGGGCCTGGACAACGTGGTTTATGTTCGGGCCAGTGCGTTGGACCTGCCCTTTGAAGATGAGAGTTTTGAAGCGGTCAATTGCTGCGGGGCGTTGCACTTGTTCCCGGACCCGGACAAGGCTTTGGAGGAGGTCGGCCGGGTTTTAGCGCCCGGAGGCTGCTTTACCGTGGCGGCGGTCCGCAGGGGACATGGATTGCTGGGGGCCGTCAGGGAAAAGTATACACGCAGCATGGGCTTTCGGGGATTTACCTCCGATGCGCTGTCCCAAACCTTGGAGCGGAAGGGTTTTTCAGGAATTCATTGCCATCATGACGCCCGGCGGTGGATTATCATGAGCGCCGTCAAACAATAAAAAAACCGGTCAATCCACTTTGGTTTAACCAATGGGGATTGACCGGAGAATATTTTGCCGTAATCAGGACAAAGGAATCCCGGCTTGTTATCGCCCGGATTCCAAAAGCAAAGACCTCGAACACCCTCTTGTAAAGCGTGGACAAAGTATAAAGTATCCCGAGTATCCTTGGCAATTAAAAAATTGAGGCCCCGGTATGAAAAAACTCACACCAGACATCTGCATGAAACAATGAAATAAACACGGCTGAAAAGGGGCGTCTCCGGGCAAGGGAGGCGCCCTTTTTTGGGCTTTGTGGAATCTTATGCCTGAAAAACCACCCTGCCCGCCTGCAAAACCATGGAAGGCTTGAGGGCGTTTGAGGCTGTTTTCAGAGGATTATCTGGGAAAACCGCCAAGTCAGCAATTTTGGGGCTTTCCACGGTTCCCAGATCGTTTTCCATGCCAATAATGTGGGCGTTGTTTATGGTCGCCATTTTCAGGATGTCTGCGGTTTGCAACCCAGCCTCTTCCAAAAGGACCATTTCAAACCCGAGGTTTCCGGGAAAGACGAACGGCACGCCGCCGTCGTTTCCGCAGCCCATTTTGACCCCCGCTTCATACAGAGCCCTGATATTGGCCACGCCCTGGTTGGCGTATGCATTGAATATGGAAGGGCACAGCCAAGGGATGAGGTGATGCTTTTCGTAGGAGTCGGGATCGGAAAACTTGCGGCAAAAATCCATGCCGCCCTCTACGAACACGGGTTCGCAGAATTCACCCAAAAAGCCCTGCAAGGTGTCGCTTCTCAGGTTATTGTAAAAGGCTGTGCTTTCCGTACCCCAGTTTTCGTCCCCCCTTACGGGGAAAACGTAACCGTAAGGAATGCTGATTGTCGGGACGACATAAGTCCCTTGGGAGATAAGTTTCTCCAAGGCTTCGTCCGGGACGGGGGCGTCGCACACCATGTGCTCCAGGGTGTTCACCCCGCCGTACAGGCCTTTGCCCAGGCCGCCGATCTCCATATGATGCATGGCTACCGGCAGGCCGCATTTGGCTGCTTCGTCGCAGACGGCGGCAACCATTTCCTTGTCCATGAGGGGCAGGTCGTTGCAGGGCAGCAGGAGCTTGGTTTCCTGCTGGAACAGTTTGATTGCGTCGGCGCCTCCGGCGGCTGAGGATCGCACGGCCTTTCTGGCTTCCTTGATGCTGCCCACGTTGTGCCAGGATTCCCAGGTGGAGAAATTGGTGAGCATGTCCCCGTAGCCGTTGTTAATGTCTATGGCCACGGATCTCATAATCCGGGGGCCGGCGATTTTGCCCCTGTCCATGCGTTCCTGGAGCCATTGGACGCCGGAAACCCAATCCGCCACGGAAAGCATATCCCTGACCGTGGTGACTCCATGCTTGATGCATTCCTCGGCGTTTCTTTCCACCTGGCGTTTGTACGAAAACAAAGCCGCCGGACTGACGGCGATGCTGCAAGGCGCCGTCATGTGGCAGTGTGCATTGATGAGCCCGGGCATGACGTAGCCGCCTTGCAGGTCAATTTCCTTGTCCGCCTGCACGGAAGGCCAGTCTTCCTTGGTGTACAGTTCGGCGATGCGTCCCTGCTGAATCAGGATGCAGTTTTCCCGGCGGATCGTCCCGGTTTGAACGTCCACTATGGAAAGATTGGTCAAGGCCAGTTTTTCGTCCGGCTTCACCAGGGCTTCGGGCAATTGGTAGCGATTGGTGGTTGATGCGCAGGATCCCAGCAGTAAGGCGCTGCTGACGGCCGAAGATACGGCCAGAAATTGACGGCGATTCATTTTTCCCCTCCGTAAAAGATTAAACCCTCCCTATCTGGATTCGCCCTCAATTTGCAAAATATACAGGGCTTCGTCAAGCCCGATTTGCTGCAGTGCGTCAATTGCGGCGCTTTTATCCAAGCCTACGGGCTCTAAGCCCGCAACAACCTGCAGGCATACTATGGCGTCAGCCAGGCTAAGGGCGCCGTCTGCATTGGCGTCCCCGTGACACACCCCGGTTTCGCAATCGCCCAGGCTCACCCAGTCCGTCTCTACATATTCGGAGTTTCTGGCTTTGACGCGGAAGGTATAAGCGTTTTTGGTCGCAAGTCCGCTGCTGGTCCATTGGGCGTCCGCGGTCCAGCCCGAGGCTTCTCCAGTGGTTATGTTTTCGCAAAAATACTCCGTGCCTTCCGGGTTGCCCCCTGTGTCCCAGGCGGCCTCAATTTTGTCGCAGCCTTTTGGTTGCAAGGCGCCTGCTCCCGGCGCCAGAGCCAGGGTGACTGCGCAAGCCTCAGCGATCGTTTCAGTCGGGTTTCCTGCCCCGTCATAAGCGTAGACCGTGTAGCAGTATTGATGGTTGGGCTCCAGGCCGTCATCCGTATAGGCCGTGGACTCGTATCGGCTGTCCGAATCGTTTCCGCCCGTCCCGCCGGTGGGGCTTTGGGTGAACGAAAATTGATAATAGACGGGGTTTTCCCATTGATCGACAGCGGAAAAGGACTCCATGGCAATGGATGACTCGTTGACAGCGTAGGGGGCCTTTGCCCATTCCAAAGAATTTTCCGCAGCAGGAGGCGTTGAGTCCAATAACAGACGAACGGTTTGGTTCCATGAAAGGTCCGTAAAACTCAATACCTGGGGATAGGTGTAACTGTGATCCCAGTAATCCGGAGGAGGCAAATAGATTGTCAGTCCCCGCATGCTGGTTTTGTCCGTGTATTTGTAACTGCCGTAATAGCCGTCATGGACGAAATAGTTGACGCAAGCGGCTCCAAGCACCTGGCTTTCCAAATCCGCCGCTGCGGAAATCACTTGAGCGTCCGAGATTTCCTGTTGGGCGTGGTAAGCCAGGGAGCCCAGGTCCAAATAGAGGGGGCCCTGGATCATATTTTCGGTTGCAAGGTAGAAATCGGCCCTTTCAGCAAAAGGGATTAGGTCCATTTTTTCCAGCAGGACGGAGGAGAAGTTTTCCAGGGCGCTGAAAAAAGGCGCCATAAGGGTCAGGTCCCAGGCGGAAAGGGTTGCCATGTAGTCGTATGAGCCGTAAAAATTCTCGTAAGAGTCGACAAGCGCCGAAGCAAGGGATCGGGCGTCGGGAGCATTGTCCGCCGTTAGCCTCTGGCCTATATCCGCGTAATCAAAGCCTTTGGCGCTGACGTTGTCGCCTGACGCCACGAAATAGCGGGCGACATTCCTCAACTCGTAAGCCACTTCCACCATGCCCATGAGGCAGGCGTCCATGGCGACGACATCCACGGTCAGCCCTGTCCCTTCAATGGCGCCGGAAACTTCGGTCAGGCTCAGGCTGTCGCTGCCGGAGGTGTTGTCGTAGCTTATCGCCTTAACGGGGAAAGTTTTCTCATCCTCCCCTGCGGGCGGAGCCGTTGACTTTTTGGAAGCCAATCGGGCTGCCACGTGGGGCGGCAAGGGCAGCTCCATTTCCGCGCCGGTGAAAGGGGCGTCCCGTTCCTCCGCTGGCAAAGACTTGTATTCTCCCTGCCAACCGCTGCCGTGATCCCAAAGCACCAGCACCGAATGCTCCGCGGGAAAATCCGTAAAGGCGGTTTCCGCAAATGCTTGCAAGGTGGATTGGTCGCCCATGTTTTGCTCCCCCCAATCCTGATACAAATACACGTCCGAGCGCACCGTGTCGGGGGTGACGACATACATCCTGGTTCCGAACCAATTGTCATGGGTCCAGTCATAGCCGTTGATTCTATCGAATAGAACGATGAAGTTTATGTACTCGTTGGTTCCCTGCGGATGCAGTTCGTCGTAAAAATCTTCAATGGCATAGGGCTCCAGATTATTGTCCCCGTTTAAAAACAAAGCAAAGGTGACTCCGGCCAGATTGGCTGTCAGCGTTTTTTGAATGGAGGCAGGGTCAAAAGAGGCGTCGCCGTCAAAACGGGCGCGAATGGGATAATCGCCTTCCGGGAATGCGGAATCCACATAATAGAAGGTTTTTGCTACGCCTAAGTAGTCCGTTGGATAGCCGCCGTCATCTTCGTTAATTATACGCCATGCGCCGTCATAATAGATATCAAAATAGATTGCGGCGTTATAGATGGGATCGCCCGACGCATCGACCAATTTGGCTTCCAATAGGACGGGCATACCCAGGTTGGATTGCTTGTCTTTAAAATGGGAGACGGAAAACTGGCAGGGCGCTGCCGCCCATGAAGAAAGCGGAAGGGCAAGGCAAATTGTCAAGATTGCAATCAGGAATAAGGGACTGCGTATGGCCGAACATACGGCCGGTAATAGAAGGCGATTCATTTTTCCCCTCAGTAATATTAATTCCGCTTTATCTGAATTCGCTCTCAATTTGCAAAATATACAGGGCTTCGTCAAGCCCAACTTGTAATTCGGCGTCGATTGCCGTGTTTTTATCCATGCCTTCCGGCGTCAGGCCCGCCGCAACCTGCAGGCACAGGATGGCGTCGGCGACGTCTATCCGATAATCTTTGTTGACATTGCCGGGGCATGTCCCCAGGCAGGCGTTGCCCAAAGATTTCCATTCCGTCTCCACACCATCCAAATTTTTCGCCTTAACCCGGAATTTGTAAAATTGATCCGATGCAAGTCCGGAATTGGACCATTGAGTCTGCGTTATCCAGCCCGAAACATCGCCGGTTCCAATATTTTCGCAATAATATTCGGTGTGATCCGGGTTGCCGTTCGGGGACCAGACAACCAGGATTTCATTTTCATTGGTTGCGGAAAAATCCCCCGGGCCCGGCGTCCGGGCCAGAGTGACCGCATACGCACCGTCTATTCTGTCTGTTCTGTGTCCGGCGCCGTCATGAGCGAAAGCAGTATACAGGTACTCATGGTTGGGCTCCAGGCCGTCGTCCGTATACACGGTGGATGTGTACCGGTTGCCCGACCAGGTGGCGCCTGTTCCACCTGTAATGCTATATGGCTCGAACTGGTAGTAGACGGTATTATCCAGGTAATAAGTTTGCCCGTTATAGGTAATGACGAATTGATCCGTTGCGGAAAAGATTTCCATGGTAATTGCCGACTCGCTAAGGGCGCTGGGCGCCCTGACCCATTCCACCGGACCATCGGGAGAAGGAGGAGTATGATCATAGTCCAACCTGATGAATTTGTTCCAGGATTGGCTGGCGAAGCTGAGCGCCCTTTCATCTACGTAATGGGGATTAAACTCCAATGGAGGGGGCCAATAGATTGACAGGCCGGTCATGGCAGTCATGTCTGAGTACGGTCGCGTATAACCGGTTCGAATGGTGGAGCTGTGCAGCCAATAGTTAACCCGGGCGGCGCCTTCTAACTCGTTTTTCAAGGCCAGGGCGGCGTCACAGACCATATGATTCGGCATTTCCTCTTGTATATGATGGGCAAGCGATCCCAAATCGTAGCAGTGCGAGTCATCAATCAATGATGTGGCTTCGCGCGTGGCTGCTGTAAAATAAATATCACGAATGCTGTGCATATGCGCCAGAAACGTCGTGGACAGATTCTCCAAAGCCGAAAACACCGACGCCATTTCTTTGAGATCCCATGCCGACAGAGTGCATTGATAAATATAGTCCGAGTAAAAGTTGCCGTAAGACTCCACCATTTGGTAGGCCATATCTCGGGCCGTGGAGCAGTTTCCCATGGCAATCCTGTTTCCCAGGTCGTCATAGTCAAAACCATCCAGGGGAACGGTTTCCATCGAACCCACAAAAAAATTGGCTACGTCCTTAACTTCATAGGCGACTTCCACGGACCCCATCAGGCAAGCGTCCATTGCCAGGACATCCACGATGACCCCCGCTTGCTTTAGCGCTCCGGACAGTTCGGTCAGTCCTAAGTAGTCATTTGCCGGATAGTCATAGCTCACTCCCTTAACCGCCATGTCCTCCTCAGCAGCCATTGAGGCGACGGCCTTTTTGGAGGCAAGGCGGGCGGCTGTTTGATGGGGAATGGGGAGTTCCACATGCGCGCCTATAGTGATCGCGTTGGCGTTATCCTTGGTCAGGGTTTTGGTTTCCGGCTGGCTATACCATCCATTTCCATGGTCCCAAATGACCAACACGTTGTTTTGTGCGGGAAAGTCCTTAAAAGCGGTTTCCGTAAAGGCTTGCAGAGTGGATTGGTCGCCCATATTCTGCTCTCCCCATTCCTGGTAAAGATAGGTCTGGGAAGCGACGGATTCCGGGGTGACGATGAACATTCTGGTTCCATCCCAATATCCGTCATCAACGTAAACTCTCCCATAACCATCGAATAAAACAATGAAATTAACATTATTATTTACGCCATGGGGGTATAGCTCGGTATAAAAATCATCCATGGCATGGGGCTCCAGATCATTATCTCCGTTTAAATACAGGGCGAAGGTAATTTCCGCCTTATTGGTCGTGAGAGTCTGATCCAGAACCGCGCTGTCTGACTTGGCGTCGCCGTCAAAACGGGCGCGGATTTGATGGCTTCCTACGGAGAGCGTCGGGTCCACATAATAATAAACGTTGGCCGCGCCGGTGGAGTCCGTTATGCAGCCGCCGTCATCCCCATTGATTACATGCCAGGCTCCGTCATGATAAATGTCAAAATAAACTATCGCTTCCGGAATGGGATCGCCCGAGGCGTCCACCAATTGCGCCTTCAGAAGGACGGGCATACCCAGGTTGGATTGCTTGGCCGTAAAATAGGCGCCGGAAAACTGGGCCGTTGCGGCCGCCCAGGAAGAAGAGATTATGGCAAAGAAAAAAATCGGAATTAAGATCAGCGGAAGTCGAGCCGGAAAAATTTTAAACAAAGCTGCGTTCCTTTGCAATTAATTAACTGAAAAAAATCTCCTTATCTAAGTTCGCTGTTAATTTGCAAAATATACAGGGCTTCGTCAAGCCCAACTTGTAATTCGGCGTCAATTGCCTTGCTTTTATCTATGCCTTCCGGGGCCAAACCCGCCGCAACCTGCAGGCACAGAATGGCGTCGGCGATGTTAACGACGCCGTCTGTGTTAATGTCTCCCGCGCACGGACCTAATTCAAAATCTCCCAGACTCACCCAATCGGTCTCTATATTTTCCGAATTTCTGGCTTTGACTCGGAATGAATAGGTCGCGTTTATTGCCAGACCGGCGCTTACCCACTCTGCATCCGTAATCCAGCCTGAGTTATTTCCCGTGGTCATATTCTCGCAATAGTATTCCGTACCGGCAGGATTATTTCCCGGGTCCCAGGCTGCGAGGACCTGATTACAATTTTTGCGGGTCAGGCTTATTGCTGCGGGCGCCTGGGCTAAGGTTACGGCGCAGGCCTCGCCGGTGGCGTCGGTTTCATTCCCTGCTCCGTCGTGGGCGTAAACCGTGTAGCAGTATTGGTGGTTGGGCTCCAGGCCTTCATCCGAATAAACAGTGGATTCGTAGCGATTGTCAGAATCGCTTCCGCCCGAACCGCCCGTGGGGCTTTGGGTGAATGTGAACTGGTAATACACCGTGTTGTCGAGATAATAAGTTTGTCGGTTATAGGTAACGACAAATTGGTCCGTGCCAGTAAAGGACTCCATGGAAATGGATGAATCACTCAACGCATGGGGCGTCTGCACCCATTGCACCGTGCCTGTAGGAGCCGTACTATCATAAATCAGTCTGATGACCTTGTTCCATGATTGATTGGCAAAACTGAGGGCGTTTTCATCCACATAGTTGGGATTAAAATTGCTTGTCAGGGGCCAATACAATGACAGGCCGGTCATTCCGGTCATGTCCGAATAGATTTTTCCCCACCGGGTTCCGCTTTGAATCCAATAATTGACCCGAGCCACCCCTTTTATCTGGGATTCCAAGGCCTGGGCGGCGGCGGCAACCTGGGTGTCCGATATTTCCTGTTGTATATGGTAGGCAAGCGACCCGAGGTCGTAGCAGGATGTGTCATCAATTAAGTCTTCGGCGGCGGACCTGAGCGCTGTACTTTCTCCATAAGGAATTTGCTCCAATTGCGCCAGAAAGGCCGTGGACAGATTTTCCAAGGCCGAAAACAAGGACGCCATTTCCGTGAGATCCCACGCTGACAAAGTTGCGTTATAAGTATCCCCTAAATAATAGTTTTTGTAAGACGCCACCATTTGGTAGGCCATGTCCCGGGCGGTGGAAGCGCTCCCTGAGTCAATCCTGTCACCCAGGTCGTCATAGTCAAATCCCGCTACGGAAATGGTTTCCGCCGAAGCCACAAAAAAATTTGCAACGTCTTTGAGTTCATAGGCTACTTCCACGGTTCCCATCAGGCACGCGTCTATTGCCAGAACATCCACGATGACGCCTGCTTGCTCCAATGCACCGGACAATTCGGTCAGCCCGAGGTAGTCCCCTGCTGACGAGTCGTCATAGCTGACGCCTTTATATTCCCTGTTTTTTTCAGCGGCATCAAAGACGGCGGCTTTTTTAGAGGATAACCGGGCGGCGACTTGTGAAGGAATAGGGAGTTCCACGTGCGTTCCTTGAGTGGCCGTGCTGGTGTCATCCGCAGTCAGGGTCTTTGATTCCGGCTCACTATACCAGCCGTTTCCATGATCCCAAATCACAAGCACATTATTTTCAGCGGGAAAGTCCGTGAAGGCGGTTTCTACAAAATTCTGCAAGGTGGATTGGGCGCCCATGTTTTGCTCGCCCCAATCCTGATACGGATAAGTCCCCGCCGCCACGGCTTCCGGGGTGACGATGAACATCCTGGTTCCGGTCCAATATTCGCCGTTGTAGTAAACGCTTCCATCGCCATCGAATAAGACAATGTAATTCACGTCTTCGTTCGTTCCATGGGGATACAGTTCGTTGTAAAAGTCATCTATGGCGTAGGACTCCAGATTGTTATCTCCGTTTAAATATAAGGCGAAGGTAATTCCGGCTTCATTGGTCTCAAGGGTTTGCTCAAGAACCGTGCTTTCCGACTTTGTATTGCCGTCAAAACGGGCGCGGATTTGATAGTCGCCAGCGGAGAGAGTCGGGTCCACATAATAATAAACGCTGGCCGCGCCGGTGGAGTCGGTAATGTAGCCGCCGTCGTCCTCGTTGATTACATGCCAGGCGCCGTCATGATAAATGTCAAAATAGATTGTCGCTTCAGGAATGGGATCGCCCGAGGCGTCCACCAGTTGGGCTTTCAGGAGGACGGGCATGCCCAGGTTGGATTGCTTGGCGGTGAAATACAAGCCTGAGAATTGCGCTTCGTCCGCCCTGGCGGAAAGAGGAAAGCCAAGGAAAATGGTCAAAATTACGATCAGCGGGAATCGAGCAAAACAGTATTTTAACAAAGCTACCGTCCTGTAGTGATTTAATAAATGTCAGCCCCTAATTGCTACTGTCGGCATCTGCGCCTTGATGGTAACACGAAGCGCATGCCTCCCCAATTCCCCCAATCGTATAATAGTGCATAAATAAGATTTAGTCCATACTTGAGAAAAATTACTAAAAGACCGGGGCTTTCCGGCAGATGCTGATCCTGCGCCAAGAGATTAAACCAGCACCGCCCCTGCTTGCCCCTTATGCCTCAACACGTTGGCCATGCTTATTTTTTCCCCCGTCCTGTGGACGTGGCAGCCAAAGCCTTGCAACACCTTTTCCAGGTCCGCGGCGTCATCCGGGCCAGGAGCTTTGTCCACGCAAAGTATGGTTATGCCGACGCCCAACTCCTCCGCGGGTTGAAGCTCCCGGAGATGATGAAACAAGGATTCCTTGTCGCACAAAAGAATTACGGAGCGATCCGGGTTTCCCAGCGCGGCGCCGATGGCGAAGGGAAGGCCTGCGCCCGCCGTCGCCCCCTGGCTCATGACGTGCCCGCCTGCATGTTTGCGGCTTTTCAGAAAAGCAGGGGCAATAGCCGCCGGCGCTCCGTCCGCCACCAAAATACAGTCCTTAAGAGAGTCTCCGTCCAGCAATTCAAAGGCGGTTTGCGTGCGTTCATCCGCTGACTTCAAAATTTGCTGCGCTGCGGCTTCGCCGGTTTTGAGGGCTTTGTTTTTCCACGCCACAGGCTTGCGGCCTTTGCGTTGAGCCAACGCCTCGGCCAGGCGATTAAGCGCGGATTCGGGATCGGCGAACACCGGGACCGCCGTTTCTTGGCCCAGCATGGCGTCCGGGTCGGTCTCCACTTGAATCATCGTCGCATTTTGGGCGATTTTCAGGATTTGTTGCGATTCGGGGTCAAGGCCGACTATCAGCAGGCAGTCGGCCTGCTCCAGGATTTTTTCTCCTGCTTCCGAGTTGGCAAAGCTCCCGGCATCCCCAACAAAAAAGGAGTCCTCCGCGTCAAAAGCTCCTGCGGAAAGACGGGTTCCTAAAAAAGGAATCTCCAGCTTTTCCAGGCATGCTTTAATCTGGGGGAACCTGCCGGCCCGGCCCATTCCCTGGCCGATAAGGGCTATAGGCCTTTTCGCCTGGCTAAGAAGGTCGCATGCTTTTTCCAGGGACGGGGCGTCGCCCGGAATCGGTCCGATATACCGGGACTGATGGGGCGGCGGCAGCAGGCGGTTTTTCCGTTGAGAGGTCAGAAAACGGTGCTTGAACAGCACGTCCACGGGGATGTCCAGGTGGACGGGGCCGGGCGCTCCGGACGCGGCTTCGCGAAAGGCCCGGTTGATTAGTTGAGGAATCCGCTCCCAGTGATAGATGATGGCGTTGAATTTGGTAATGGGGGAAAACAAAAGGTCCTGCTCGCAGGCCTGGAGGTTTTCCTGGTTGGGCTTCATTTTGTAACTTTGAACCTGGGGCGCAATGGAGATCACGGGCAGGTAGTCAAGCCAGGCTTTTAGGAGCCCGCCCACTTCGTAAACCACGCCGGCGCCCACCGTGCACATGGCGACGGCGGGCAGGCCTGTCGTGACCGTATATCCGCAAGCCATAAGGGCCGTGGACATCTCGGATCGGGGCGTAATGACGTCAATGGAGGGGTTTTTGCCTATGGCGTCGTAGATGGTTCCCATTTGTCCGCCGATAATGGAAAAAACGTATCGCACGCCCTGATCCACAAGGGATTTAACAACTATTTCTCCGCCGGTGGTTATCTTCATGATTACACCCGCCTTTTCGCCATGGGGTTGAAGCCTACAAGCGCCTTTCGGACGTAGGACGCCTGGTGCAAGGCGCGGCTCAGGCCCATGTCCCTTCCTTTCCAAAGGCTTTTGACCAGTTTGACGGGATTGATCTGCGCCCCCTCGAACTCCACCATGGCGAAGCTCAAAAGGCTGTCCGGCAGGTTTTTACAATCCGTCACGCAATCGATCAGGGCCGGGCCGCCGGATTGAACCGCCCGCTCATAGGCCGGGGCCAGCTGGTCCGCGGACTTGACCCTTTCCGAATGCAGGCCGAAGCCCGCCGCAATCCTGGCGTAATCGATGTCCGGCAGGCAGGTTCCCACATAATTGCATTCAAACAGGGAATCCTGGAGGGCCTTGATCATGTTCCACGAAGAGTCGTTGTTGACCACAATGGTGATGGGCAGGTTCAGGCGCTTGATGGTTTCCAGTTCGCTGACAGCGTAGAGGCAGGAGCCGTCCCCGGTGATGAGCATCACCCTTTTTTCCGGCGCAGCCAGGGCCACGCCAATGGCGTAGGGAAGCCCTCCGCCCAGGGCCGCCATGCCAAAGGGAAAGAACGTCTGGCGGGGGCTCATGCCCGGTCCGTACATGGCCGCGTACAACGGCGTGTTGCCGCCGTCGATGACCATGACCAGGTTTTCTTTTTCCACTATCTTGCCCATTTCAAGGGCCAGGAGTCCCTGGTGCAGGGCGCCCCAGGGGCGGCTTGCGAAATTGTGCAGCCTGGTTTTACGCCCCCGTTTCAGGTTGGATAGAAAAAGCCTCCAGTTCGTCCACTCGTCCGGAGCGACAAAGGACGAAGCCTCCAGCATGTCCGCCATTTGCGCCAGGACTGTCTTGACGTCGCCCAGAACCGGAATTTCCGGGCTTATGTTAAGACCTATCTGATTGGGATTGTTATCCACATGGATGAATTTGATTTTTTGGGACCACAGCGGCGGCAGGCCGAATCCTTCCAGGCCGGAAAAACTGCAGCCCAGGGCAAGAACCACATCCGCCTGTTTGATGGCTGCGTGGAAAGCCTCTCCCGCGGTATAGCTGGGCCCGCCCAGGCAATAGGCATGATCGGCCGGAATGGCGCCGATTCCCGCCATGCTGGTGCAGCCGGGGACGCCGTACCGCTCCATGAATTGCACAACATCCAGGCTGGCGCCGGAGGCTTTGACTCCCCCGCCCGCCATGATCAGGGGCTTGCGGGCCGTTTGCAACAGCTTTACGGCCTGAGCCAGGGCGCTTTCAGCTCCCTCCGTGCGTAAGTGCGTAAGTTTTCGGTGCGCTACAGGGCCTTCCTGAGGCAGGCCGGGAATTTCATCTTCAATTTCCCGCTCTAAAAGCCCGGCTTCGATGTCCAGGTGAACAGGCCCCCGGCGGCTTCCCTGACTGTAGGTTACGGCGTCCTGAAAGGCTTTGGGGGCATCGGCCAGGGAGGAAACGCGTTTTCTCCACACCGTAACCGGTTCAAAAACCCGGTTGGCGTCATAAGCCCAACGGTTCACCCCTTTATTTGCATCTGGCCGCTGGTCTTCGCACAAACTGATGGAAATAAGGGGAATCTTATCAGCCCAGGCGTTGGTGACGCCGGCGATTTGGCACAGGCTGCGGCCGTGGCATTCCGTCAAAACCGCGGCGAACCGCCCTGACCTGCGGATATACCCGTCCGCCATCATGGCGGCCGCGGTTTCATCCCTGGCATGAATCACGGTCATGCCGTCAATGCTGGCCAGGCTTTTTACTACCGGTTGCAGCCTGGGCGCGGCAACCGTGAATACAAAACCGATTCCGGCGCCGGCGATGCTGCGCGCCAGGACCTGGCTTCCTGATAGAGTCTTCATTAAAGGCGCCTCATAAGTCTTTTTATTTCAAATTGTTGTGAAAACAGTTTTACGATTGTGATTGTCAAGGCCGTTTGACAAGCGTTGATGCAAATGGTTTCTCCGGTCAAACCCATAATCTGATTTGCCCAATCTATCAAGTTATTGTGAACCAATTACCGCAAGAATGCGGAAAGATTTCATTTTGGGTCCGCTATTATCAAGCGGTTTTTTTAACGGGCTGCAAATCCTGCCGTCAAAGGCGGTAAACGGGCATGGATATTGCTTCTCAATACCCTGGAAAACGGCGGTTTTAATTTGTATGAGGAAATTTAATTGAACAAAAATATAGGTTCGGGGCAAAAATTGGTGCGGGTGCTGCAAATAGGATTTCTTGCGCCCACCATCATTGCAATTATAATTGTTGGATATGCTTGGGTATCCCATCAGTATGACATGTTTAATGAAAAGGCTTTGGACCTGAAAACGCACCTGAATAGTCTGTACATGGAGCGGGTCAAAGAGGAGGTGGAGAACAGCCTTGAATATGTCGACTATGCAAAATCTCAGACAAAGGACCGATTAAAAGCATACATCAAAGACAGGACATATGAGGCGATCGCCAGCGCTGATTATATCTTTCGCCAAAATGCTGACAAACCCCTGGAAGAAAAGGCAAAAAAAATTATCGATTCGCTTAAGCCGCTTCGGTTTAAAGACGGCCGAGGATATTACTTCGCCGTGGACTCCCAGGGAATAGCGCGCCTGTTGCCGGCAATGGAGGAACTGGAAGGTGAATATATTGGAGATCTTACGACTCAAGAGGGTACGAAAACCGTATGGCGTATAATCGAAGAGGTCAGTCGGGAAGGGGAGGGCTATTTCGAGTACTCCGCTACCAAACCGGGTTTTGCAGGCGTCAATCATCACAAAATCTCTTTTATAAAATATTATCCCCCATTGGATTGGTATATGGGCGCCGGGGAATACCTGGATGATGTGGAGAATGAAATTAAGGATGAAGTATTAAGTCGTTTGGATACGGTCCATTTCGGCCAGGACGGATATATTTTCGCTGCAACATACGATGGGGTTTCACTGCTGGGTCCGGCCAAAGGGAAAAACGTCCTTAAAGATGAAAATCACTGGGGCCGTGAAACCGTAGAAAAAATGATATCCACAGCCAAAGCTGGCGGCGGGTTTGTGGAGTATTCCGTACCAAACCCAAATGGGAGCGGGCCCATTGAGAAGATTAGCTACGTTAGGGAGGCGTCCGGTTGGGATTGGTATATCGGGGCAGGCATGAACCGCCCTGAGATTGAAAAGGAACTGGCCGTCAAAATCGTTGCTCTGAAAAAAATCGCCAATAGAAACGTTGCAACAATAGTTCTGGTTCTATTCCTGGCTTGCATGGTCATCCTGACGATTAGTTATGTGCTGGGAAAGGGCCTGGAAAAAAGTTTTTTGGAGTTTGAGGGCTTTTTTAGAGAGGCCGCCCACCAGGACATTCTCATAGATTTGCAACGGATCCATTTTCAGGATTTTGCCAACCTGGCCGCATCGGCCAATGAAATGATAACAAAAAAGCGCCTGGCCGAAAACGAAGCCAGAATCGCCAGGCTCTACCTCCAAGACCTTATCAATTCCATGCCCTCCATTATCATTGGAGTGGAAAAAGAAGGCCGGGTGCATTCATGGAACAGCAAGGCGGAACAGGCCGCCGGCGTGACCTCCTCAGAGGCTTTAGGCCAAATGCTTGACCAGGTCTTCCCGAATTTCGCCCAGTATATGGGGCATTTGAAAAGCGCCATCCAGGATCGGCGCATCCGCCACGAAGAGAAAGTCGCCATGATTATGGACGGCCGGGTTCATTTTTGGGACCTGACTATCTATCCCTTGATGAGCGGGGAAATGGAAGGCGCCGTGGTGAAAATGGACGATGTGACGGAGCGGGTTCGCTGGGAGGAATTGATGATTCAGACCGAAAAAATGGTCTCATTGGGAGGGCTTGCCGCAGGCATGGCCCATGAGATCAATAATCCTCTGGCCGTCCTCATGCAAAATTCGGAAGTGATAATCCACCGGATGACGGGCGATAATCCGGCCAGTGAAAAAGCCGCCCGGGAATGCGGAACCACGATGGACGGCATCCGGGTCTTCATGGAGAACCGGGGCGTTGTGCGCATGCTCAAAGCCGTGCGCGAGGCCGGGGGGCGTATTTCGGCCATAGTCAGCAATATGCTTGATTTTGCAGGGAATCAGGATAGCGGCTTTTTCCCGCAGAATATCGCAAGGCTGCTTGATAAGACCATTGAACTGGCTTCCAGCGATTATAACCTCCATCGGCGGTTTGACTTTAAAAGCATATCCATAATCAAGGAATACGACGCAGCGCTCCCGGGAGTCCCCTGCGACCCCTCAAGGATTCAGCAGGTGGTTTTCAGCCTGCTGCAAAATGCGGCCCAGGCCTTGAATGACGTGGAAGACCCTTCGATCATCCCTTCCATTACCATTAAGACTTCCCTGCAAGGCCCATTGGCGCGCATTGAAATTTGCGACAACGGCCCGGGCATGGACGAGGAAACCCGCAAACGGGCTTTTGAGCCCTTTTTCACGACGAAAACCGTGGGAAAAGGCACGGGCCTGGGGCTTTCAGTGGCCTATTTTTTAATCACCGAATTTCATGCCGGAAAAATGCAGGTGCAGTCCGAGCCGGGTCAAGGGACCTGTTTTATGATCGATCTGCCCCTGGAGCTTCACAATTAAAAAGGCCTATCGCCTCTTTATCATGAATTCGCTGCGGATGAATCCAAACTGCTCGTACAGCCCGTGGGCGTCTTTGGTTTTCAGGATATGCGTTAATTCTGCGATTTGGGGGTGCTCCATGGCCGCCGCCACAACTTTTTTTCCCAATCCGCGGCCGCGGTGGCTTTGTTCAATGATTACGTCGGCCAGAAACGCCGTCGTGGCCCCGTCCGTCACCGCCCTGGCAAAGCCCACCTGCTCGCCGTCCAGATAAACGCCGAAGCACAGGGAGTTTTCAATGCTTTTTTGAACGGTCTCCAGGCTTCTGTCCGCAGCCCAATACGAAGTGCGCAAAAAACCGTGCACTGCAGCAGGGTTGATTAAAGACTTGTCATCCGAAATGACGTAATCAAGATGCTTCCATTCCATAACCACGCCCGTTGTGCGGCCCAGGCCGCCCTCAAAGTATTGCATCCAAACTGTTTACACCGGTTTTCAAATACAGAGCGCCCGTGATATACAGGCTTGTCAGCCGGATCTTAAAAAAAGTATATCCGGGAATCCCCCAATATTCAAGGAGTCTTGCCCATATGAAAAAAGTCCTGTTGTTTTTGGCCCAAGGGTTTGAAGAATACGAGGCCGCCGTGTTCACGGACGTTTTGGGGTGGAGCCGGGTTGTGGGCGACGTCCCGGTGGAGGTGGTCACGGCCGGACTCCGGCCGGAAATTCAATGCACCTGGAGCTTGATCGTCAAGCCCCAGGCGCAGTTAAAGGATCTGGATCTTGCGGAGTTCGACGCCCTGGCGATCCCGGGCGGCTTTCAGCGCGCCGGGTTTTATGAAGACGCCTACCACGAGGACTTTCTGGAGGCCGTCCGCCATTTTGACAAAACCGGAAAGCCCATCGCCGCCATTTGCGTGGGCGCCATGCCGGTGGGGAAAAGCGGCGTGCTGAATGGGCGGAAAGCCACGACCTATCATCTGGTAAACGGCCGAAGGCGCAAGCAGCTCGCCGAGTTCGGCGCTGTGGTTTTGGATCAACACGTGGTCGTGGATCGCAATATCATCACGTCCACCGGCCCCGCGACCGGCCTGGAAGTCGCATTCACCCTCCTGGAGATGCTGACCACCCGGGAAAACGTGGAAAAGGTCCAGGAGGCCATGGCTATAATCGACCCCAACCCCTTATAATTCCAGCTTATACTCCCGGAAGCAGGGCTTGCCCTGGTGACGCAGGCAGCCGTGCACCTCGGGAGTGACGGTGTATTTGATTCCCAATCCCTTAAGCCAGGCCTCCACACGGTAGAATATGCCGCAGTCGTAATCGTCCAGGGCGCCCAATCGTTTAATGCCCTTGTAGGCGAAGCACCCGTTGTCGGGCTCTTCCCACCGGATGATATCGGCTCCGGGATAAATGCGCTTGAACTGCATGAAATCCGCTCCAATCAGGTCGAATCCGCCCTCGATGAATTCCCGCAGTTGCTCGTAAGCGGTCACCTCTTCCATGCCCAAAGCCTTTTTAAGGCGAGGAACCTCAAAAGCGCTCATGGCGAGAATCGCCTGCCTGTTCAGATCGCTGGCCGCCTTGGCGCCGTATTTTTGAAGGACGCTGGCGAACCAGCTCCCGTCGTGGGTCATCCAGCCCATGCACAAAAGTTCCCTCAATTCCTTCTTATCAATGGTATCCAGCCTGCTCATGTCTCCCTCCTTGCTTGTGCTGCGCCTTCATAGCCTGCCAGGCCCCATGGCCGATAAGCTCCTTGGCCTGTTCTATTTCCGTGTAGGCTATTCCCTGCACCCAAAGCCGGGTGAACTCCTGGCAGGGCCCCAAAATAATGGAAATCCCCACGTCCCTGGGGATAGGTCGCAAGCGCCCCACAGCCATGTATTTGTCGAGAAATAATCCGATAACCGGGATGAAATCCTGATTGGACATTTCAATACGGGCTTCGGAATCCTGCATAAAGTCCGCATGGCGCATATTCAGCAGAAATTTCGCCCAGGCGGGATTGGAGGCGATCCAGTCAAGATGCCGGCCGACCATCCCCCGCACGCCTTCCTCGGCGCCCGGCCCGCTTTCCAAAAAGGCGATCATCCCTTCCTGATAATCCTTCAGGCCTTCCATGTAGACCGCCGCCGCCAGCAATTCCTTGCTTTTAAAATGGTGATACACGCTGCCGTAGGACGCCCCGGACCGCTGCCGGATCTCCTGCATGGTCGCGTCCGTAAAGCCTTTTTCATTGAAGATTTCCAAGGCCGCCAGAATAATCCGCCGTTTTCTTTTAGGCGTTGCTTTATTGGGTTTTCTTGTGGTCGCCATGTTTCCCCGTTCAAGAGTTTTATTAGATTTATAATCTAAACTAAAAATCTAATCAAGGCAAAAAGGCAGACGAGACGCTCCGTAACTTAGCCTGATTTTTGGCTACGGCATTGAACTGCTTGATTTTTAAAGGGAAATAATAATGAAGGAAGAGGCGGCGGGAAACTCCTTTTATGAAAAAAGAGTTTTCCCCCGGATTTTTTTTACAGCGGTTTTATTGCTGCTGCTGCTGCTGCTGTTGCTGTTTGAGCATGGCCATGTATTCGGATTGCAGCTCCCGGATGAGGGCGCGCAGGGTCCATGTTTCGGACGTGGGGGTGAGCGCGGCCCACAGTTGGCGGGGCAGGCCCAGGGTTTTCCAACCGTTCATGATGAGTTTGAGCTCTTTTTCCGTGATTCCGCTCATGATAACGGCGGGGGGCATTTTTCCCTCCTGGCCTTTTTGGCGGCCGTCAGGAAGGGCGACCAGTTCGGAGAGGAGCGTATCTCCGTCTTCGGGGGTGCAGAAGACCACGGGCGTATGCGCCTTCACCTCGGTTTTCAACATGTTCAGGAAGGCCTTCTGGGCGTCTGCGGAATAGCCGCAGACCAAAAGGGTTCTTGGGCCGTACATGGGTTGATCCGAGTCCGCGACCCGGGTCATGGTATTGTCTGACATCCGGTTTCTCCCAAAAAATCCGGGGAAGCCCGCAGATACAGGCTCCCCCGGAACGTTTATAAAAGTTGTTATTTTACTTCGCGAACTTCCACCCGGCGGTTCCGGCGCATGTTGGCTTCGGAATCATTGGGAACGATGGGCTTGGTAAAGCCCCATCCTTTGGTGGAAAGGCGGCCGGCGTCCACGCCTTTGTCCACCAGGATTTTTTTGACGGATTCCGCACGGCGTTCGGAAAGGCCCTGGTTGTAGTCCTTGGCGCCGCGATTGTCCGCGTGGCCCTGGAGTTCAATTTTCATTCCGGGGTTATTGTTCAGAATCGGAATCACCTTGTATACCAGAGGCAGATACTCGGGCTTGACGTCGGCTTTGTTCGTATCAAAGGTCAGGCCCATGATTTCCCAACAGCCGTTTTCATTGACCGCGGCGCCTTTGGGGGTGAAGGGGCAGCGATCTTTGAAATTAGGAACGCCGTCGCCGTCAACGTCATTATTGGGCTTGGGCGGAACCGCTTTGGGCTGGTTGTAGAAAACCTGGTTGACGAATTGGGTCATGCCTGCGCCGGAGCAGAGGTCTTTGGCGTTAAAGGCTGCGTCGCAGCCGCCGATTTTGGCGATGCCGCTCAAAATTTCCTTGCCCGAGGCGTCAGCGCCCACGGCGATGGTTGCAATGCAGAGCTTTCCGCCCAGGCGATCCTTCAGCTTCCTGGCCGCCTTGACAGCATCGTCGCTGGGGTGTCCGTCCGAAAGGATGATAAGGGCGGTCCGGCCGGACGTGGAGCACAGGTCCTTGTCGGCTTCCGTGATGGCCAATCCCATGGGGCTGGGTCCGTTGGGTCCCCACAAGGGCATGACGGCGTTAGCGAATTCCGTCGAGGAATATGTGGCGAATCCGTACTGCAGGTCGGTCTGGGGGCCGGAAGGCACGGCGTTCAGTCCGTAGGTTCTAAGGCCTGCTTTGAGGTCCAGGTTGGCGACGGCCTGGTTCATGAACAGGACGATTTTTTTGGCGCAGGTGAATTTTTTCAAGCCTCCATAAGATCCTGCCATGGACTCGGAGCCATCCAAAATCACGTAAAAAGAGTCAACTTTCGGGGTTTGGCCTGGAAAGCTGAACTCAAAGTTTTGGTCCGCGGCAATAGGGCAGGCGGGTTTGGGGCCTGTCGCACAACCAAAGGCGGCGGCCGCAATAGCAACAAGTAGAACGAGTTTGACAAACAGTCCGCGTTTCATCATGATTTCCTCCTTGGGGGGGTGAAAGCAAAAAATCGGGAACCTCATTGTTGAAACATCACATTGAAAAGCAAGTTTATTTAAAAAAAATTAGCACATCTCTTCGGATTATGGCAAGGTGAACGTGAATATCGGCACAGTCCCCATCCTCGGCAGGCCGATTACCCGGGAAAAATCGAAATCAAAAATCGGCAAATATGTGAAATAGCGCACACATTGCTCCCTTTGACGCGTATATGGATTGCACTCTGACAGGGTGTGTGCTAATATTTTAGAGTTACTCGTTGACGAAATGGTACAGGAGCGGGGTGCAAATGAAAAACATCCTTTTGGTGGACGACGAAAACTCCCTGATTATGAGCATGGCTGACGGACTGGAGTCCCAGGGGGATCAGTTCAGAGTTTACACGGCCAATAACGGCAAGGAAGCCGTGGACACCCTGGAAACCAAGCCCGTGGACCTGGTTGTAACAGATCTTCGCATGCCGGAAATGGATGGTTTTGAACTTCTGGCCTATATTAACGACAATAGGCCGTCCACGCCCACCATTGTCATGAGCGCATTCGCCACGCCCCGCATCGAAGACAAGCTCAAGGAGCTGGGCGCGCTCCAGGTCCTATCCAAGCCTTTGGATTTCGAACGGCTGTCCGAAGCCATCAAGCAAGGCCTGGATCATGTGTTCCAGGGGGGCTCCCTGGCGGGAATTTCCGTAGGCAGCTTTCTGCAGTTGATGGAGGCGGAGCAAAAAACCTCGCTTTTGGAAGTGCTTTCGGAAGACAAGCAAAAAGGCTTTTTCTACCTGGACGAAGGCCAGCTTCACGATGCGGTCTGCGGAGATATGCAGGGGGAAGAGGCCGCCATAGAAATGCTCACATGGAAAGGGGCGCAGATCCGTTTCAGGTCCCTTCCTGAGAAAAAACTGAAGAAAAATATCCATCAAGGCCTCATGAGCCTGCTCATGGAAGCCTCCCACCTGGAAGACGAACGGGCCGGCGCTGAAGCAGGGCCTCCCTCCGAGTCTTTGGGCGAACCCGATGACCTCTCTTTGGAAAACGTGGGAGAGGACGGAGATGAAAGCGTTCTTGCGGACGACCTCTCGTTGGAAGAGGGATTGGGCGAGGGCGACGTGGTTTCCGGTGACTTAGGCGCGGACGATGTCGATTGGCTGGTGGAGGATCTTGCGCCTGACGAAGGCGACACCGTGGTGGAAAAGGTTCCTGGCGCCGACGAAGAAGGCTTGTTCGGCGCGGATGATGAAGACGATGTCGTCGTGCCGGACGATGAAGACCCGGAAGGCGAATCAACCCAACAAATGGTTGTGGATGGGTTTGGCATCGGCGGAAGCTCGGATGAGCCGGACGACGCCCTGGAAGATGACAGCGATCTTTTCGATATAAACGACGCCGCCATAGACGACGATGACGGAGACCTGTTCGCCGCGGACGGGGAAGACGATCTTTTTGTCGTGGATGACGAAGGTTCGGATGACGACCTGTTCGGCGACAGCGAGGAAGGGGGCTCGGGAGATCTTTTTTCCGTGGAGGAAGAGCCTATCAAGGAAGATTTCGTCTTTGACGGTGTGGAGGACCCGGGGCCGAAGGCCAGTGCGCTGGAAGAAGAAGGCCCGGGAGACCTGTTTACCGTTGAAGAAGAAGCAGTGACCGTCGAAGGCATGTTTGATGAGGATGATGAGCCCTCCGCCGATGGCGGCCTTTTTACCGTTGAAGACGCCTCGGAAGACGAGCCCTTGCCTCTGGACCTGGATGGTGACGATGTCGGTGATGGCGGCCTTTTTACGGTTGAGGACGCCTCTGAAGACGAGCCGCTGCCTCTGGACCTGGACGAGGAAGACGTCGGTGATGACGGCCTTTTTACCGTTGAGGACGCCTCTGAGGACGAGCCGCTGCCTCTGGACCTGGACGAGGAAGACGCCGGAGACGACGGCCTTTTTACCGTTGAGGACGCCTCAGAGGAAGAACCGTTGCCCATGGATCTGGGCGAAGAAGACGCCGGAGACGACGGCCAATTTACGGTCGAGGACGCCTCAGAGGAAGAACCGTTTTCCATGGAGTTGGACGAGGAAGACGCCGGAGACGACGGCCAATTTACGATCGAAGACGCCTCAGAGGAAGCACCCCTGTCCATGGATGAGGCCGAGGAAGGCCTCGACGACGATCTCATGGAATTGGAAGAGGCTCCGGCGGAAGACGGGGTCATGGCTTTGGATGCCGACGAAGACTCCGACGCAGACTTTGTTTTGGAAGACGCGGAAGGCTCTGACGACGGCCTCTTGGATGCTGACGACGGCCTGATGGATTTGGATGACTCTCTTTCTGAACCGACTCAGGAAGAAGAGGACCCCGATGAGCTTTTTGATTTGGACGACGAAGGCCTGGATGAGGCGGTCGACCTGGAAGGCGAAGGAAGTCCGGGCGGCGATGACGGGCTTTTTGATATAGACGACGAATTGCCGGACGGAGATTTTTCCGAGCTGGCAGCGGACGACGACTTGGATTTCGAAGGCCTGCCCGACTCGGGAGAGGAAGAGCTTGGCGACGACGGCCTGCCCGACCTGGACATGGAGCTTCCGGACGAAGTCCCTCCTCCGCCTCCTATTATGAGCGCCCCGGCGCCCAGGCCCATCCCGCCCATGGCGAATAAATCCGGAGCCTCTCAAGACGGGGGGCCGGCGCCCGCGCCTTCCGGCAAGCTCACGGAAGAGCAGATTGCCAAGCTCAATGAGGTATTGAAGGGCATGGCGGACGAAATCGAGGGGGTTCGCGTTTGCGCCGTATCAGGCATGGACGGCATCGGCTTGGTGGATTATAATCCCAAGGGAGTGGACGTGCAGGCCTTTGGCGGTAAATTCGCCGTGGTGATGCAACTGATAGGAAAATCCGCCCAGGATTTGAATATCGGGCAATTCCAGGAGAATCTGGTGCAAACGGAAAACGCTTGGGTATTGACCCGCTTTTTGAATCCTGAGTATTATTTGGTGATTGCCGTGGGCCGTGAGTCCACCTTGGGGAATGTGCGCATGGTGGCCGGAAAATATTCCAAGGAATTGGATGAAATTTTCCGTGCATAAGCCCCTAAGGAATAAAACCTTCTTGAATTTGTGTTTAAATGTGGTAAACATGCCTAAAGGGGCGGCACGGGCCTTGTTTTGCCTGAAAACGGAAACCCTTAACGCGGCCGGGAAACAGGCGCCCTTGCCCAGGATGACAGGAGTCAACATTGCCTAATCATTTAAAAGGCATCCTGGAGAATATGGCTGACGAGTTGCCGGGCTTTGTGGCTTCCGCCGTAGTATTGGCGGATGACGGCCTTTCCGTGGCCAAGTTGTCCAGGGATCCCTCAATCGATGCAGAAACCACGTCTGCGTACCTGGGGGTGATTGTCAAATCCAATTTGAAGGCCATCAAACTGCTGGCGGGAGATCAGGTGACGGATGATATCCTGATCACCACGGACCAGCATTATTTTTTAATAAGGCATATTGAAACCAAGCCCTGTTTTTTGTTCTTAATGGCCAAGCGCAATGAGTGGCTTGGCAGGGCCAGGCTGCTCATGAAAAAGTACGAGCAGGAAGTTATTGACGCTCTTGATAGAAAGGGCAAATACGCATGAGCCGCCCTGCGGAGCACATAGGGGCTTCGGACGACAATATAAAATCGATCGAATTGCTGGACCAGGCATACTCCGCGTTGCGGCATGAGCTTGCGAACTCGGTCAACTCGTTAAAGATTACACTCCAGGTGCTGGCGGCGCAATATAACAGCTTTGATGAAGCCAAGCGCTCGGAGTACCTGGATAGAGCGCTGGGCCAGGTGGCCAGGCAGCAGCACTTTATCGAAAAGCTGCGCAGCTATTCTGCCCCGGAGCCTGAAAACAGGCCGGTTCCTTTACTTGTATTTTGGAGCGACTATCTTATTCCTGTCAGCGAGAGGCTGGCCAGGCTTAACATAGGCTTCAGCCAGGATTGCAGCGCCGGCGCCTGCATGGTGTCGGCCGATAAGGACGCGCTGGCGCGGGTTCTCGACTGCCTGATTGACAACGCTGTTGACGCCTTGCAGGACGTGGACAGGCCCAAAATATCCTTGACTGCGCAAGCCAGGGAGGGCCGTTTGGTCATTTCCGTGGAGGACAACGGAAAGGGCGTCATGAACGAGCATCATAAGAAAATTTTGGTTCCATTGTTTTCCACAAAAGAAGGCGGGGACGGTTTGGGTCTTTCCACTTCATACCGCATTGTGGCGAAAATGGGAGGGGAACTGAGAGTCATAAGCGCTAGAGGCCAGGGCGCCACAGTGGAGGTCTGGTTAAACACTATGGATAGCTTTTAAAAGGACAAGGGTGAATGGAATACGGGTTTGGACAAAAGGAACTCGACAGGGTTGAGAGCATCCTGAAGGAAGAGCTCATCGACATCGGGGTGAATGTCACCTTGCTCATCGACATGGCCGGCAATATCATCGCACGTTGCGACGACGGGAATTGTCAGCACGATCTTTATTCGCTGGCTGCGCTGGCCGCGGGGAACTTCGGCGCTGTCAACGCGATGGCCCAGATTGTCGGCGAGGAGAATTTTACGCTTCTCTTCCATAAAGGAGAATCGGAAAGCATCCACTTTTCCAAAGTGGAGGACGACTTTCTGCTCATTACCATTTTCGGGAATGACGTCTCGCTCGGTTTCTTAAGGCTCCGGGTGGAAGAGGTGGCAAAGAAAATCAAGGATTCGTTGCTTTATAAAACGATGCTCCTTGCCAATCTGCTGGATTCGGAGTCGGACGCAGATTAGGGCCTAACCTGATCTGGTGGGATGCGCTCTCCGTCCATGACGGATTTCCGGCGGGCCATCGAGCACAGACGCAAACTGGCAATGAGAGGGATCAGCATTGGCATTCATCAATCTGAAAAAGAAGGAAGTACAGGTTAAGATCGTTTACTACGGTCCCGGCAGGGGCGGAAAAACGACCAACCTGGAGTATATCTTCAAGAAGTTCCAGGAACGGATCAAGTCCGACATGGTCAGCATCAAGACCCACGGCGACCGAACCCTGTATTTTGACTTCTTTCCGTTTGATATCGGCAAAATCAAGGGATACGACATTAAGGTCAATCTCTACACCGTGCCTGGCCAGGTGAAATACAACGCCACCCGTCGGCTGGTGCTGCAAGGCGTGGACGGCGTGGTGTTTGTGGCCGACTCCATGGCGTTGCGCAGAGAGCATAACTTTTTGTCCTTGAAAAACCTTCAGGAGAATCTGGCGGCCTACAACAAGAATATTTTTAAAATTCCGCTGGTGTTGCAGTACAATAAACGCGATTTGGCCAAGCAAGGCATCCAGCTCTTAACCATCGAACGGATGGAAAAAGACCTCAACAGTAAACTCAAGGTTCCCAGTTTCGGCGCTAGCGCCATGACCGGTGAGAATGTTGTGCCTACCCTGAAAAAGATCATATCCATCGCCGTGGCGTCCCTGCACAAGGAACTCAAATAGGAGAAGGCCATTGACCACCAAAGAGGAAGAATTGATTGCGGCTGAAGCAGATGCTCGTTTGGATGAGTTTTTCTCGGAAGATGAGTGGGAAGCCGAAGTTGAAGACGAAGCCTTGGATCCTGCGGAAGAACTCGGCATCAAAGAGTTAAAAGCCCTGATTCTCTCCCTGGACTGGGAGATTACAGACGAGATCATGGCCAAGCTCAAGGGCGAGGTGGACCGGCTGAAATCCAGGTGGGCAGACGACCCCGTAGTTAAGACCTTTCTCTCCTTGTTGGATAATCTGGGAAAATACATTTCAAAGCGCAAGGCGGAAGCCCACCCGGACTCGGTCGGCCTTTTGCAAAACGCTTATAAAAACTTGGAGAAAGTCCTCAGCATGACAGGCATGGACCAGGAGTCCAGAAAACAGATCGTCATGGAGGACGTGGCCAAGTTTAAAAAACTCCGGGAGGATATTGCCGCCTCCAAAACGCCCAAAGAGACCGGAGCGCCGCCTTCGGACTTTGATTTCGCCGAAGAATCTTCCGCCCAGACTGACGCCGGAGAAGGCGAGGACTCCACCGCCGAGTCCATGGTCTCCGTAGAGTCGTCCGGACGGGAAGTCGCGGGCGGCGCAGCCGTGCCGGGCATGGGCACAGCTTCCATTTCCATGGATACGGGCGCTTTGGAAGTGGTTATGGAAAAGGTGGTCATTGCCATCGCTGAATTGACCGAGACCATTCGAACGGAATCGGAAGCCTTAAGAAAGGAAATTCAGGATTTAAAAAACCGGGACTAGCCCGGGTCAAGTTTTATCAAGGAGTTGCAGCATCCCATGGAAACCACCATTATTTTTTGTGAAGAATGCGGACATAAAAACGTCGTCCCCCTGGAGGCCTTGGAGGACAAGTCCAAACCTATTAAATGCGAAGGCTGCCTGGACATCCTTAGGATCGTGAAAAGGGATGAGAGAAATCCGGAAGTCAAGGTGAAAAAGGACGACAAGGACGACACGCTGTTTTAAAGCCCCATTTGAAATTCCGTAAATATTCCGGGCGGTAAACCCTCCTATTTTTCTTGTCATGCGGCCGCGGGTATGAGGCTTAATAATGTCAGAAAACCAGCGGGATTCTAAATCCCAGCAGCTTGGAATAATTAGTCAGTTCCTGCGGTTGGTTAATTCCAGCAGAGGGGACCATGCGGTTTTCTCTACCATGGTTGAGGGCTCGGTGGAATTGCTTGAAGCCGAGGCCGGAACCATCGCCCTCATAGATCAGGAAGATCCCACACAACTCGCTTTTTATTTTACTGCAGGAAAAGCCGCCGAAATACTGCGTGGGCAGCGCTTTCCCTCCGGCCAGGGGATTATTGGCTGGGTTGTGGAGAATGATCTGCCGCTGGTCGTCAACGACGTAAAAAACGATCCCCGGTTTTCCGGCGCCGCCGACAAACTCACGGGGTTTAACACCCATTCCGCAGCCTGCGCCCCCATCAAAAGCCGCGGCCGCGTTATTGGCGCCATTGAAATCCTCAATAAAAAAAAAGGACTCTTTTCCGATACAGACAGGAACTTGTTATGCATCCTGGTGGACGTCGCCGCCCTGGGTTTTGAAAAGGCCCGTCCAATTCCCGCCCAAAAAATTCACAGCGCCCTTGAGGCCCATTCCGCCAACGAAAAAAAGGACTCCAATCCGGAGCTTGAGGCTTTTCAATCCTATCACGAGGCCGTACTTAAGAAGGTGGGGGAAGGCGTCATGGTGCTGGATGCGGAAGCGCAGGCGGTCTATGTGAACCGGACCTTTTTATCCTTTTTGCGAAAGAACAGAAAGGACGTGCTGGGAAAGAAATGCTATGAGATTTTCTTCCATAAGCCGGAAGCCTGTGAAGGGTGCATTAAAAACGAGATTATAGCTTCGGAGGTGAAGGACGAGCCCGCTAAAAGGGCGTGCAAAAACCTCTCGGCGGGCGGCCGCATCATGTCCGTTCACGCCGATGCTCTGAGCAAAAATTCCGGAGAAAATCATGGCCTGATGCTCACCGCCAGGGACACCACCCTTTTGGACCGGCAGATGGGCCTTTTAAAGGCGGCGAACATTGTGTCCGGTCTGTGCTTTTCCGGCAAGTCCGCCTCCGGACAGGCCGATCTGATCCTGGCTGAACTGGGGCAGGCGGCCGGGGCCTCCCGCTGTTACTGGTTTTCCAATATAGCGGTGGAGAATAACAAGGTTTACGCCAGGCAGGTCGCCGAATGGTGCTCCTCGGGCTTTCCTTCCCAGGAGAAGGATTCCAAGCTGGCCCGTGTGAAGTATCCCAAGCGCTGGCGGAAGAAGTTCGCCAAAGGATGGTTTGTTTCCGAGACCGAATCCAGCTCCCCTGACGACGCCATATTCCGGTTTAAAAGCGAGGATGTGCAGGCTATTCTGCTTATTCCGCTTTTTGTGGGCGGTAAATTTCAGGGCGTTATCGGCTTTGATAACTGCAAGTCCATGACGCCGTGGCGCGCTGCGGAAGCCAGCATCCTGAAATTCGCCGTGGACTCCTTCTCCCGCGGTTTGGAGCGGGAAAAGGAAACCCAGGAATGCCACGAGGCCTTAGGCCGGACTGCGGACGCCATCCTCGTGGAGCGCACTTCCCTGGAATCGTCGGCCGCCCAGAAATCCAATCCTCCTGAAGAAGAAGTGGATGTTGACACCTGCCAATACGTTTTTCGCGACAGGGTCGCCCTTTCCCAGCGAATGGAGGTCATGGGGGAGATCGTTTCCGGCGTGACGCACAACTTCCGCAACGTGCTTTCAGGCATTACGGCCAACGTGCAATTAATGCAGATGAAGTACGGCGGCCTGGACGGCCTGGACCGCCAGACGGACGCCTTGCTGGATTTGGCCTCCATGGGATCGGATCTTATCCGCAGCATCCTGCAATACTCCCGGCCTGACACCAATGGCGACAAGACCGTTTTTGACGTCACCCAATTGCTGCGGGAGATTTATCAGGTCGTCTCCAAGGTTTTCGACAAGCGCATCGTTACGCATCGCAGCCTGCCCGACCCGCTGGCTGTTTATGGAAACCGCTCCGAACTGGGGCAGGTTTTCATGAACCTGTGCACCAACGCCAGGGATGCCATGCCGAAAGGCGGTCAGCTTGACATTCAGGCCGTCAGCGCACCGGACGGAGTGGAAATTACCATTTCAGATACGGGGCACGGCATGGACGCTGAAATGACCCGGGAAATTTTCAAGCCGTTTTTCACAACCAAGGAGCCAGGCAAGGGAACCGGTCTTGGCTTATCCACTTCGTACGCCATTGTTAAAGACCACGGCGGCAAAATCCACGTCAATTCCAAGGTGGGCGTGGGAACGGCTTTTACGGTTCTGCTGCCCCATACCTCGCAGATTCCCGAGGCGGCGCCGAAGGCTTGTCTTGAGACCATCACCGGCCAGGCGGAAAAGATCCTTGTGATTGACGACGACAAAACATTTCTGGAGCCCCTGGCTGATTTGCTGACAGCCACGGGATACACTCCGCGAGCGGTCAGCTCGGCCGTGAAGGGGTTGCAGGAGTACTCCGGATGGAAGCCGGATGTCGTCCTATTGGATAGAAACATGCCCGATGCAAGCGGATGCGAGATGGTGGAGCATATACTCAAGATTAATCCTGAAGCCAGAATCATCATGATGTCCGGTTTTGACGACGCCGGCCCCGAGGCCCTGGAGGACGGAGTTCGCCAAAAAATTTCCGGCTACCTGTCCAAGCCTATAGAAATCTCCGAGCTGACCCAGGCTATCAAAAAGGCCCTGGACGCCGGCTGTTAGCAGAAATATTTAAACAAAACAATGTTGATTTTGGGGCGGCGTGCGCCGCCTTATGTATTTATGGAGGGAGAAGCATGCGGCGTAAAGATAAAGAGATTGTTGATATAAAGGACATCGAGAGCGTCATTGCCAAGGCGCAGGTTTGCAGGCTGGCCTTGTCCGACCAGGGTCAGCCTTATGTGATTCCCATGAACTTTGGGTACTCCTCGGGAGTTTTTTATTTTCACAGTGCGCATCAGGGCAGGAAAATCGAAATACTGAGGAAAAATCCCCTGGCGTGCGTGGAACTGGACATCGGGGTTGAGCCCGTTCCCGGCGACGGTCCCTGCGAATGGGGCATGCGTTTTCAAAGCGTGGCGGCCATGGGCGAAGCCGTGTTTATCGAGGACCTGGAAGAAAAAAAGAAGGCCCTGGACCTGATCATGGCCCGTTACACGGAAAGCTGGCCGCCTTTTTCCGAGGCTTCGCTGAAAAACACGACGGTCTTCGCCGTGAATACGCGTGAAATGACCGGCAAGCAGTCCGGCCAGCCGGGTTGATGTTTCCCCTGGCCTATAGTTTGGGAAAGGCCTTTAAAAACACCCTGATGCCCTTGTTCAGCATGAAGTTGTTCAGGGCTCTTTCGTCTATGGCTTCCACCTTGGGCAACAGACGGTGCAGGGAGTCCAGGACATACTTGCCGCCGTCCGTCAATGTGGGCAGATCCTTGGCCACCGCCTCCATTTGATCCGCAAGGGCCGTTACCATGCGGCCTGCATTTTTTAAAAGTCCCTTCATTTCCTCCGGCTCGTCCAGCAGATCGTCCGCCTTTCCGATGACTGAAGCGATGGCCTTGCTTTCACCCGCCACTGCGCCGGTTATGACGTTCAAGTTGTCTATAAAAGGAGCGCTCATGATGGCTTTCAGACCGTCCGTATCGTCCAGCAGGTCATCGGCTTTCACGATGATGGATTCGATCCTTTGGCTGTTGGAGGCTACGGTGCGGGCTATGGTGGAAAGGTCGTCAAACAGGCTGCTTTGGGTAAGCGCCTTGATGCCCTCCGTATCTTCCAGGATATCGTCCGCTTTGGTTAACAGGGATCTGATTTTATCCCTATTCTGAACCGCCATATCGGTAATGCCGACCAGGTTTTCCAGCAGCGGCTCCACGGAGGAAGCCAGCGCCGCAATGGATTTCTCGCCTTTGCTGATGATGCTGTCCAGTTCATCCCTGTTGTCTGTAACAAGGCGCTCCCCTTCCTCCGCCATGGACGTTCCCCTTTCCAGCAGCGCGACCACATTGTCCTTGTTATCCGCGACAGCTTTCAGCAGGGCGCTAAGATCCTCCACAACCCCAACTTCCACCAGGTTTTTCAGGGAAGCCTGCAACTTGTCCACCACTTTGGCCATGCTCAATCCTCGGGCTATAGTGGAGGCCTTGGACGGCTTGGGCGTTTTTTCGCCTTTGGGAGTTTTGGACGCCCTGGGAACTTTTCTTTTTTTGTCTTCCATGAGGACCTCATCAATGCGAAGTAGTTGATATGCGCTTCAACTCCGGCGCCGCAGGCGGACGCAGAGTGTGCAAGACGATAAAAAGAGTTGGTCGGCGAAATGCGCGAGTGTTATCCCAAGCGCCGCCTAGGATGGAGCAATGTGAAGCAACGTGTTGCAATACCGCCTGAAACGACGGCGTTTGTATATTCTACGCCACCCCCGGCGCAGCGAAAGTTTTCATGCTGGCGGCTTTTAACAAGGCCGTTCAGGCCGCCTTCCTCTGCTCTATACAACCGACTCAAGACATGCTTTGGGATCAAAGCTGCTCCGGGACAAACGGTTGACCAGGGTCAGTGCGAATTGCTTGAAGAAAAGCAGCTGAATCTTGGCCGGCGCTCTGTCCAGAAGGGCTCCGTTGATTTTCATCAGGATGCAGTCGCCTTCCGAAATAACAGAGGCGCTCCGGGGCCTTCCTCCAATATAAGCCATTTCGCCGAAGCACTCCCCAATCCCAATGGTTGCAACTTTATTCCCCCTGCGGATCACCTTGGTGGCCCCGGAAAGAACAATGTAAAAGCTGTCGTCAATCTCGCCTTCCTCCACAATGCATTCGCCGTCTTTCACCTGAACCATTTCACTGGCCCGCATAAGTTCGCGTACATGAATCTTGGAAAATTCGGCGAAAAACGAAACGCTTTGCACATACTCAACGACGTCATTGTTCTTGGCCAATTTCGCCGGGGCGCTTAGGCCGCGAAGGGCGACTTTAAGCTCAAAGGCGAACTCTTCGCAGGAGGAGTAGCGGTACAGCTTGTCCTTGGCCATGGCCTTGCCGACGATTTTTTCCAAAATAGGCGGCAAATCGGGATTCAGGGCGCGAATCCCTACCGGCTCTTCATTGATCACCTTGTACATGATGGAAAAAAAGCTGTCCCCATCAAAGGCCTTTTGCCCCGTGAGCAGTTCATAAAGAACGCAGCCAAGTGCGTAAATATCGCTTTGAGGGCAGCACGTTTCGTCCCTTAATTGTTCCGGAGACATGTAACTGGGCGTTCCCGCCTGCTCCAAAGGGGCGGTTTCCTCCGTGACCACGGCGATGCCGAAGTCGCTGATTTTGGGGGTCTTTGTATCTTCCATGATGATGTTGGAAGGTTTAAGATCCCGATGCACGATCCCTTTTTCATGGGCGTACCCTATGGCGCGCACGACTTTGTATATGCACTCGACCGCGTTGGCCAGGGGCATCAGCCCGCCCGGCTTGCAAAATTCCGAAAGCTGGGGGCCGTCAACATACTCCATGGCTATGTAGCAATAGTCCCTGGCAAGGCCGGCGTCATATACAGCCACTATGTTAGGGTGAGTCATCCTGCCGGTGGATTGGACTTCCTTGAAAAACTTGTCGCTTACTCCGGAGGAAGCCAGGGGCGCAAGTTTGAGAGCCACCAGCCTTTTAATGTAGGGATCTCTTCCCAAAAAAACCAAGCTGGCGCCGCCTTGGCCCAGTTTGCGCACAATCTCATAACGTCCGACTTTGGAAAGGTCGGACAAGGCCAGAAGCCGTTCTTCCATGCTGTTGGTAGACATAAATAGATCCAGTGCTTTGCAAGAAGCCCAACCAAAAGCGCCCGAGTCGCCCGCATAAAGCAGGGGCGTTTCGGGCGCAGATTATCAAAAAATATTTGGGTTCAAAAACCGGCTTTTTATTTTTTGCTCTTTCCGGCCAGAAACTGCATCTTGGCGGAGCCCACTTCTATGGTGTCAAAATCGTTAAGTTTTATAGTATCTTTGACAACTTCACCGTTGACTTTGGGCTTAACCCGGCCGCCGACGAATGCAATAAAATAGCCGTTGGGACGCTGGCTGATCGTAGCCGCCGTCTGCCCCATGAGCAGCCCGCCCACCACGATGTCATTGGTCGCAGCCTTGCCGATTTTAAACAATTTTTTGCTTAAAGGAATTTCTCCTTCTCCGCCGGACAAATACGAAAGCATGGCCATGGCCGGGGCTGCCGCCGACTCGGCCGGAGCGCTTTTGGCAACCATCTGCCTGTGATCGCTGGTGTCCATGACCATGGTTTTATCCATATCGCCGCCGGCGCCTTCGGGAACCTTGGCGGCGCCTTCCTGGTCAGTGAATAACAGGGTGTGCTTTCCAACGGTCACAACATCCCCGTGCTTAAGCCAATGCGAGGTAATCATCTGAGCATTGACAAAGGTATGGTTTTTACTTTGCAGGTCGGTCAGCAGGTATCCGTCGCCTACAGAGTCCAGTTTGGCGTGATGCCCGCTGACAGCAAGGTTTTCCACCACCACATTGTTGTCGCTTAATCTGCCGATGGTGAGGCTTTGCCCTGTTTTGACGGGATATTCGGCGATGATATTGTCCTTGAACTTCAACGTCAAAGTCGGCATTTTTCTGTACCCTCTTTATTATTGTTTATCTATGGGGGCTGGCTAACCCCTTTCAGGCAAAGCCTGATACATAATTTCCGTTTAGCTATCGCCTGAATAACTTGGTCACCATGGATAAAATGCCGTTGCCATGCTTGACCTTTTTGATTTTCAGGACGATGACCGTAATATTGTCTTCTCCGCCCCGGTCGTTTGCCATATTCACCAGGAAAGAGCATGCTGCGTCTGCTTTATGAGTCGTGACTACTTCCAGGATTTCCCGGTCGTTGACCTTGTTGGTAAGACCGTCCGAACCGATTACCAGAATGTCTCCGCCGAAGCACTGGATTTCCGAAACAGAGGGCTCCACGTCTGCGTGAACGCCCATGGCCCGGGTGAGCATGTGCTCAAACTTGCCGTCAAGCTGATCGGCGGCTTCAGGGTCTATGGCTCTTTGTTCGTCCATGACCGTATGGGGCACGGAGATGGTTTCAATTTGACCGTCGTGAACAAGATATATGGGGCTGTCCCCGACATTGACGGCTACAAAGGTGTCCTGGGTCAGGTAGATTCCGCTGACCGTGGACCCCATGCCGCGGTATTCCTTCTTTTGGGTGGAGACTTCGTAAACAACCTGGTTGGCCAGGAAGACCGAAGACAAAAGACGGTTGGCCTCCATGGAGTAGGCGGGTTCATGAATCGCCATATCCTCCCGGTCGTTTCCGGCGTTAGCGGCTCTACGAACATAGTCGGCCATGGTGTCTACAACCATTCGGCTGGCCACTTCCCCGGCAAGGTGTCCCCCCATTCCGTCGGCAACAACGTACAGGCCTAACGCATCGTCCAGAAAAAGGCTGTCTTCATTGCCTTTTCGCTTCTGGCCCACGTCAGTTTGGCCGGCTGACTCCACTACCAAGCTCATATATTAATTACCGCCTTCCTGGGCTGCGCCTTTTGCGTCTGATATCCCAACAATATGGATAATGTACTATACGCGATTTTCCCTGTTTATTCAACAAGACTCAGGAAAAAAACACAAAAATCGGGCGTCTACGCCCCTCCTTCCTTCTTTTGGGCCGCCATGGCGTCTATTCTCTGCCCAAGTTGACGAAGGTGGGACGCCATCTGTCCGGCTTTTTGATAGCGCTTTTCCCGGTCCTTTTCCAAGGCCTTGTTAATGATCGCCGCCAAGGGTTTGGGAATCTTGGGATTGAACTGCCTGGGGTCGGGATGGGCTACATTCATGATCTGATGCATCAACGCCGCTACGGAATCGCCGTGAAAGGGCAGTTTACCCGTGAGCAGTTGATAGGTCATAACGCCCACGGAAAAGATGTCGGACCTGCCGTCCACCTTTTGCCCTGCGATTTGCTCGGGACTCATATAATACGGCGTGCCCTTGACAACGCCCGTCTGGGTCTGGGACGTGGCTGTGATGCGGGCAATGCCGAAGTCCGTAATTTTGCAGACGCCGGTCTTTAAAAGCATGATGTTCGCGGGCTTGATGTCCCGATGGACGATGCCCTTGGAATGGGCGTAGTCCAAAGCGTCGCAAATATCAGCCATGTGGCCGATGACCTTGCGCATGGGCAGGAGCTTGTCCGGCTTGATGTGGTCTTCCAGGTCCCCGCCTTCCAAAAACTCCATGGCGATGTACGCCAGATCCTGCTCCTCGCCCGCATCGTATATGGTCACGATGTTGGGGTGGGACAAGGTGCCTGCGCTTTCCGCCTCCCGGAAGAACTTTTCCTTCATCTTTGCGGCTTCCTCTTCCTGGAAGTCGTCAGAGAAGCGGACGGTCTTGATAGCCGTGGTGCGGTTGATCCGGGGGTCCTTGCCCAGGTACACGATGCCCATGGCGCCCTTGCCGAGCATCTTGCTGACTTCGTAACGGCCCAAAGTGGGTTTGGTGTCCGAGCCTTCGGAGATCAGGGTGTCGCTTACGCCGCCTCCGCCCAGGACGCCGGGGCCGAAAACCATGGTTTCGCTGGCCTGCATGAGCTTTGTCTTGCGCGTGGCTACGTCTTTAAACTTCTGGTCATGCTCTTCAATGTATTCATACACGCTGGCGGCCTTGTTGAACTGCCTTTTACGCTCAAAGTCCAGGGCCAGGTTGTACAAAAGGTCTTTGACTTCATCGTCTACGGGAACCCGGCGGAATTTGTCAAAGGCCATGTCCAGCATGCCCTGGTTCTGGAAGGAAAGACCCAGCATGCGGTTGGTTTCGGCGGACTCGCCCTTGGCCTTTTCCATGCCGGTTTCGCTGACAAAGTACTGGATGGTCACCGCGCCGATATAGCTGAGAATCAGCTGGATGACGGCGTACATGACCGGCATCCACACGCCGCTGGCCGTCATCATGTAAAAGCTGCCGCCGGCAAGGCCGAAAAGAAGCACGATAAAGATGAGCGCGGCGAACAAGGCTTTGATCCTGGGCAGCACCAGGGCGCTGAGCAAACCGATGATCAGGATGAACGCCAACTGGGCTGTGCCGGTCCATGGCGGCTGTTGAATAAAGTCATTATTCAGCATGGTCCAGATGGAGTTGGCGGAAAATTCGCCGGGAGTCATATCGCCGGTTGGGGTGGACAAAAGGTCCGTAATGCCGGGGGCCGTGATGGTCAGGATGACCAGTTTGTTTTTAAACACGGCGGGTTTGACCGAGCCGTTGGCAACCTCAAAAAATGAGTAGGACTGGAACGCTCCCGGGGGGCCCTTGTAGCTGACCATGATGGAGCCGTCGGCCAGGGTGGGTATCTCGCGTCCTTTGATGCTGAGGCCGTACCCCAAAGCCGCCGTGGCCTCGTCCTGGCCTGCGCCAAGGTAATGCCAAAGCAGGCTGACCGTATAGGAGGGGATGGGCAGCACTTCGTTCACGCCGCCGCCGTTAAAGTATAGGACTTCCCGCCGAACCACTCCGTCCGGGTCCGGGCTGACGTTGATATGGCCGATGCCGATGCAGGCGTAAAGAAATTGGTCTACGGGAAGAATGATTTCCGAAGCGGGGTAAGGGACCAGGGTTCCGTCGGGAATTTCCAGGGACATGGCCAGAGGATACAGCGCCTCATTAGGTTCATCAGGAGGCGGAACCGCGTCGGACATGGAATAGTAGACGGGCAGCACCACATTCCCGGCCATCTCCATGGCTGAAGCCAAAGCGCCGTCAAAATCCAGAGCCTGTTGGGCCTCGTTCATGGACTGCATAAAAACGCCGGCCCTTTCCTTAAGCTCGGGGTCTTGCACGTCCCCGAAGGCCGTGGAGAACATTTCTTTGAGAGTTTCCAATATTTCAACGCTGTCCGTAGTCTGGGCTTCGGACAAAATAACATTCAGGCCGATAACCTTGGGCTGGCCCTGGCCGATAATGTCAATGCCCTCGGCCAGGATCGTCCGGGGCCAGGGCCACCGGCCAAGCCGCTTGATGGACTCTTCATCCACTTCAACCAGGACCACGTCGCTGGGCGCTTCAAAATCGCCGCGAATATTCATGGCAATGTCGTACAATTTATTGTCCAGAGCGTCTAAAAACTCCACGCGTACAGCGTTAAGAACAAAAAATAACAGCATGATGAAAAGACCGAGAAAAACAGCGGGGTGCTTTCTAAGGACGCCCATTAGTATAATTCCTCCGGATTAAGCGCACAAAAACAGCATTCTGGGCTGAACAGCGTTGAGTGTTTAACTTCACATTTTCGCCAATTGAGTTGTTCTGGACGTAAGTACGTAAGTTTACCCTGAAAAATTTCATGAGTCAAGCATTAGGGGCCGGAAGATTGTCCTGAACTCCCTTATCTCTCTGCTTGAAGTCAGGGATTGTCAGCGCAGGGCAAAAATTCCGAAGCCCGGAGGCTTGTCATTCCAATGTCCTGATGATATATTGCCTCAGTATGTTCTATAACCATCCCGGAGGAAAATTTCATGCAAAAACCGAGGGTTATTCTAAGATCCTGCGCCGACTACAATCGGGATCTTATGGGGGGGATTATAAAGGAAACCGTGCAGGAACTGGGCTTCCGGTTTCAGGGCAAGGTCTTTATAAAACCCAATGTGGTGACGGCTAACAAAAAATATATCCACAATTCTTTCACGCATCCCCAGTTGACGGCGGCCATGGCCGAAGTAATCCGCAAGGACCAGCCGGAAAGCCTGGTGATTGGAGAATCCGGGGGATTCGGAATTCCCTCCCGTTTGTTTTTTAAAGAGTCCGGCTATTTTGACATGGCGAAAAAGGAAGGCATAACCCTGCTGGACCTGAACGAGCATCCGCTAATTAAGACAACGCTCTCCAAAGCCAAATGGCATAAGGAGATGCTGCTTTCCAAATACATTGCCGAGGCGGACGTCAAGGTTTGGATGCCCAAGCTCAAGTACCATATTTTTGCATCCATCACCCATGCATTAAAGCTGAACATAGGCCTGCTGGTCCACAAGGAGCGGATGCTTTATCACGATCACCGCATTCATGAAAAAATCGTGGACCTTCTGGAGCCCGGATACCCGGACCTGGTAGTCGGGGACGCCATAGACATTACCTACGGTTTTGAATCCGCCCCTTATCCGGTGAGGCTGGGCCTGCTGATTTTTGCGGACAACCCCCTGGCCGCCGACGTGGTCGCCGCTCATATTATGGGCTACGACCCCCATGATGTGGCGCACCTGAAAATCGCTGAGGAACGCGGCTACGGCTCCTTGAATATTGACGACATCGATGTTTCGGGCGACGCGGATCTGGAAGAGCTCAAGGCCCGTCCCAAGGGCAAGAACAGCCTGTTTCAGGTTCTTAGCGAACTGGATACGCCCATTACATTTTATTCCGGAAACGCCTGGGACACGGGCATGGTCTGCGACGGCGGCTGCGAAGGCGGCCTGAAAGGATGCCTGGGAACCATTGAAAAACGCACCCCCGGCAGCCTGAAAAAGGCCAGACCCGGCGCTATTGTGTGCGGAGTGTACGACGGCGATGTCATCTGCCCGGACGGCCCGGTCATGCTCATCGGCTCCTGCGCCAAGGTGACGGGCAGGCTGGAGGCGCAAAAGGTATACAGGATCAAAGGCTGCCCCATAGGAGTTCGGGATCTTATGATCAAGGTCCCTTACGTGTTTAAGCTGCCGAGCCCCATGTTCGACCCGCGGGACGCGGTGCTGTTCATCTGGAACTCTATCGTTAAGGGTTTTCAAATTTTTAAAAACCGGGTGCTGGGGAAAGCCTAGAGATCAAAAAATGAGGGAGTGACGGTTGTCAATTCAATGACATTAAGACGAATATTTGACGCCTGCCCGGGCGGCCCCGGACAGGCGTTTTTAGGTCTGTCAGCTTGCCAGGCGTTCCAGGTTGGCTCTGGCAAAATCAATGGAGGGATCTAAAGCCAAGGCCTGCTTGTAGTATTGGATGGCCATTTCCGTCTCGCCCATATCCCTGTAGTTCGAAGCGATATTGGCGTAATCGATGGCCGAGCCCGGATCCAGGTCAATGACTTTCTGGAAGCTGGCGATGGCTTCTTCGTGCCGCCTGAGGCTGAAATAGCAAAAGCCCATGAGGTTGTGGCAGTCCGTACGGTCCGGGTCCATGGCCTCTGCCTTTTTCAGGATGCCGAGAGCCTCCTGATAGCGGCCCATGTCCTTTAAGGCGACTCCCATGTAAACCAGAATGCTGGGGGCGTCTTCAGGCTCCGGGTCGAATTCCATGGCCTTTTTAAAGCAGGTCAGGGCGGTTTCCGGATCGTCCAGGGCCATGTATTGCACGCCGATATTAAAAATCAGATAATACCGGCCGGGCAGGGCGGCGTCCATGTTCAGCAGCCAGGACATGGCCTCGTGGGGCGGCTCGTTTTCCGATATGAGTTTGGAGAGGAACAGGCCCACCCGATTGCGTTTGGCTCTTTCCCTGAAATGAGCGCCGGGGATAATGCTGTAAAAAGCCGGGATGCCCAGGCCGGGATGGGTGGTCTCAATGGCTATGACTTCCATGTTCTTGGGCTCCAGGGCCGCAGCCAGGGCCTCCACCTCCAGGCGGATATTGTCGTTGGACAGGTCGGGCATGTCTTGGATTCGGGTTTCCAGGCGGGATTTCAGGATAAAATCCAGTTCTTCCAGGGATTTTGGCTTGGGCAGGCCGCTGGCGAGGTAGTTGGCGCCGGAGTTGAAATCCCCGGCCAACTGGGCCACTTCGGTAATGGCGCGGCACAGGGCTTTTTGCGGGTTGGGCGCGGTTCCAGCGGTCCAGACTATTTCGCTGCTCTCGCCCATGGTTGCCGGATCGTAGGCCAAAGCCCCGACCGTGGGAATTCCCATGTCCAGCGTCAGGTCCACAAGGAAGAGCTCCACGCCGTTATCATCGAATTTCCGGATAAGCTCCAGGGCCATGGGGTCCGTAATGCTGTCCCTGCGGATCAGGGGGCATGGGATGGACTCCCGGGAAACCCGGGCGCAAACATGGCGTTCCACCACTTCGCTGATTCCCTGGCACAAGGCCTCTTCCGTCACGTTTCCGGCCGAAGTCCCATTGAATTCGTTGATGGAGAAAAACCAGTCAAAGGGAACCATCACCTGCTGGCCGGTGGTGAGGTTGGCGCCCAGGCGCCATCTTTGGGGATAGCGTGAGAACAGCCCCAGGGCTTTTTCCAGATCCTCGGAGTCGTCATTAACGGACTGGGCGATTAAATGGGGCGCCATGGCCCGGCCCCGCAGGTTCAACTGGGTGTCCACCACAAAATTGCCCGGATTGTTGGAAAAAGCATATAAGCTGAAGCGTTCGGCCAACTCCATGACCGCACTGGCCTCGGCCTGAGCCGGAGTTCCCCCCTTGCCCATTTGCTTCCGGTTTCCGGTGAGCGCCCGGGCGTCGCCGCCGCACATGCTCATAAAAACCGGAATGTCCAGGCGGCCGTTGTCCACGCGTACGGTTTTTTCCAGGATGTCCAGGTCCACCTGGGCCAGCCTCTCCCGGAATCGTTCCAAAGTTTCTTCCGGCGTGATGACCTTGTCCTGGTCTTGGTTTTGCGTCTTGATAGCGTCTTTAAGTTCTATTTTTGGCATGTCTTTCAACTTCTTCGGACCGCTTGGCCGCAGGGCGCGGCTTTAAACAATCCCTTTGTTAAGGTTGCCGGTTTTATATCCTGACAGATCCAGGCTTATATAAGAAAAGCCCAAGCCTTCCAACTCCCTTAAAAGGGCCTGACGGAGCGGCTTGAGCAGAATTCTTTCAAAGTCTTCCTCATTTACTTCAATGCGGGCGATTTCGCCGTGATGGCGCACCCGAAACTGCTTGAATCCCTGGCTGCGTAAAAAATCCTCGGCCTTTTCAATGGCCGCTAGTTTTTCGGCAGTCACCTCGCTGCCGTAGGGAATCCGGGAGGCGAGGCAAGCCATGGACGGCTTGTCCCACGTTTTCAGCCCAAGGGCCTTGGAGGCTTCCCTGATTTCCTGCTTACTCAATCCCGCGTCCGCCAGGGGAGATAAAACGCCCAACTCACGGGCGGCCTGGAGGCCGGGACGGTAATCCGAATAGTCGTCCGTATTCGCCCCGTGGGCGACTTTAGCAAGCCCCAGCGATTTTGCAAGCTCCATCAGAGCCCGCATATGAAGTCCTTTGCAAATATAGCACCGGTTTTTTGGGTTCGCCCTGAATTCCTGGACCTCCATCTCGCCTGCTTTAATAATATGATGTTTGATTCCAAACTGTTGCGTAAGAAGAGCGGCTTCCTGTTTTTCGCGTTGGGGAAGCAGGGGCGAGTCCACGGTGCCTGCGGCGGTTTTATCTCCCAGAGCCTGTTGGGCCAGGGCTAACAGCAGGCTGGAATCCACGCCGCCGGAAAAAGCCACGAGCACGGACTTCTGGGCGGCCAGCATGTCCCGGACTTGCTGCACTTTGGCTTCAAGATGCGGAGGCATGGGGCTATGGGGTTTTGCGGCATCCATAAATATTATAATAAGCTCAGGGCTTTTCCCTATCCTGGCCGGCCACGAACCGTTGGGCGCCCGACACGGTTTCTCCGCTTCTTATGACATCCAGACCCATTTGAAATTCCATTTCCATGGCTTTGTCAAAGTCCATGTTAAAGCCTTTTAACAGAGCCATGCGGTCGCTTCGCATGCAGGTTTGGGGGAACTTGGCAATGCGCGCGGCCAATTCCTCGGCGGCCTGGCGGGATGATCCCGGGCCGACCACCCGATTGGCCAAGCCCATGGCAAATGCCTCTTCCGCTCCGATGCTGCGGCCGGTAAGCACCATGTCCATGGCCCGGCTCTGGCCTATCAAACGGGCCAGGCGCTGGGTTCCTCCGTCTATCAAGGGCACTCCGTACCTGCGGCAATACACGCCGAATACGGCGTCCGACTCCATCACGCGCAAATCGCACCACAGGGCCAATTCCAAGCCGCCGGCCACGGCGTAGCCGGAAACCGCTGCAATGACCGGTTTGGACAACAGCATGCGGCTGGGGCCCATGGGGCCGTCCTGGCTCATGTCTTCGTTCAACTGATGCAGCCGCCCCCCTTCCGGGTCCGCGACCGCCGAGAGGTCCGCGCCCGAGCAAAAGGTTCCGTCCGCGCCGCATAACACGGCGACGCTGGCGGAGTCGTCCGCGTCGAATTCACGAAATGCATCGGCGAGAAGTTGGGCGGTGGGGCCGTCCACGGCGTTTTTTTTGTCAGGCCGGTTGATGATTACCGTAAAGACCGGTCCGTTTTTTTCTACAAGCACCTGCATAAAGGTTCTCCTTGTTATGGTAAAAAACGATCCGCATCGGGACGTTTGTCGGTCGCCCCGGAGATCGGATAAAGTATCACGGGCCGTTTAAGGGCGCAAGAGACTTCCTGCAGCCCAAATTTTGTATACCACTTTGTGGCAGTCGGCCGTCCATTTTACTTGGCTGGAAGCCGTATATGTGGCATAGATAAGATCAGTAAGCATATGGCATGGGTGTGCTTCCAATCTATCGAGCGCGTGGGTCCGAGCTTTTAACGTTCAGGAGCAGCCATGTATTTTCCCGTTGCAGACATCAACGTCCATCCTTTGGTTCCGCCCCTGGTGGCGTTCGCCGTGTCCTTTTTCACCTCCATGGGCGGGGTCTCCGGCGCATTCATGCTGCTTCCTTTTCAAGTGAGCGTGCTGGGGTATTCGTCCCCGTCCGTCAGCGCTACAAACCAACTGTTTAACATTGTCGCCATCCCGGGAGGAATTTACCGGTTCATCAGGGAACAGCGCATGCTTTGGCCTCTGGCCTGGGCCGTGGTGGTCGGAACCCTGCCAGGCGTGTTTATCGGCGCATGGGTTCGGGTCAAGTGGCTTCCTGATCCGAAAAACTTCAAGTTTTTCGCCGGGCTGGTGCTCCTGTATCTGGGATATCGGCTGGTGCTGGACGTGTTGAAGGGAACTAAGGGCAAGGGCATGGCGGCTAATGAGGGAAATCGCCCTTCCGTGGGACAGGCGAAATTCTCCATGTCCACCATCTCTTTTGAATTCGACCAGGACTCCTATTCCGTGTCCACCCTTAAAATTTATCTGCTGTGCTTTATTGTCGGGATTATCGGAGGCATATACGGCATCGGCGGCGGCTCCATTATCGCGCCGTTCATGGTGGCCATTTTCGGCCTGCCCGTATACACCGTGGCGGGCGCGGCCCTTATGGGCACCTTTGCCACCTCCATTGCGGGAGTCGCCTTTTACAGCTTTCTGGCAAGATACTATCCAGGCGTTTCCGTCGCCCCGGACATTGGCCTGGGGCTGTTGTTCGGCCTGGGAGGCCTGGCCGGAATCTATATGGGCGCCCGCTGCCAGAAGTTTTTTGCTCCAAGAACCATTAAAATGGTTTTATGCTTTTGCGTGCTGTTCGTTGCAGGAAAGTACATTTTAAATTTTTTCTTTTAAGCACTAATCCCAATCCCGAAAGATTGGAGTTAAGTCCTCAACGTTTACGATTGAACGTAGTGCTTTGAAATCAGATAGTTATGTATGCGGCTCATATCTATCTATATACCAGAGCCCGAGAGTCATGGTCCCTTCCCCCCTGGCGGGGGAAGGACAGGATGGGGGGGAACTATCCGGAATGACGCCCAATGTCACCCCCACCCCAACCCTCCCCCGTCAAGGAGGAGGGAGTTCTTGGGACGCCGGCTTGATGTTGAATACCTCATAGCCTACTGCAATTTCATGGATATGTGAAGAAAACTTGATTCTCGAAAGTATAGAGTTAAGTCGTTTTATTGCGCATTTTTCAAAATTTCTTGCAATCCTTCGCCTCCTGAATTATCCTTGTCTATACCAAGCGTAGAATAAAAGCCTCGAACGGAGGAACTTCCATGCAATACGACGCCATCATCGTCGGAACGGGGCCGGGCGGCGCTTCCACGGCCCGGGGCCTCAGCGCCAAAGGCGCCAGGGTGCTCATGCTGGAATGGGGAGGCGGGGAGCCTTTTAACGGCTCCCAGGTTCAGAGCCTTTCCATGATCGGCGCGCCCGGGAAGAATGTCTTTGTCACTCCCCAGGGCCTGATCGTAGGCCGGGCCACCACCGTGGGGGGCAGCACGTCCTTGTATTGCGCCACCGCATTCGACCCTCCGGTTGCAATGCTTGAACGGTACGGCGTGGACGTCTCCCAAGAGGCGGCGGAAGTCCTTGACGAAATTCCCTGCGCTCCCTTGAAAGACTCCCTGACGGGCGAGGGCGTCCGGCGTTTGACCGATTCGGCCCGCTCCCTGGGATACGATTGGAAGAAAATCCGCAAATTCATCTATCAGGATAAATGCCGCCTGGATTGCTACAAGTGCTATACAGGCTGCCCCTACGGCGCCAAATGGACCGCGCGCAACTTCGCCCACGAAGCGGTTGCAAACGGCGCCCAATTGATGGATCGCGCCCGGGTTCGCCGGGTGATCGTCAAAAACGACCGGGCCGAAGGCGTGGTCTTCAGGCATAAGGGCAGGGAGCGCAAGGCTTTTGCGCCCATGGTGGTCTTGGGGGCCGGAGGCTTGGGATCTCCGATTATTCTCCGCCGTTCGGGCGTAAAAGAAGCGGGCTGCAATTTTTTTGTGGATCCCCTTGTGATGGCCTTTGGCGTGACCGGGGATTCCGTGGGCGGCGGCGAGGTTCCCATGACCGCGGGTGTGCATTTTGAGGACGAGGGAATCATGCTGACGGACCTTTCCGTGCATCCCTCGGTGTACATGGGCTTTACGGCCCAGATGATGCGCTTTGACAAGGTTTTGGCTCACAAAAAGGTGTTGGGCATTATGGTGAAAATCCGGGACGACCTGGGAGGCCGCCTGACGGATCGCGGCGGGGTCATGAAAAACCTGGGCAAGGCGGATTGGGGGCGTTTAAGAAAGGGATACGGGATCGCAAAAAAGATCCTGAAAGGGGCGGGCGCCATGGATTGCTTCAAAACCTGGTACATCGCCGGGCATCCCGGCGGCACGGCCAAGATAGGAGACGTGGTGGACGCCAACCTCATGACCCGCATAGAAAACCTGTTCGTGTGCGATTGCTCGGTCATCCCCGAAGCCTGGGGCGTGCCGCCTTCCTACACCCTTGCCAGCCTGGGCAAACGCCTGGCGGGCCATATTGCCGCCAAATGAAGCCTATTTGTAATTCAACCGGGGGCGCAGAGCGACATGTTGTTCTTTGGAAAAGGCGATTAAATCCATTTTAAAATGGAATTTTAGCAAAAAATAATGCATAATTTCAGAGATATAAAAAGTTAGGATTCTGCGGGACGTCCGTCAAAAAGTCAATAACTTTAAAGGCTATTGAAATCATTTGATAATAGAATTTGGGGGGACGTCTTAATTTGGGGGGACGTCTTTGATTAGTTGACTTTCTTTAGCAATTCGGGGCGGCGTCCAGGGATGGATGACTGAAAACGGATAACAAAAAAGCCCCGCTCGCGTGAGCGCCTGACAGGCAAACTCAATTGCGGAGGCGGGGCTTGATTTTTTGTTCTGTCTGAAAGACTTCCGGGCTAAATTTCCAGCTTGCCCTCCACGATGCGGTCGGCGGCGTTGGCCAGGATGTGCACGGCTAAGCCCAATTGGGCGAAGCGCTGATCCTTGGTCTGCTTGTGGTAGAACCGATAGTAAATCTGCTGGGCGATGACGATCAGGCGGAAAATGCCAAAGCACCAGTAGAAGTTGAAGTTGTCCATGTTGATGCCGGTTTTTTCGGCGTAGCGATCAATGATCTCTTTCCGGGACATGACCTCTCCAAGCTCCGGGGGCATCATGGGGGCGGACCGCATTTCGTCTGGGTCGCCTTTCTGGGTCCAGTACCCGAGAGAACTGCCCAGGTCCATCAGGGGATTGCCGATGGTGGCCATTTCCCAGTCCAGGACGCCGATAATCTTGGTCGGGTTGTTGGGGTCCAGGATGACGTTGTCGGGCTTAAAGTCGCCGTGGAGGATGGTGGCTTTGTCCGGGTCCGGGGGCATGCGTTCGGCCAGCCAGGCCATGATGGCTTCACAGTCCGGGACGTCCGGGGTTTTGGCCTTGCGATAGCGCTTGCTCCAGCCTTCCACCTGCCTGCGGGTGTAGCCCTCGGGCTTGCCGAAGGTGTCCAGGCCCACTTCATACATATCCACGTTATGAAGTGCAGCGTGGACGTCGATCAATTCCTCGCAAAAGGCCCGGGTTTTTTCAGGCGTGAAATTCAGTTCCTTGGGAAGCTCTTTTCTCAGGATGATGCCCTTGATCCGCCTCATGACGTAGAAGGGGCAGCCGATGACGGACTCGTCGTCCGTGTAGGCCAGCACTTCGGGGCAATAGGGATAGGCCTCGCGAAGCGCCTTCAATACCTTGTACTCCCGGTGCATGTCATGGGCTGTGGCCGCTTTGGTGCCGAACGGGGGCCTGCGCAAAACAAGGTCCGCGTCTCCCACGGAAATACTGTATGTCAGATTGGAGTGGCCGGAGGGAAACTGGCTGACCTTCACCTCGCCTTCCAGGCCGGGAATGGAGTCCTTTAAAAAGGGTTCGATTGCCGCGGCTTCCAGTTCTTCGCCTTCCCGAATTTCTTTTGGTTTGTCTAATGTTTCGCTCATGGATTGCTCCTAAATATTCTTGTCACAGGCGTTCACACAACGGGAAATCGTTTTCATCCGGTAAAATAACGGCCAGTTTTTTGGCTCCCAGGGAGAAGATTCTTTACAGGCTCATGCCGCCTTTTATAATGGCGCTGGCCTTTTTGGTTAAAACATGCACCCTGTGGATAAACTCGGCGAAACGTTCGTCTTTGGTCTGGCCGTGGTAGAAACGATAATAAATTTGCTGGTCTATGACAATTAACCGAAACACGCCGAAGCAGATGTAAAATGTGAAGTCCGGGATGTCAAACCCGGTTTTTTCGGCGTATCGTTCGATAAGTTCTTTTCTGGTCAATGCCCCCGGTATGTGGGTGGGCATCATGCGAATGTCGATAAAATCCTGCTCGTCGTCGGCCTGAGCCCAGTAGCTGACCGGGTTCGCCAAATCCATCAGGGGATTGCCCGTGGTGGACATTTCCCAGTCCAGGACCCCGATGATTTTGGTGGGGTCATGGGGATCCAGGATTACGTTGTCCATCTTGAAATCGCCGTGAAGCACGGAGGCCCGGTCCGGTTCCGGGGGCATATTGGCTTCCAGCCATTCTATGATGGGCTCGCAATCAGGCGTGTCGGGTGTTTTGGCGTTGTGGTAGCGCCTGGTCCACCCTTGCACCTGCCTTTGGGTGTATCCTTTGGGCTTGCCGAAGTTTTCCAGCCCCACTTCCTTGATATCCAGGGTATGGAGCTGAGCCAGGACGTCCATCATCTCCAGGCACAATGCCCTGGCTTTTTCCGGCCCAAGGTTCAGGCCTTCGGGAACGTCCTTTCTGATGATGGTCCCCTTGATCCTCTCCATGACATAGAACTGACTTCCTATGATGGAGGCGTCTTCCGTGTAGGCCAGGGGCTTGGGGCAATAGGGAAATTTTCCGTGCAGGGCGCTCATCACCCGGTACTCCCGCCCCATGTCGTGGGCGGATTTGGCTTTGGCGCCGAATGGGGGTCTGCGCAGGACCAAGTCCCTGTCTCCGGCTTTGATGCTGTATGTCAGGTTGGAATGTCCTGACGGGAATTGACTGATTTCAATAGGACCGTCCAGGCCGGGGATGGAGTCTTTTAAAAAAGGCTCGATGGACGCGAGGTCCAACTCCTCGCCTTCCCGGGGGGCATGCGGTTGATCCAGTATCAGGCTCATGGCGGTTCTATTGTTCCATTGCAGTTTGGTTGTCCAGGTATGCGAAGGCCCAATCTACCACAACTTTGCCGTATGCGTCCACGGTAACCTGTCTGGCCTGGTACTTCCATTTTTTCAAATACCAGTCCTGCAACATGGCCTTGATAAAAGCCGAGGTCATTTCCGGATCCCTTGGCTTAAAGATGCCTTCCCGCTGGCCCTGCTTAATGATGTCCGCGTACATCTGCTCGGTGGACAACTCGCTCAAGATGGCTTCCTTTTGGGCGCGCTTGGGCAGGTTTTTGGCCTCCATATAGGAAAAATAAAACCATGGCTGCATGACCTCGGAAAGATAAAGGTGCACAACAATGGCTGTTTGCAATTTTTCCCGGGTGGCCTCGACGGTTCCTATCTGCTCCTCCAGGATGCGCGAAGTGATGCGTCGACCCTGATCCTGGATCATGCGCAGCAGCTCTTCCTTGCTGGAAAAATAGGAATACAAGGCGCCCATGGAAAGGCCTGCGCCTGAGGAGAGATCCCTCAGGCTCATGGCATGGAATCCTTTTTTATTGCTCAAGGCCAGGGTGGCCTCGAATATTTTCCCGAGGTTCTTTACCACCCTTTCAGGCTTTTTGACTTTGATCAGGTCCTTGTTTTCGTTGAAGATCTCCTTGCAGATCTCTCGCCGCGAAAGATGGACCATGCTTTTAAACTCTTCATAAGTCATCATAGCGGGGTCGGTGGTTCCCTCCGTTTTCTTGTTATGAGGGAAAGGCCTCCCGGGGCCTGACGCCCTGAAAGGCCTTTTCCAAAGCATCTATCTGATGTTTTTGCCTTCGTATTCCTTTAAAATTCTCCGGGCAATGCTTGCCTTGTGCACTTCGTCGGCGCCGTCGTAGATGCGGGCGGCTCTTTCATGCCTGAACAGGAAGGCGATTATCGTATCGTCAGTCATACCAAGTCCGCCATGAACCTGCAAGGCCCTGTCGATAACTTTTTGCATAACTCCGGCAACATAGAACTTGATCAAGGAGACTTCCTTGCGGGCTTCCTTGTGTCCCTTGGTTTCCATGGCCCATGCGGCCTGGAGAACCATGAGGCGGGCCGCTTGAATTTCGGCGGCGCTTTCGGAAATAAAGGCCTGGATGATTTGTTTGGAGCCCAGGGGCTGTCCGGGGGCCATCATGCGGGTGTTGGCCCTGTGAACCATCAGGTCGAAAGCGCGGGTGCAGATGCCGATCCAGCGCATGCAGTGATGGATGCGGCCGGGCCCGAGGCGTTCTTGCGCGATGACGAATCCGCCGCCCTCGGGGCCGAGCAGGTTGGACTGGGGTACGCGGCAGTTTTGATACAGGATTTCGCCGTGGCTGGACCAGCCGCTGCCTGCATGGCCCATGACCGGGATGTTGCGAACCAGGTTGAAGCCTGGTGTGTCGCTGGGCACGATGATCATGCTGGCCTGCATGTACTTGGCGTTGTCAGGGTTGGTCACCGCCATGACAATGGCGAATTCTGCGCCGTCCGCGGAAGAGGAATACCATTTGTGGCCGTTGATGATGTAGTCGTCGCCGTCCTTGACCGCCGTGGTGTCCATGATCACGGGGTTGGAGCCGGGCTGCTCCACTTCCGTCATGGAGAAGCAGGAGCGGATTTTACCTTCAACCAAAGGCTGGAGGTATTTATCCTTTTGCTCGGGCGTGCCGTGGAGGTTCAGGATTTCTATGTTGCCCGCGTCAGGCGCCTGGCAGCCGAAAACATAGTGGCCGATGGGCGTGCGGCCCAGGGCTTCGGAAACCAGGGCATGGTCCATGAGGTTCAGGCCCATTCCGCCGTATTCCTTGGGATGGTTGGGCGCCCACAGCTCCATCTTTTTGACCATGTCCCGCTTTTTTTCCAGCTCGGGTTCCATATCCCTGAACTCATTAGTCAGGAATTCAGGCTCCATGGGAATGAGTTCCTTGTCCACAAATTCTCTAATCATGCCGAGAATGGTTTCCATTTTTTCAGAGATGGCAAAATCCATGCAGTCCTCCTTGGTTTATCGATCGGTAATGAGTGACTCGTCCAGGTACGACACATTATTATACCCTTGGAGCGTTATGTGATTCCTGTTAAATTCAAAAACAGTAACGGATGCGTTCAACGTGGCGAATGCCAGTTCCATGGCTTTGGTGTAATCCAGGTCCAGGACGAACTGCAGGGCGGCTGAAACCGGGCCGGCCGAGGAGAAAACTATCACGTTCTCGCCGTCCCCGTGGGTTTCCATTACTTCTTTCACGCCTTTGGCGACCCTGCTGGAAAAGGCTTGCCAGGTGGGGCCTTTTTCCTCGTCCTGCTCCCCGCTCACCCATCTGAGCATGGCCTGGCGGAAAAGCCTTTCAAACATCTCGCGGTCGTCCGGAAGCCTGTTTAACTCCTGGGCGATGGAAGGCTTCTCCCGGATCATCTCCTCAATCTGGATGGTCCACACGGTGGTTGCGTCGTATTCGTCAAAAGCCCCGTTCACCACAAAATCGCCTGGGCACAGGCCCTCAAGGCCGCCCTCATCCACCAGGGGCTGGGCGGTCTGCTGATGACGCAGCATGTTTCCCGTGTACACCGCATGAAACTTGGATTGCTTGTCAATGAGATGCCTGGCCAGGTTCTTTGACTGCTCTTGCCCTGTGGGGGACAATCTGTCGTAATTCGGCGTCCCGAAAGAGGCTTGTCCGTGGCGCACCATGTATAAACGGCTCATTGGCAATATCATTCCTTGAGGTTGTTCGGGCTGGTCCGCCCGAATGTTGGGGCAATTATCAAGCATATTGATTCGGGTGTCAATAAAAAAACGAGCGATCGTTCTTTTTTTGGCGCGATCGTGAAATTTTGCGTGAATTCAGGACGGTCAGGCAAAGCTGAGCTTTCGGATTTTTATGCAAAAATCTTTCCATTAGGGAAGGCCGCTGTGCGTTTTCAGGGACGCCCGCCAAACGCCTCAGTCTTGTATCGGTTGGGCGAATATGCTATTTTGAGCGCCCGACGAATTAAAAGGAGCGATAATTATGGCAGCCAAGAAAGAACGCGACGTCGTTAAAGAGTATTCCGTCAAGCAGACGGTGGAAAAGCTCAGGCGCCTGGCGGATTGCCTGGAGAGCGGCAAGCCTTTCCGCATTCAGATTGCCGGGGAGCGAGTCAACGTGCCGGCGGGCGCGGTTTTCAACATTGAGCATGAGCGGGAAGGAAACTCGGAAGAGGTGGAATTCCAGTTCAAATGGGAAAATAAATCTGACTGATCCGGGATTCATTCCAAGCAGGCGGATGCAAAACCGCATAATGGCTGCGCTGGTGGTTTTGGCGTGCCTTATTATGGCTGTCCCCCTGTTTTTTCGCCCCGGCAAGACGGCGGATTTTTCCAACGGGGACTGGCGGCAGTTGTATTTTCACCATAAGGCGGCCCGGGACGCCGTGCTGGATCAGGGCGAACCCGGGTTCTGGAGCCCGTATGTGAACGGCGGGTTTCCTTTGGCGGCCCACCCGCACGACCCTTCCTTTTCCCCTTTGTTCCCCATTATACTCGCGGCCGGAGAAATCCTTGGGTGCCGCATTAACGTCTTTTTGATATTTCTTGCCGGGACGGCCGGAATGGCTTTGTATACGCGGCGGAGCCTCGGTTTCAACCGGTGGGGCGTGTTTAGCGCGACCGCCTTGTACGCCGTATCCGGGTGGCTGCCGGCCCGCCTCTTTGGGGGAAACTACTGGGAGACCTTTTATTACCTCTTTCCCATAATCGCCTTTTGCCTGGCCGGCGCCGGAAGGGACAAAAGATACTTTTTCGCCGCTGTGCTGTTGCTGTATTTGCTGTTGGCGGAGGCGAACTTTGTCTTTCCAGTGACTTTACTCTTTTTGGGGCTGCTCTGGCTCTTCGGCAAAGCCTTGCCAAAGCCGGATGACGCAGGCTTAAGCGGGGGCCTGGCCTTAAAAAATCTAATCCTGGCCGCGGTTTTCGCCTGTTTGGTCGGAGCGGTTAAGTTTTATCTCCTGACCGGCCTGCTGGCCGTCAATCCCAGGGCTGTGGACTACCAGATATTCAAGCCCGCCCAGGAAGCCATGCCGGCGCTTAATCCGTTCCAGGGAATCGCCGCTTTTTGGGAAGGTTTCATCAAAACGCGCCCTTTTATTGAGATTGCCAAAGCCTCGGGCGGAGTCGGGCCGAATCTTGTGGGGCCGGAGTATATCGGGTGCGGGGGGCTTGCCCTGGCTCTGGCCTGCCTGTCCCCCCTGCTGTCCTTTCGGCGCTATATAGGCGTTGCGGTCCTGCTGGGGTTGTCCATCGCCGTCAGCTTTAGCTTATACTTGCCCTTTGACCTTTTCGCGCCTTTGTCCCGCTTGCCTGTGTTTGGGGCCATGTATAATACGGTCAAGTACTTTAATTTTTTTATCTTATTCTTTATCTGTATAGGTTTCGGAGGCTTTTTTCACACCTTGTTCAACCGAATGAAGCACCGAAATGGTAAGTTAGCTTTGGCCCTTTTTATGGCCTTTGCGGCGGTTTATCCCCTGGCGGCCAACCGGCTGATCATACCGCTGACTTTTTTTCATGATCCTCCGGAGGCGGGGCAGCGGGCGGGTTTCAGCCAAGTGCTCTATGGCCCTTTGTATATAAACCTTATGGAAAATACGGGGGTGATCAAGTGGCATTCAAGCATTCAAATTCCCACGAACGCCGTACCATCCCGGTTGGAGTTGGGAGCCGGCGGCCCTGAAGAATATTTGCACAGCTACCGCGGGGAAGCCTGGCTGGCTTCAGGCCGGGGCGAAGTCAGGCTCCTTGACGCGAGTTATAACCGGATAAGGGTTCATGTTGATATGCAGACGCCGGGGCTTTGCGTAATCAACCAGAATTACGATCCGGGCTGGTCGTCGTCCTGGGGGTGGGTTGTAGACGTGCAAGGCCTGCTTGGCGTCCATGTTACGGAGCCGGGGCAAAGGGACGTTTTGTTAATCTTTCGACCCAAAGGAATTTGGATCGCGGCAGGGGTTGGCATAGCGGCCCTTCTCCTGTTAATATGGGAGTGTTTCATGGGTCAAAATAATCGAAGTCGTAGACATTCTGCATAAATAGCTATACCTTGCCAAAATGCGGCGGGGGCGCGGCGCTGTGCAGCGTCCGGCTTTTGGTTCAGATAGCGGGGAAGAGCAGTGAAAGACTTGGACGATACACAAAATAGTCAAAGCGGTGCAGAGTCCTTCAGCAAAATGTTTGTGCTGAGGTCCTTCCGCCGCAGAACGGTCGGCGGAAATTTTGTGGGCATGGCGCTTTGCGTCTTATATTTTGTGTTTTTCGACTCAATCACCGTCGCAGACAATTTAAGCGGGATTTTCTATGGATCGGCGGGGATTTTTCTCTTTCAAACCCTGATTACCGGGCTTGCCGTTCGCAGATGGTTCCGCGATGTTGTGGGGTATATGGACGTCCTGAACGGACAGATGCAGGAGGCTCCTGGGATCAAGGAGATCGCCAAAAGAAAAGTCATCAATCTTCCCTATTTATCCGCTCTGGCCACCATTTGGAACTGGCTGGCCGCCTCCCTGGTTTTCCCCGTGATGATACCCTTTCTTGAAAATATCTCCGGCGATCCGCGTTTGCCGTATCGCATGTTCCTGGGGATATTGTTTTCCGGAGTTATAACCACGAGTCTGGTCTATTTTAACATGGAGCTTTTCAGCCGGGAACTATGGCCGAAATTGTTCCCTAACGACAAAATTACCGGAGTAAAAGGCGCCTGGCGTATGACCATGGGGACGAGAATTATCATCTCCCTGATTGTGACCGGGGTGCTTCCCATCCTGATGTTGTCCGTCGTGGTGTACAACAAAACCCGGCTCATGCTGGCGCAGAACCCGGAGTCCCTGCTGCACTCCCAGTTGGCTGTCATTTCTTTTCTGCTGGTTGGATGCACCATCGCCACGTTAATTGTAGCCCGCATGGCGGCCAGAAGCATTGTCGTTCCCCTGGCGAATTTGGAAAGGGCTATCAGAAAGGTGGAGGCCGGAGATTATAACGTGAGGGCGCCTTTGGTTTCCAATGACGAATTGGGGACCGTGTCCGAAAGTTTCAACAACATGATCGGCGTTCTAAGGGATAAGGAGCGCATGAAGATCATGGAATTGGAGATGGAGCAGGGACGCAAAATTCAACAGGATTTTCTTCCCAAGGACATCCCCGAGGTTTCCGGCTGGGAGATTGACGCGGATTTTCATCCGGCGAGGCAGGTGGCGGGGGATTTTTACGACGTCTTTAAGCTGCCTGGAGGCGGCGTGGCCTTTGTCATTGCCGATGTCTGCGACAAAGGGGTTGGCTCGGCCTTGTTCATGGCTTTGTTCAGAAGCCTTTTGCGTGTGTACACCCTGCAGTTGGGCGAGGCCTGCGACGACGGGCATTGCCATGACGGTCCGGTGCAAAACGCCTTGTACGCTGTTTCCCACACCAATGACTATATAGCGGCCGTGCACGGAGAGCAGGGCATGTTCGCCACCGTGTTTTTGGGCGTCTTGGACCCGGCCGGCGGCACGCTGGATTATGTGAATGCCGGCCACGAACCCCCGATCCTGGCGAGAAAAGACGGATCGCAGGAGCTCTTGAACCCCACCGGGCCGGCAGCAGGTCTGCGGGAAGGCATTGAGTTCGGCCATGGCGCCGTTACGATGGAAGCCGGCGACCTGCTTTATGGATACACTGACGGCGTGCTGGACGCCCGCAGCCCGGAAGGAAAGGCTTTTTCCCGTAAGCGCATCCTGTCTCTGGTGGAAGGCGCCCAGGATTCGGCCCACGGCCTGGTTTTATCCGTGGATAAGGCGCTGTTTAAACACATGGCCGAAGAGCCCCAGTTCGATGACATCACCATGATATGTCTAAGGAGAAAAACATGAGCAAAATTGCGCGGATAGAGCTTTATCACGTGGCCCTCCCCTTGCCGGCGCCCTTTTATCCAAGCTGGATTCCAGGCCTCCCCCAAACGGAAAACCGCTTTGATCTGATTAAAGTGACTACCGACGACGGCATCACCGGATACAGCGCCTGCACGGCCATGGGCCGGGAGCGGGCCGGTCTTGGAGAGGTGCTGGGACCGTATTTGCTCGGCGAGGAAGCCACGGACATTGACCTGATTAATCAGCGGGTCCGGGAGGTGGGCTACGTGGGGCAGCGCCAGGGATGGATCGAACCGGCCTTCTGGGACATCCTGGGCAAAAAGCAGGGTAAGCCGGTTTACGAGCTTTTGGGCGGCAAAGCCTGCAAGGTGGACCTTTACGCCTCCACCGGCGAGGTGAAAGGCCCGGAGGAGCGCATCGAGGAAGTCCAGGCCAGGTACGAAGAAGGATTTCGCACCGTCAAGCTGCGCGTCCATGATTTTGATCCGGACATGGATATCCGTCAGGTTACGGAAACGGCCAAGGCCATGGGCGATAAAATGGCCATAGGCGTAGACGCCAACCAGGGCTGGCGCGTGACCGTCGTGGGCGCAGCGCCCCTTTGGGACATGCAGCGGGCCAAATACTTCGCCGACGCCTGCGCCGACGCCGGGCTGGCCTGGATCGAAGAGCCCCTGCCCATGGACGCCTACGACGACCTGGCCGAGTTGACCGCCTACAGTAAGGTTCCTATTTCCGGCGGAGAGCTTAATTCATCGGGCCTGCCTGAACTGGCCATGATGATCAAAAGGCATTGTCTGGACATATTCCAGCCCGACGCCTGCTTTACCGGCGGCATCGCCCAAACCTTTAAAGTCGCCCAACTGTGCAAGGAGCACGGCCTTTTATACAGCCCCCACACCTGGACCAACGGCATCGGCTTTGCCATCAACCTGCAACTCATGGCCGCCAGCGGCTTTGCCGAGAAAAAGGCCCTGGAATATCCCTACGCGCCTCCCGGCTGGGTCATTGAGGCCAGGGACGGCATCCTGGAGACGCCTTTCACCCACCAGTCGGGCTCGCTCCAGACTCCCGCGTTGCCGGGCCTGGGCTTCAACATCAACGAAAAGGCCCTGAAAAAGTACGGCCGCAGGTTTTTCGTCATGGATAAGAAACGCCTGGTTTGGTATTCCATTAAAAATCGGGGAATTAAGGTTTCCCTGGAGGTGGACAAGGCCCGTAAAAAGAGGATGGACCAAAGCTGATTCCTTGCTCAAAGTTAAACTAATATATCTCTCTGTAAATATAGGCAAAACCCCGCTTTTTCCGGCGGGGTTTTTTGTTGTCGTCCGGGGCTTTGTTGTCGTGCGGAATAATGCTTGACATCGGCGGATCATTTACTTATTGAACGTTTAGTAAATTAATTCAAAAGGAGAATAGAGGCTTGTCCAAGGAAAAACAAACGCGCAACGCAGAGGCCACCAAGGCGGTTATCCTGGAAGCTGCGGAAAAGCTGTTTGCGGAAAAAGGCTTCGCCGGGACGTCCGTTCGGGAGATCTCGCAAAAGGCAGGGGTGTCCGGGCCTTTGATCATGTTTCATTTTAAGAGCAAGGACGGGGTTTATAAAGCGGTGAAGGCCGCCATTGTGGACAGGTATGCAGGGTCGAAACGCCCCGTCCTTGACGTCGGCATTCCGGCCTCGGAGTTCCTGCGGGAGTTCGTGGAGGCCATGTTCGCTTTTTACAGGGATAACCCCTCTATGCTGCGGCTTTCCAAATGGGACAACCTGGCTGGAGAGCAGGACCCCTGGCCCGGCGAGGACGAGTGGCACCACATGTACGAGGAGTATTTCCTGCAAGCCCAGGCGCGGGGCGAAATCCGGACGGACCTGACTCCCATGAACATATTTTCTTTTATAACCGGGTCCGCCCATGTTTGGTGGGAGTATCACGACCATTTTTTACGCCATGAAGAAAATCAGGGGCGGGGGGGCGAAGCGGACGCCCGTTTTTTAAACGAGTTGACCGGGTTTGTTTTACGCGGGCTGTCGCCTGGTCCAGGAGATTTGGAATAAGCCGTGAGGATAAAAAATGCATTCGGGGATGACAAAGGTTCAAAGGAGATTGAGAGTATGAAAAAAATGCTTCCGCCGAAAGGACCGGGCGACAATGGTTTGTCCCTGCTTCCCTATGAGGCCGTCAAATGGGAATTGATCAAGGCGGCCCTGGAATTGGGCGTGTTCAATCAATTTGACGAGCCCTTGACGGCCGGGACGTTGGCTGAAAGGCTTGGAACGCAACCGGAAAACACGGAATTTATGCTGAATTCCCTAACCGCCATGGGATGCTTGACAAAGTGCAAAGGCGTGTTTGAAATGACGCCCATGGCCAGGGCGTATCTCGACCCGGCCAGCGAGCAGTGCATCGGCCCCATGCTTCTTTTTATGGAAAGATGGACAAAGCCCATGATGAACGGAGGCATGATAAATCTTATTTGCGACGGTCCTCCGCCGGCCGCGAATGCAGGCCGGGAGGAAATTTGGGAGCAGGGCGCCCGGTTGAGCATCAATAACGCCCGGGCGGGCCGCGCTCAGATAATTGCGGGGCATGTTTCGGCTTTGGCTGAATTCAGTTCATTCTCCAATATGCTGGATTTGGGCGGCGGGCCGGGAATGATCGCGGTCGCCGTGTTGGCTTCCCACCCGTCTCTCAAGTGCACCATCATGGAGCAGCCAGCCGTTTGCCGGGTGGCTGAAGAGCTGATTGCCGAGTACGGCATGGAATCCCGGATAAAGACTCTCTCCGGGGATTACATGGAGGACCCCATGGGCGAGGGCTTTGATTTTATCATGGCCAATTACACCCTGAATTTTTATCGGGACAGAATGGACGAGCTCATGGCCAAGATTTATAAGGCCCTTAATCCGGGCGGAGTCCTGCTGGTCACTTCGGACGGTTTGAACGAGGAAAAGACGGCGCCGGCGCAATCCGTGATAACCTGGCTGTCTACGGCGCTGCAGGGCATGGACATGTCTTTTGACCGGGGTTTTTTGGCGGACGCCATGATCAAGGCGGGATTTATTTCCACTCAAAGCTCCATGGTCGCAGACCTAACCATTGCGGCCCATGGGCCCATGGACGTGATCGTCGCACGAAAAGGCCGCAACTAGTCTCTGAAAGTATGACGCAGGGTGGATTGCCTGAAATGAGCAAGGGGGCCGCATGGCCCCCTTGCTTTTTGAAACTATGTGTTACCCGGCTGAAACCCAGGTAAAAGCCCCTTTCGCCTCTCTGTTGGCCCGCCTTTTGGAGTCGCTCTTTCTGCGTACTTCCACAGGGGGAAAATCTTGCCGGGACTTTTTCTTTTTCATAGGTTGACGGGGCGTGGCCTGAGCCGCCTGCCGGCCTGTTTCAGGCGTGGATGCCTGATAGTTAAAATCGTGGATGGTGCGCTGCTCCACATTGGAGCCGACGGCCCGGTTGACGGCCCGGACCATTTGCCGGTCGTCATTGGTGATAAAAGTAAATGCTTCACCGCGGCGTTTGGCCCTGCCGGTCCTGCCGATTCTGTGCATATAGGTTTCAGGAGTTGAGGGCATGTCATAATTGATGACATGGGAGACGTTGGCCACATCTATGCCCCGGGCGGCGATATCCGTCGCCACCAGCACCTGGTACTTGCCGGATTTGAATCCGTTCATGGCGTCAACCCTCCGGGACTGGGACAAATTCCCTTGGAGGGACGCGGAGCTGAATCCGGCCTTTGTCAGCTTGTTCCCCAATTGCTTGGCTTTGTATTTGGTGCGGGTGAACACCAAAACCGACTCCGTGCCCGTGCTGCCTAACAATTGCAGGAGCAAGGCTGTTTTCAGGTGCTGCGCCACGGGATAAAAGGCGTGTTTGACGGTATCCGCCGGAGCCACATGCCCAATCTGAACCAAAACATGGTTGTGAAGGACCTCCCCGGCCAGTCGTTTGATTTGCGCTGGCATGGTGGCCGAGAACATGAGGGTTTGACGTCCTTTGCGGGGCAGAAACGTCAATATTTTGCGGATGTCCGGCAAAAAGCCCATGTCGAACATCTGGTCCGCTTCATCCAGAACCAGCATTTCCACGCGGGACAGATCCACATTTTTCCGTCCAATATGGTCAAGCAGCCGGCCGGGACAGGCCACGACAATATCGGATTGTTTAAGCTGTTTCACCTGGCGTTGGAGGTTTACGCCTCCGTATACGGACACGCTTTTCAGGTTGGTGTGGGCGCCCAGGGTATTTATGGCTTCGTGCGTTTGCTCCGCTAGTTCACGAGTGGGGGCGATAATTAATGCCCGCACCCCGTTGCCGGGCTTTTGCATCAACCTGTGCAGGATAGGCAGTACAAAAGCCGCTGTTTTTCCCGTGCCGGTCTGGGCAAGCCCCATCAGGTCTCGTCCCTGCATGACCTGGGGAATTGCTTTTTCCTGAATGGGAGTGGGGGTGGAGTAGCCCGCCGCGGAAATTCCGGCGGCGACGTGTTTATGAAAACCAAAACTGGTAAAATTCAAATGTAATGTTTCCTTATAAAAAGTGTGTAGGGTTTAATAACCCTTTTGTGAAAAGACTTTGACGGCATTTTATAGACACGCTCCCTATGGTCGGCTATTGACGTGCGGGGGCATGGCTGATTGCCGTTTAATGCCTCAGCGCATAAAATTGCTGAACTGCACAATCAAACTGCATTTTTTAAATGAGTATATGATTGATTGTTTTATTTATTGATGCCGCAGAATGCCCGAGTCAGCCGGCGAAACTGTTAAAACCCTACTATTTTAGCGCTAAACGAGTTTCTAATGTTGTCAGAAGAAAAAGATAGCGTTGTTTCCCCGAAATAAACTCAGGGAATAGGGAAACGGCTTTTTTTTTGAGGCGGATAGCGTAGTAATACAGGCGATCACTCAGAGGGCGAGCCCTGTATAAAGATGGGGTAGGCCCAGAGCATGGTTCGGAGGGCTGACGCTTCCAATACCATGAACTCAAAAACAAAGTGGAAAGGACGCGCTTCTATTGAGAAGCGCGTCCTTGAACTATCTTGCGAAAACTTAACCTACGGTGACGTTTTTCGCAGAGGGGCCCTTGGCGCCCTGCTCGATATCGAAGGTCACCCGGTCGCCTTCGTTCAGGCTCCTGAAGCCGCTGGAGTTGATTGCGGAATGATGCACGAAAACATCGGGGCCGCCGTCTTGCTCAATAAAACCAAAACCTTTTTGATCGTTAAACCACTTTACAGTACCATTTGCCATGGAGAACATCCTCCTAAAATAAAAGTTTCAAAGATTTTTGACTGGAGGATGCGACATTAGTTTGCGGCAGGGTCCTACAGAAAAAAATCACCCCGCAAAACCAACGCGGGGCCGTTTAATCTCACACAAGATAACACAACTTTTAAATAAAGCAAGTCTTTTTTTGCAGGGATGCACAAGTTTTTTTCTAACCCTTATTTCGCAGCCCTCTCCGGGATTCCCCTCACCCTCATGATTTCCGGGGCGAAGGACGCATTTAAAAACCCGCCGAAGCCCAGGCCCATAAAAGGATGGCCAGCGCCAGGGTAAGGAAGGGAAGCTGCTTTTTTTGAGGTACGGGCGTCGGTTTGAGAAGGGCGTACACCACACCCATCCCCACCCCGCAAAACCATCCGAAAAAGTGCGCCAAAAGGTCCGCCTTGGGGCCGCTGCCTAAAAAGGCCAGCAAAGCCAGGCCCACTGCCAGGCCGATCCATCTTCTGGACGTCAACCCCCAGCCGGCCTTTTGGCGTATGGCCCGAATGCCGCCCAATATGCCCAAGGCCGCAAAAACAGCCGTGGACGCCCCGCCTGAAAGATGATGGGACTGGTACATCCAGGCTGAGGCCAGATTGCCCAAGGCGCCGGCAAGCAGGATGAAAAGCCAGCCCACGCCGTAGCCCATGACCTGGCAGACCCCGGTGGCGAAAATGGCCAAAAAGGCCATGTTGCCCATGAGATGGAGCATATCGGCGTGCAGGCACAGGGCGGTGACGGCCCGCCAAATCTGGCCGTCCAGGATTTTTTCCGCCACAGCCCCTTTTTGCTCCAGCAGCCATCTGTTCTCCGAAAAAGGCCCCGTTCCTGCATAAAAGACGGCCAGAAGGCCTGCGGCCCAAAGGCCGCTGTAAGTCTTAAACTGCGGCCACTTAGGCTCGTCAAGGTCTTGGGGCAGGTTTTCGCCCGTATATGCCGTAATTTGGGCGAAAGCCCGGTCGTGGTCCTTTTGGGGGACCAAAATTTGCCAGCCGTCCTCCTTCCGTTCAAACTCATAGGCTATTTTGGAGGCTTCCAAAATCAACCCGTACAGGTTGGCCTTGTTGTCCGGCAGGTTTTTTATGAATAGAGGCGTCATGGCGTCATGACAAAAAATCTTTCAAAGCCTGGCAGAATTGCTCCGGCTGCTCCATGGCCATGAGATGCCCGGCTTCCGTGATGACCACCAGCTTGGCGCCTGCAATGCCGTCCAAAAGAAACTGGCCGTATTTGAGGGGCGTGAGCTTGTCGTTGTCGCCGGATAGTATGAGCGTGGGCAGGGCGATTTCTCCCAGGCGCTGGCAGACGTCGAACTTGTCGCAGGCCCGGAAGTCGCCCAGCAGAACCTGGGGATCGGAATCCCTGGTCCGTTCCATTTCTTTTGCGACCAGAGCAGGAGCAGGGTTTGCTCCGAATACGGTCTGGCCCATCATTTCCCGGGCGCCCTCCCAATTGGTTTCAATGGCCTCGAACATCATGGGCATGACCCGCAGCCTGCATCCGGTGCCCACAAGCACCAGGCGGGTGAGCCAGGAAGCCTTGTTCAAGGCGCTTTGCTGCACAATGGCGCCGCCCAGGGAATGGCCGCCCAGAGCCACGTTTTCCAGGTTGAGGGCATTGCAGAATGCGTCCACAAAGGCTGTGTACTCTCCCACGCCGTCCTTGCTTTCGCCTTCGGACTTGCCGTGACCGGGCAGGTCGACCAAATAGACGTTGGCGCAGCCGATTTTCAGGCATTCCTCCGGCCAGTTTTCATGGCTGCCGCCGGATCCGTGGATGAGCACCAGATTGATGGCGGAACCTGCATCTTGATGGACATAATGGATGTTTTCACCGTTGACTTCCACAAATGGCATACAGGCCTCCTTGACGCAATTGGGGGTGGGGGGAATAAAGCTAATCGCCGTAGCGGGGAAAAAGCAGATACCTGAGCCAGCCCCATAGGGTGTTCTGGTCATGGGCGTCTTTATCCGCCGCAGATAGCATTTTTTGCAGTTCATCGTGATTTGCGAACATGGCTTCCCGGCCTTTGACAGCCCGCTCCGGGTCCAGCTCCTTGACCACCTGGCAGGGATTGCCGGCGGCGATGCTGTTGGCCGGCACGTCGCGCCTGACCACGGAGCCGGCGCCTATGACGCTGTTTTCGCCGATGGTCACGCCTTTGCAAACAATGGCGTGATCGCCAATCCAGGCGTTATCGCCGATTTCAACCGGCGCCGTGCTTCCCACGGGCATGCACCGGTCGTATATGCCGTGCCAGTCGGCGTCCGTGACGTAAGCCCCTTGGGCGAACATCACCCCGTTGCCTATGGTGATTCTGGTGGCCGCCTGGATGCGTACGCCCGGGCAGACCAGCACGTAGTCTCCCAGTTTGATCAAGCCCTGGCCGAGGGCGCGGGCTTCTTCCTTGGCCTTGGCGCCCACTCTTTTATCCGAGCCGTCCATGATGGCCGCCAGGTCTTCCAAATCCGCCTGGGCCCAGGACACGAAATGCACGTTGGAATGGGGCTCTGCAATAATGGTGGCGTAATCGCCCACCTCTACGGAATAGCCGAACACCTGGACATGCCAGGGCCGGATTAAGGCCGGGCTTTTTCCCAGATGGCGGAACTGGGGCCGCAAATAGCGGTCCGTGTACCATTTTACGTATTTGTTTTGCAGATTTTTGACAAAATAGGGTCGATGATCTTTTCGCACGTGGTTAAACCTTTACGCCGCGGGAGTTTTATCCCGTTTGCCGATTCCGGACTTGGCATGGGTCCGGTGGACTTTCCAATATTCATGGGAGAAAATGTGCGATCCCGGGGTCCAGGTGTATAAAGCGTCCGCGGCAAGGAGCACCGCCGCCGTAGTCCAGGCGGTTTGCTCTTCCGGCCAGATCACCGAGTCGGGAACCGTAATGCCCGTCCAGTACAGGCCGTTGTCAAAGCAGGAGCTTTTAACCCACTTGAAAATGGTTTCCGCCTGTTCAAACATGCCGATGCCGGCCAGGGCCAGGACGCATTCCGAGCTTTCGGCCATGGTGACCCACGGCCTGTCGGAAACGCACCGGACTCCCCAGTTTTCCACCACAAAGTCGTTCCAGTACTGGCCGATCCGGTTTTGCGCCTCCTCGCCGGTAACGGCGCCGCACAGGATGGGATAATACCAGTCCATGGAATAACGCGATTTACTTTCGTCGAAAAGCTCCGGCCTGGTCCGGATGGCCTTGCCCAGCTTGCGGCGGGCGAACTCCCATTGAGGCCGGGACTTGTTAAGGCATTTAGCGATGGCCAGGGCGCTTTGGATGCTCATATAAATGGAGCTTGAGCCGGTAAGCATGCACCGTTTGTCCACATTGCCGTCCATGTCCTGGCTCCAGTAGATGGGGCCCTCCGGCGATTGCAGGTTGACGGCGAAATTGATGGCCTTTTCTATGGTGGGCCACATTTGGGCCAGATAATCCTTGTCCCCCGAAATCAGATAATAATGGTAAATCCCAAGAGCCACGTAGGTGCTCATATTGGGATCCTTGCGCATTTCGTCAGGCTGCCCGTTTCTGTAAGAAGGGAAAAAGCTGCCGTCTTCATTCTGGGTGAAAGCCGACCAGGCAAAGGCGTTCCTGGCTTCTTTCAGGTATCCGGCTACGGCCAGCGCCATGGCGCTCTCCACGTGGTCCCAGGGGTCCGTCTTGCCGTCCACGGACCAGGGAATTTCCCCGTCCGGTTTTTGCAATTTGCAAATGGCTTCGGCCATGGAGCGGACGTCTATGGCGTCAAATATGGGATTAGGCGAAGCGTTACGCGTCATTTTTCCCCTCATTTTTCAAATAATAGACAATGCTTTTAGCCATCACCGGGGCCAGGAGATTTTCCGCAAATACCGTGGGCGCCGGGCGCTTGGTTACGTGCCAGTTGATGAACTTGTCATAACCGGCGGAAAGCAGCCCGGGTTTGCCCCTGCGCACCGCAATGCATCTAAGCCACCACAAGGGGCTGTGCAAGGCGTGGGCTCTGCGTCTGGCCTGGCATTTTAAGCCGGCTTCCCCAAAAATTTGTTCCAATGCCTTCTTCTTATAGATGCGGACATGGCCGCCGGCCATCTGGCGATAGGTTTCATCCGCCAAGGCCCAACAGATTTTTTCCGGCAAATAAAGGGGCACGCTCACAACCAGGGTCCCCTCGGGCTTCAACACCCTCGCCATTTCCGCAACGGCGCTTTGATCGTCGGGAATGTGCTCCAGCACCTCGGAGCAAATCACATAATCGAAGCTATTGTCCGCAAAGGGCAGGCGGGAAGCGTCCACTGCAGCGCCGTATGCGTCGCCGCCTCCGCTCTCCCTGTTATCCACCATGCTGCGCAGCATGATCAACGCCCATGCGACGATATTGTATGTAATATCAGCGGCGACCACGTCCACGCCCGGGCTGCGATACGCTTCCCAGGAATGGCGCCCCGGGCCGCAGCCCAGGTCCAGAACCCTGGAGCCGGGTTCGATGTTCAGCCTATTAAAGTCTACTGTCAGCACTTGATATTTTTTCCGACCCTCAAAGCGATTGCGCCGGGCTCCGGCAACCCTCTTTCAAAAAAAAAGTAATTCATATCATGGGCGCCGGTCATTTACAAGGAGTTATGTCCTCATCCCATCAGCCGAAAATAACGTTCATTCCTGAAAGTAAAGATTGCAGCCGGGTATGCCGATGCAAGGTTGTTGGGAACGGCTGCTAAGCCGGTTTTGTAATCCGTGCGTACAATAAGGCTGCGTACAATAAGGCTTGGAAAAATGGCGATGACATAGTACATTCAAAGCGTATAGGCGCGTTTTTCCGCCGCGCCGCGTGAAAGGAAGCTCCAGGCTCGGCCGCGTATGTATTTGTCAGCTTTTTTACATAGAGACGAACTTTTTGAGATCACCAACCGCTGGTTGTGCGACGATTTCAAGCCCACCGATCCTCTTCAGATCACCCGAATCATCACTTACGACAGTTTTGCCGGTTGGGAGGCCTTGCTCCACCTTACCCAAAGCATATTGACCGGGGCGACCGGCAAGAAGCTGCACGAACAGAGGGTGAAGTCCAAGCGTGAGTTGAAGGACTTTCTTTGCCATTCGGCGCGCAGGCAGTCCTTGGGAATACAAACCCTGATCGAAAAATACACGGAGACCCCGGAGTTTTATTATGTGGGCGCTCCCATGGCCGGGATTGTATTCCATGATGAGGCCATGAATGTGTTGGGCGCCTGCCGGTTTAAAAAGGCCAGGCGCATTGCGGAAAAATCCAACCGGTACGCTTCGAGGCATATTTTTGAAATGGTCAGGGAAAAAGGGGTGGCCCAGATGGAGGCCTGGGAAAAACAGGGCGTGCGCAACGGCATCGATCCCCAGGAGCTGTATGAACAGGCTGAAAAGCAGGTCATGCAGGAAATCAGGACCAAGGGGCTTTTACTGCCGGAAGAGCCCATGACTATCAAGGACGTGCTGGGGCTGAAGATTGTGGATTTGGGCTTTGGAGAAAAAGGCCTGGAGCAGGCCATTAAAAGCCTGGGCGGCGCTGAGGTGATGGAGAAGGAGCGCCACTCCGGGAATTATAATGCGGTCCATTACGTCATTCGGATGGATGTGGATTTTCCGGAATTGTGCGAAAAGTTCCGTCAGAACGGCAAGGGCCTTGTTTACGCGCAAAGAGGTTTGCCCGGAGACAGGATTCATCAGGACTTTGAAGATTTTATGGAAACCGGCGCCAAGGACCTTTACGTTGACCTGATTTTCACCACCTACGAAGAGATGATTCAATCGGAAATCGGCCGCAGCATGCACGAAACCCGGATCTTCGCCCAGCGCAGCAATCAAAGGGTGTTCGGCAACATTCCGGTCAACATAGAATATCTCATGGAGTATCTGCTGGCCGTAGGCCTGAGCCCCAAGGTGGAACTGGAGGACATTCCCATTAAAATCTGGGGGCGCTATTTGCCTGAAACCCTGGCCTATTGCATCCGCAAATTATTCGGCATGCCCGAATACTCCCTCATGGGCTTTTAGCTCTTAATCCGCCGCCGCTTACACATCTTTATCTGGCCTAACCGCGCTGGCCGTGCTATGCACTGGCAAGCGACAATTCTTCCACGGGGACCGGTCCGCCATGCAGGAAACAATCCAGCCCAGCAATGAAAAGCGCTTCAAAATCGCCTGGTTTGTAACGGTTTTGTCCGTCTGCCTTATTGCCGTTGTCATCCTGCACGATGACTATGGAATCGCCTGGGACGGCGCCCGCCTGGCGGATTACGGCGACGCGGTCCTGGAGTATTTCACCTCAGGCTTCACCAGCCAGGCCTACAAGCAATGCGACGACGCCCATTATTACGGCCCGTTGGTGGAAGTCCTGTCCTCGGCCGTTTACAGCCATTTTCCCGGCCATCGATTTGAAATCCGGCATCTAATCAGCGCTCTAACCGGGCTGTTGGCCCTGGCGGGAATGATGAGTATTGCGGCTCTTTTTAGAGGGCGCAACGTATTGATTTTCAGTACGCTTGCCCTCATTATGCTGCCGCGATTCGTCGGCCACGCATTCATTAACACCAAAGACATTCCCTTTGCCTGCGGCTTTGCCTGGACCATGTTCTCCCTGGTTCTGCTGTTCAGAGGGCATCGGTTTTCATGGTTCAAATTCCTGTTTTTCGGGCTTTGCCTGGGATTGACCCTGGCGGTCAGGACCGGCGGATTGCTGGCCCTTTGCTTTTTATTTCCCGTTGGGGGATTTTATTTTTTGGCGAACAAGCCCTGGCTGGAGGAGCCCGCCGGAGGCCTGGCGTATAAAGGCGTTTCCCTGGGGCTTAAACTGCTCAGCGCATCGGCCATTGCCTGGCTGGTCATGGTGGCTTTTTGGCCCTGGGCCCATGAAAGCCCGTTTTTGCATCCCATAGAAGCGTTCAAGTTGGCTTCCCAGTTCAATCGACCCTATCTGGTCTTATTTCAAGGCAATGTGATTCAAAGCCCGGATCTGCCCTGGTATTATCTTCCCTGGTACCTGCTGATCAGCACTCCTTTGCCGACCATTATTCTGCTGGCCGCGGGCGTTGCAGTCAGTATTTTCGGCGTTCTGAAAGCCTTCAGGGATGATGAGAGTTTGCTTTATGTCTGCCTTTTGCTGTGGTTCTGGTTCCCGATTGGATACGTTATTGCAACGCATCCGAATATTTATGACGGCATCAGGCACTTTTTGTTTATACTCCCGGCAATGGCCCTGCTGGCGGGAGCAGGCGCGGCCTGGCTTGTCCAGGCTATGAAGCGCAAAGCCCGAAATGCGGCCGTTATCACCCTGTCCGGGCTGCTGGTTCTGCCTTTGGTTGATATGATAGAGCTTCACCCCTACCAGATGACCTATTTTAATGGCGTCGCGGGAGGCGTGGGGGGAGCCTATGGAAAGTACGACACGGACTATTGGCTGACCAGTTACAAGGAATGCATGGAGTGGCTGAATAGTAACACAGACCCGAAAGACGGACCCATTAAGGTGCTTGTCGCCATGGAGCCCTTGTCCATAAACTGCGCCAAATACTTTGCCGCCCCTCACATTCAAATTGTTCTGGTGAACAAACGCCCTTCGGAAGCCTATATGCCTGACTTTTTGGACTACTATGTGGGAAACAGCCGGTTTTCCAACCATGCATGCTTTCCCAAAAATAAGGTTGTGTACATTGTCCAGAGGCAGGGCGCCGTTTTTTCCGTGATTCGCCAAAACAAGCCCATGCCGGCCCCGCCCGAAGGCGCCGCTCCTTAATCATCGACTGTCGAGCCCGGCAAGGCCTTCCTGCGTTTTAAGATCCCATTACTCCTACATCCTTTAGTCATCTTCAGTTTTTTTGTTCAAAAGCAGCGTTTGGTATTTTGGGCCGTTTGTTTGTTGATAAGTTGATTGATTTCAGTTTGTTATGTTGGGCGTCATGGTGTTTTCGAACCTACCAAAGTATCTTTTTGGGCGCCTTGCATTCGCAAGGCAAGGAGTAACGAACGTTCGTTTCAGGCAAGGCTCACGAGCTCTTATTTGACGGCATTTTTTCCCGTTTTTGGTATTGCAATACCCATGGGGTTGTGACAAATTAGAACGGTGTTATCCCTTTGTTTTGGGATAGCCTCATTTCTGGATTGAAGCTGCGGGGGAAAGGCGGCCGGGAAGCGGTTTTGGGGCCGGACGCCGAGGGTGCGCTTTTATTTTTTTTCACGGGAGACAAGATGTAGAAAGGAGAATCACCATGGAAGAACTTCTCATCAGGGGGCTGGATGACATCAGGGCGTTAGAGGACGTCCCCTATCAAGAGAGGGTGAAGGAAAATAGCACCTACGAACTCCTGGAGCGCGGCGCCGCCATCAACCCGGACGCAACGGCCATGAGCTTCCTCATGAACGGCGATACGTACGAGAATCCCATTGAGATTACCTACGGGCAGTTCATCGGCAAAATTCGTCAGGCCGCCAACATGTTTCATGACCTGGGAATCGGGCCGGAGGACGTAGTCACCTATATTCTGCCCAGCCTGCCCCAGACCCACTACACCCTGTGGGGCGCGGAAACGGCTGGCATCGCCAACCCCATCAACCCCCTGCTGGAAGCAGCCACGATCAAGGATATCTGCACAGCGGCCAAGACCAAGGTCATGGTGTGCATGGGCGAAATGCCCGGCGTGGACATCTGGGAAAAAGTGGATCAGATCCGCAAGGACATCCCCACCCTGGAATATGTGATCCGGGTGATGGGTCCCACGGACGAGGCGGAAAAAATATACAGCTTTGAAGAGAAAATCGAACAATATCCTTCTGACAAGCTGACTTTTGATCGCGAAATCGACAAGGAGGACATCGCCTCCCTGTACCATACCGGCGGCACCACGGGCACGCCCAAGCTGGCCAAACGCACCCATTACAACGAAGTGGTAATGGCCTGGATGATTCAGGTCATGGCCGGGTCCAAGCCTGAGCACACCTTGATGTGCGGTCTGCCGCTTTTCCATTGCAACGGAACCATCGTGACCGGATTGGCGCCCTTCTCTACAGGCTCCCGGGTGGTCATTTTGTCCCCCATGGGATACCGCGACCCCTCCATCATGATGAATTTTTACAAGATCGTGGAGAAATACAGGCCGGCCCTGTTCTCCGCGGTCCCCACGGTTTTGTCCGTGCTTTTGGATATCCCGTTGAACGGGGCGGACATTTCGTCCCTGGAATTCGTGGTCTGCGGCGCAGCGCCCCTTTCCGTGGAGCTTTTCCGCCGCTTTGAAGAGCACACGGGCATGAAGATCCTGGAAGGCTACGGCCTCACCGAAGGCGCCGTGGCTTCCAGCATGAACCCCAAGGACGGCGAACGCAAGATCGGCAGCATCGGCCTGCCCATGCCGTTCCAGCGCATCAAGGTTGTGGAATGCAACGACGACGGCGAATACGTCCGCGACTGTGAAGTGGGCGAGATCGGCAACGTGTGCATCAAGGGCCCCAACGTCTTCAAGGGATACGTGGAAGACGCCCATAACAAAAATATCTGGGTTCCCGGCGACTGGTTCAACACCGGCGACATGGGCCGCCTGGATGAAGACGGCTACTGCTGGTTGACCGGCCGGAAAAAGGAACTCATCATCCGCGGCGGACATAACATCGATCCGGCAATGATCGAAGAGCCCCTGTACAAGATGCCCTCCGTCAAGATGGTTGCGGCTGTCGGCCGCCCCGACGCCCATGCCGGCGAAGTGCCTGTGGCTTATGTGGAAGTGGCGGAAAACTCCGGCTTAACCGAAGAACAGGTTATGGCCTGGGCCAAGGAGCATGTGGGCGAAAAGGCCGCGGTGCCTAAGGAAGTCGTCATCACTTCTGCAATTCCCCTCACCCCGGTGGGAAAGATTTTCAAGCCCGCTCTGCGTTGGGACGCCACCAAGCGCATGTACGAAAAAGAGCTGGAGGCGCTTGGAGATTTGGTCGAATCCGTGGAAGTCGCCGTGGGCGAGCACAAAGTGCACGGCACCATCGCGGAAATCAAAGTGAAGGCCGCCTCAGGGCAGGACGCCCAGGCCATCAAGGACAAGGTCTCTGAAATCCTGGCCCGCTACACGGTGTACCATGAAGTGACCGTGGAATAGCTTCAGCCTTATTGTAAAATATACAGCCCCGCCTTTCCGGTTATTCAGGGAAGGGCGGGGTTGTTTTTTGTAGCAAGTTTCAGCCCGTTTTTCGCACAGCCTTTCCCGTAAACTCCCTGGAATTTGAGCCCTTGCTCCATGATCGATTTTTCCTAGCAGAGCTTGCCGCGCTGAGATTTTTTTACCCGGACAAAATGCCTCACAATGCCTTCCTGTGAGGCATTCTTTCCCCATTAGTCCGGTTTCTACCCTTGTTAAATTTACTTCGCCAAGCGGAAATATCATGTTTTCAGGTAGTTAATTTTTGGCACGGAATTAGCTATATATAGAAGGCCAGATGGACGCGAAAAACACTCCCGTCCGTCGGTTATGAAGGAATGTTCAGTATCATGGTAGGGTGATTTATTAGCAGTAGGGGTGCACTTTTTTGCGCGACCCGCCTGGATGCAAAGTAAGGGGGACATCCGGCGTAACAATCAGCGGCATAACAACGAGCCCGGTTTCCTATGGCTGGGCTCGGGCGAGCCGTACACGGGTTTGATCTGGGGGGACAAATCCAAGAAAAGGGGGGTTAGTTAGCCGGTGGTCTTGCGCAAGGGCCGGATCGTCACATCAGATGACGATCCGGCCTTACCTTTTTTAGGAGTCGGATTCATTCAAACGATCCAAATTATCCTGGATGTAGGATATGAGCGGGTCCGAGGGAGGAAGGCTGGCTTTGGCCGAAGCGGCGGCCTTTTCGAATAATTTAGCGGCCTCCTGGGTTTTGTTTATGGATTCCATCAACAGGGCCAGGTTGCAAAGGGACTTCACCACATCCCGATGATTAGGCCCCCATGCCGTTTCGTTAATGGCCAGGGAGCGCTGCAGCAGGGGCAGGGCGTCCTCGGGACGATCCTTGGCCTGGAGCACCAGCGCCAGGTTGTTGAGGGCGAAGGCCACGTTGGGATGGAAAAGCCCATAGGCCTCTTCCGATTCGGACAAAAACTCCCGGCAGAGGGACTCCGCCTGATCGTAGTTGCCCACCGTATATGCGTAGTTGGCTTTTTTCTCCAGGTCTTCCAGATGGTCTTCCGCACTGCGGGATTCAGGCCAGAACAAATAGGCCATTCCCCCGGCCATAATCAGGCAGAACAGTATCAAGAACGCGTTTCTTGCAAACCACCCCCGAAGGTCCAATTTTCCACCCATGGCGATCTTTCGTAATGATTATCCAAGTGACGATTAAGGCCTTTGCTTATTTAGCAGATTTTTCACGGTTTATCAAAACAGATCGGAAAACCGCCCTGACGAATCAACTAACAATCCGCATGGTTTTGGGGTCGGCCTTTTTCCAGGCCAGGGGCGCGCGTTTTCCCAGCGTATAGATAACCCGGGGCATAAGCCGGGAAATGGGCGCGGTTATGTCATCCCCAAAGGCCTTAAGAAGCTCTTCGGGCATGTATTTCAGCCGCACCCGTTTGACCCAGCTGTGGGGCGCCAGGGTCAGGTAGCAGCCGGGGCAGTTCAGGGCCATGTTTCGGGTTCCGGCGTCTTTGACTTCCTTAAGCCTTTTGGCCTGCACCTTCACCACGGAGGCCAGGTCAAAATCCCGGGCCACGCTGGCCGCGCCGCAGGTCAGGGCGCTGGCGCCCGTGTGCTCCATTTCCACAACCTGGCATCCCGCGGCCTGATAAACGTCCCTGAGGGTCTGCTGAAAATCGCCTCCCAGTTCCGTGGCGTAGCAGGACTCATGCACCGCAGCTGCATAGCCCAGGGGCTTTTTCAACTCCAATTCCCCGGCCTGATGCTTTTCCAGCAGCCATTGGTAGAGGGATATCACCTCATAAGGCAGTTTTCTACCCGCGACCTCGGGTAAAATAGTCCCCAGAAAGGTGCAGCAGGAGCCGCAATAGCAGACCAGCCGCTGGGTTTCCACCTTGCTGAGCACGGAAAACACCCTGTCCGTATTTTCCATGAAAGCGTCCCACTGGCCTGTGCGGTAGTGAAGCTCTCCGCAGCACAGGTCCGCCGGGCTGAATTTGGGCAGGGAGGCCAGGACCTTGGAATTTTCCAGATCCTTGCAAAACAGCCGGCCTATGCATCCGATCCACAATAGTTCCTCCGACGGTTCGGGAAACTCGCCCCATTTGTCCAGGACGGCTTTCTCCTCCTGGTTTTGCATGGCGTACAAGTCGGGAAAAAACACCGGGCCGGGAGTCCCCATGAGAAAATAGGGGACCAAACCGGGCAGGGAATTTTGCCTCTCCGGCTGTTCGGAAACCCTTTGAAGGATGAGTTCGTAGGGCCTCAAGCCCTCAGGGCAGAAGGAGTTGCAGCTCATGCACAAGGTGCATTGGTTTAAGATCGAGTCCGGCAGCCCCCCCTCAATCATGTGAAGGATGATCTCTCCCCCTTCCTTTCTATCCAGTTTAAGAACCGGGCATTGATTCAAACAGGTTCCGCATTGGGTGCATTTGGTCCAGTCGCAGCAATCCATAAAGCTCATGACATCCCCCTCCGTAGTCAAGCGTGATGATGGATAAAGGCCAAGGTTTGAAGATAAGGTCCCGGGAATTTCCGCCAGGAATTCAACGATTGTTAAGTTCTACATTACTTATATAGCATTAAGCAACTAGTAATTAAAGGGGGATTTTACTTTTTACAGATAGATATCGGAAAGGAGGCGCTTTGGTCCAAAAAAAGAGGGGAGCCCCAAAGGACTCCCCTCAAATACTCAACCGGAATGAATTCCGGAGAATTTACTTCTAGTTGCCGGTGGCGGCGCCGTGCAGTTTGACTTCCACCTTCTCGGTGAGGCCTTCGTAGTATTCGCGAAGGATAGCCACAACTTCGTCACGGCCGAAGTGATCCGGAAGTTCTCCGCCTTCGGACAGCATTTTGCGGAGCATGGTGCCGGACAGCAGCACGCGGTCTTCTTTGGCGTGGGGGCAGGTTCTGAGGGAAGCCATGCCGTCGCACTTGTAGCAGTAGAAGGTCCAGTCGATCTTCAGAGGCGTGCAGAGCAGAGCCTTGCCTTCTCCCTCGGGAGTAGGAATTTTGTCGAAGATGGTCTGGGCTTCGAACATGCCGTAGAAATCGCCGACGCCAGCGTGGTCGCGGCCGATGATCATACGGGAGCAGCCGTAGTTTTGACGGAAGGTGGCGTGCAGCAGGCCTTCGCGGGGGCCGGCGTAACGCATATCCAGGGGGTAACCGCCCTGAACAGCCTTGTCTTCCACGAAGTAATTCTTGACCAGCGCGTCGATGCACTTGACGCGAACGTCAGCCGGGATGTCGCCGGGCTTCAGGTTGCCGATGAGAGAGTGGATGAAGCAGCCGTCACATACTTCAATAGCGATCTTGCACAGATATTCGTGGGAGCGGTGCATGGGGTTACGCAGCTGCATGGCAGCGATTTCTTTCCAGCCTCTTTCCTCGAAGATGGCGCGGGACTCTGCCGGACGCTGATAGATTCCGGGGTATTCTTCGGGATATTCAGCTTCGGACAGAACCTTGACAGGGCCGGCCAGGTTGAATTCGCCCTGGTTCATGACCATCTGGACGCCCGGGTGATCATCCTTGGCGATCTTCCAGAATTCTTCAGCAGTCGGGGTTCCTTCGCCCATGAAGACTTTTTCGCACTCGAAAATTTTGTCCGCTTCGGTCATTTCGTATTTTTCGGTGACCTTCATGGTTGCCATGAACTCTTCCCTTTCGGGATCGAACAGAGCGATTTCATCGCCTACGTTGATCTTGGCGGCGTCGTCAGCGGAAGCATCCAAGGTCACGGGGATGGGCCAGAAAGTTCCGTCGGCCAGCAGAAAGTCTTCGCAGACGCCCTTCCAGTCAGCTTTGGTCATGAAGCCGTCCAGAGGGGAGAACCCGCCGATGCCCATCATGATAAGGTCGCCTTTGGCGCGGGAGCTGATGTTCAACTTGGGCAGAGTTGCTGCCTTTTTCTTTTCAGCTTCCAGTTCTGCACCTTCCAGAAGGCAGCATACAAGACCCTTGCCGCCATGGGGGGGAATAAGATTCGACATGTGTTGATCTCCTTTTGCATTTTATTGTAAAAACCAGCCCCGCGGCCCTGCGGAGCTTTCTCACCAGGTCCAATAGAGCATGTGAAAAAAGACACAGCACCTTATTATGCAAAACGCATACTTGTCAAGAGAAACCCTCAAGTCAGAATAAATGATGAGAGCCAAAAATATAACAACCTAAAATTAATACTTTTCAGTCTATTCTTAAACTATCTGAGCCGTCCCGGGCAAGAGAGGCCGCTGACAATTTTTCAACATATCCGACCCATGTTAACCGATTGTTGGATAGCTTGACAGATTTGTATGCTGTGCTATTATGAAATTACGAAATTCATTTTTAACGAGGTTATGAAAATGACGACCATAAAAATCACCAGTAACGGCTCGGTCACACTGCCCGCCCGAATCCGAAAGGCTTTGGGGCTAAAGGTCGGAGATTTTGTGAATGCCGAACTGGAGGAGGGGCGGGTTGTGCTCAAGCCCGCCAAGATTATCAACGCCGAAGATTCCTGGTTTTACACCAAAGAGTGGCAGAAGGGCGAGGCGGAAGCAGACCGGGATATTTCCGAAGGAAACGTGACCGGCCCATTTGACAACATTGACGATGCTCTAAAAGCTCTCAAAGACGCCAAGGAATGAGGCTGAGCTTCACAAACAGATTCGTCAAGGCATACAAAAAACTGCCCCGGCAAATCCGGGAGGCGACGGATAAACAGTTGGGGCTTTTGCTTTCCGACCCCAATCACCCCTCTTTAAATATGAAGAAGATGCAAGGCGTCCCAGACATCTGGGAGGCTCGGGTAACCAAATCCTATCGATTCACATTTCAGATCGATGATGAAGTATATACGTTAAGAAATATTGGACCCCACGACATTTTGGAAAAGCCGTAGTTGGTGGGGAAATAAATTCATTAGTGGCGCCCTATAGCGACCTCTACTCCTCATAGCAGGAGGCCACAACTTGTTGGCCAGTGTAATTTTTGCCAAAGGCGTCGTCAGCGCCCAGGTAAACAAAGGGGCTTTGCAGGAATTTCGGCCCCCTGCAGAGGAGAATCTTTTTTCGGGCGTCGTACTCCAATCCATGGCTTCGAAAAAACTTGTTTACCCTGATCCCCATTTTCCGTCCCTCTGGGTTAAAAATATTGTTCGTGTCCAGGTTGCAGGCGAAAATTCCATCCGGCGTGAGACATTGAATATATTTAATAATAACGCCAATTTTATCCCCGATGTAATGCATGCCATGGACGCAGGTGATCAGGTCGAATCGCAAACTTGTACGGAAATCCTCCAACGCGGACTCCACAAAACGCAGGTTGTCAAAGGCTTCCGGAATAGGGGCGAAGGCGCCGGTCAGATCCACCCCCATAAACTGAAATCGGCCGTCAATTCGGGCCTTCTTATATTTTGCCATAAGCTGAAGCATGGCTAGGCCCTGGCCGCAGCAAAGATCCAGCCACCGCCCGGTTTCCTGGGATTCTATCCCCTCCCTGAGAAATTGATCCGGATTGAGGGGCAACTCCTTTTGGTAGCTGTTGTCGCCTATGGCTTGCCGCTCCCGGTTCATGCAGCAGTTGGCGACGATGGGGGATTGGTGAAGCTCTTCAAGGGTTAAACGCGTCATTGGGGGCCTCTGAATTTTATTTGGGGGGCAAATTCACCACTTGACCGGAACCCGGACCACCTTTTTGGCTTTGTTTTGGAACAAAAGATGGCCGTGCTCCCGGCCGTAAAGGAACAGGTCCCGGGTGATGGCCACGTCAGCCCGGCAGTATTTCAGGATCTTGTCTATTTTTCCCTGCTTCCACCACTTGAGGGCTTGGAGCCCGTCCGCAGTCTTTTGCGTCCCAAGGGTGTGCTGGGCCAGCTTGTCCAGGGAAATGCGGTAGCCCAACACGCCGTAGATTTTCTGGAGCATGTCCAGGGTGGGGATTTGGGAAAAATCAAAGGCCGTATGGGCCGAAAGCACCTGATAATCGAACCGGATGATGTTGAACCCCACCACCAAATCCAGTTGAGTCAGGTGTTGAGCCAGGGCGTCGGTGTCGTCCTGGAAATATTCGTGGAATTTGCCGTCCCGGGAGTCGTAAAGCACGGAGCAGCTTACGCCCATGCGGTAGGCGGCGCCCCATCCCCCCACTTCGGCGGCGCTGCGCCGGGTTTCAATATCCAGAACTCCATAGTTTTCCTGGGACTTGAAGGGGTTATGCTCTCTTTCCGGTTGGATGTATGCGTCAATGGCGGCCGCGTAGGCTTGCCCCAGGTCAACACCTTTGTTTTCAGATGATTGTATATTTATGGCCGGTTTTTCCGGGGGCGGGGCCTGCTCAGCCGCCTTGTTCGCCTCTTCAGGTTTATTAAGAACGATTCTTTTCCGTTTTTCCGGCTTGGCGCCTCTGATGGACTCCAATATAAAAAGAGACGCTTCCTTGTCGATGGGCCGGTTGCCGGAGCCGCACTTGGGGGAGTGCACGCAACTGGGGCATCCGGTTTCACAGGGGCAGGACTTGATAGCCTGCATGGTTTTGGAAAACAGCTCCAAGGCCTTTTTAAAAGCGATGAGGGAAAGCCCCACGCCTCCGGGCACGCCGTCGTAGATGAAAACCGCCGGACCTCCCATTTGAGGATGGAAGGGCGTGGAAATGCCGCCCAGGTCGTTGCGGTCGGCCATGACGATCAAGGGGGCTATGCCGATGGCCGCATGCTCAATGGCGTGGATGCCCCCCATGAAATGCATGAATTTGTCTTCCACGGCCTTTTGGGTATGGCCGGGGATTTCAAACCAAAGCCCCTGGGTTTCGAAGGTGTTGGACGGCAGATCCAGGGGCGTGATTCCCAGGCTTTTCCGGGTGCGGACTTTCTTGCTTTCAAAACCCGTCACCTGATCCGTCACCTTCAGCCTGCCGCAATACACCCGGGTTCCCCACACGGTTTTTTCATCGAAGATCTCCAGGATCTCCGTGTCCTTGTCGCCCCTTGCCTGGGTGTAATAATCCACGTGGGCGGGCCGGGCGTATACGGTCCTGCGGGCAAGATCCAGGGCGTCCACCCGATAGGTTCTGCCCAGATGCAGATAAATGGCGCCGGGATGGGTTTCGCGGAAAGCCCGGAACAGGTCGATCTGGCCCACGCTCTGGCCGCCGGGGCCTTCCGGGTCTTCGGGATCGGCGACCATGATGGTGAACTGGCTCCCCGAGCCGCGCAGGTCCACGTCCCGTTGGGGTTTCTTTTTGGAGGCGTACAGCCTGCTTCCCTCGGCGTCTCTCAGCAGCTTGCCTTCCTGTTCCAGGCCGTAAATGGTATTATCCAATTCGCCGGATTGGAGGATGGGGTCGTCCAGGTTCAGGGGAAGCTCTGCGGCGGCGCATTCAATATGCCTTGCGCTGATGACAGGGTTCAGGGGATTGATGACCGCGTTTTCCACGCTGCGGGAGAAAAAGTCCTCCGGGTTCCGCATGAAATACTGATCCAGGGCGTCCTCCCCGGCGATGAGCACCATGGCCGACTCGGACAAATCCCGGCCCACGCGCCCCCCGCGCTGCCAGGTTGCCATGACCGTGCCTGGATACCCCACCAGGATGCACAGGTCCAGGGCGCCTATGTCTATCCCCAGTTCCAGGGCGCTGGTGGAAACCACGGCCAGCAACTCGCCGCTGGCCAGCTTTGTTTCGATTTCGCGCCGCTCTTCCGGCAGATATCCAGCCCGGTAGGCGCTGATTTTGTCCTTGAACTCCCCGGCCCTTTCGGACGCCCACATGGAAATGAGTTCGGTCATCTTACGGGATTGGGTGTAGACAATGGTGCGCAGCCCCCTTGCCAGGGCCGCCTTAAGAAGCATGATGGCCGTCTGGGCCGGGCCTGTCTGGGGATTCATAAACACCACGTGGCGTGCGCCCCGGGGAGCGGTGCTTTTTTCCACCAGCTTGAAATTCCGCCCGGTGAGCCTGCAAGCCAGATCGCGGGGATTGGCGATAGTGGCCGAGCACATAACAAATTGAGGATCGGAGCCGTAATAGCGGCATACCCGCAATAGCCGCGCAAAGACCCAGGCCATATGGGAGCCCATAACGCCCCGGTAGGTATGCACCTCATCCACGATGATGAATTTCAGCTTGCCGAAAAAACCCTCCCAATTGTGATGGTAGGGCAAAAAGCCCAGATGCAGCATTTCCGGATTGGTGAATAGGGCGTTGGGCGGCGCCTCCTTGATTTTGCGGCGCCGGTAAGACGTGGTGTCGCCGTCGTAGATTTCGGCCGTGGGCCCGTTTTCCATATTAGCAGCCAGCTTGCGGAAGGTCTTGATCTGGTCCTGGGTCAGGGCTTTTAACGGAAACATATACAGGGCATGGGCGCCGGGGTCCTGCGCCAGAGCCTCAAGCACGGGCAGGTTGTACATGAAGGTCTTGCCGCTGGCCGTGGGCGTGGCCGCCACAATATTTTCGCCCCTGCGGATCAGGTCTATGGCCTGCACCTGATGCTTGAACAGCTTCTTGACATCCGCCTTTTTCAGGATGTGGGCGATGGGCTCCGGCCACGGCGCCTCTGGCTGGCCGTACTGCGCCCTGGATTTGGGAAAAGACCGGTGGGTCACCACCTGGTCGGCCATGCGCGAGGAGGCTTTGAGGGCGTAAATGTACTCCGCGACTTTATCCGGTTTTGGGGGCATTGTTTGCGTGGTATTGGTTTTAAATTAAAACGTTGATTATCACTTGCTAATTTTTTGACCAAAAAGATTTTAGCACGGGGCAGGGCGTACAGCAAGGGCATGTTGATGTGTGTTTATGGCGCCGCCAGTGAAAAGAACGATCCTGCGCCTCCGCTTGACGACAGAGGAGGCGCAGCAGAAAAAGGCTAAGTGTTGGACAGGAAGAGTTTGACTACTTCCTCGGCCCTGAAACGCTCCCCTTTCAGGATGACTTCCTCGCTGCTGCCGGGAAGCACTTTCAGGAATTTATCCGTCTGCAAAGCGTCATACAGGTGCAAAGCCCGGAAATTGTCCGGCTCTACAAGTTTCTCTATAAGCAGGGGCATTATTTCCTTGCCCATGCCGGCCAGTTCAACGAATTCATCGCTGTGCCTGACGTAACTGGTGTTGGAGAGCAATATCCGGTGGCCGGATTTCCAGGTCTCCTTCCAGGCGCTAAAGCGGTTTTCAAAGGCCTCCACCGTGTCCTTGGGGATAGCTTCCTTTAAACCATCCAGGGCCTTTTTCTGGTACTCGTCCAGCAGCATGGCGCCCACCTCCTTGCTCTTCCTCACCTCGTCTTTCAGCATGGCGGCTTTATCCAACACACGGGAATCTCTTGATTTAGCATAATACGCGATCACCTGTCCATAAATCGCCCCTTCCAACTCCGTCAGCCCGTGCTGAATTCGAAGGCCGGCGCCGCACTTGGACTCCCATCGCGGGCCGTGTCCGGGGCCGGATATGCATCCATGGGTCATCTGGTTGTAGTCGCCGTTAAGCGCCCAAACCGCCACGGGGCCGGAACTTTGGCGCACAAAGCCATAACCTTGGTAAAACACGTCAAATTCATTGATGGTGGCCCCGGGCCATAACCAATCCCAATCCACGTCCACGGTCCAGGCAATGCAGTTGTATACGTCGGTGGCATCGTCCGTAACCCGGGCTCTGTCAACGTCCAGGTTTGGAAAGTGTCTTTTGTATTCCGTTTTTTCAGACGGGGTCATCTCTCTGTCCATGGTTTTCTCCTTATTTTTTGTAGGGTCATGAGCGGATGAGTACGTCAAACGGCCTTGGTCTTGGCGCAGGGCGGCATCACCTCCTTGGTTTTTACGGGGTTTTTGGATAATTATTTATTGTGTACTACACACTACATATTTAGGTCAAGGAAAATATCGGCCGAAGTAAGGAGGAAAATTATCTTAGAGAGGCTTAATCAGCGGATCGAACGACGCGGTTTCTTAAAACGCCCAGGCCCTCGATTTCCAGCTCCACCACGTCGCCGGGGGAAAGCCAGCGGTCCAGCTCCAGGCCGCAGCCTCCGCCCACAGTGCCGGAGCCGATCAACTCTCCGGGGTAGAGGGTTTCGTCCTGGGAGATATGGCGGATCATGTCTTCGAATTTATGATACATGTCGCCTGAATTGCCCCGGGACCATTCCTCGCCGTTTACCCGGGCGATCATGGTCAGATTGTACGGGTCGGGAATTTCGTCCGGAGTGACCAGCCAGGGGCCGGTGACGTAGGATGTGTCGAAATTCTTGCCTTTGGCCGGCCCCAATCTTCCGGCCATCTCCCGCATTTGCATGTCCCTGGCCGAGAAATCGTTGAATATGGTGTATCCGGCGATGTAAGAGGCCGCTTTATCCCGGGGGATGTTAATTCCCTGTTTGCCGATGTAAATCCCCATCTCCAGTTCATAGTCCAGTTTTTTGGAGTAGGACGGCCACTGGATGTCATGATTCGGCCCCACCATGCACATGGGGTTGCCCGTATAATAAACCGGAAACTTGTACCAGACCTTGGGCGGCTTGATCAGAGGGCTTCCCTTGTATTTGGCGAATAGCCGGTTGGCGGCGGCCAAAGCCGGAGAGCGCCACTTGATGACGGTTTGTGCGCTTTGATTCAAGTGCTTTTCAAAGGCCAGGCAATCCCGGATGGATACAGGCCTGGGAACGGGCGCCAGCAGGCTGACGGAATCCACAGGAAAGCAGGCTCCGCTTGGCTTTTCCTTTTCCCCTCTTTCAAGAATTTCAAACGCCTGGTCCTTTGCCTTTGCGCCCCCTTCCAAAAACGCCAAGGCATTGGCCAAAGCCCGGGGCTTTTTCCCGTCCAGGGCCTGGGCTGCGTCAGCAAAGCTGACCAGGGTTTTTTCATTTTTCATCAAGGCCCCAAATCGGATTTTGGGGCGGGATTCGGCATTTACCTGAAAACTGGATAGTTTCACGTCTTCTACCCTCCAATGGCTTTAGCAAGGCTCCGCACTTCATCCATGATTTTTTCCAGGTCCATGCGGGTCAGGCGTCCATCCTGAACCAGCTGCCTGCCGTCGACGAACACGTGTTTAACATTGTCCGCCGAAGCCGCATAGACCACCGCAGACTCCGGGTGATACATGGGCGTCATATTGGGCGCGTCCACGTCGATGACGATGATGTCCGCCCTTTTTCCCTTTTCCAGGGAGCCCGTCACAGCCCCCAGGCCAATGGCGTCGGCCGACATCCTGGCGGCCAGGGCGATGGCGGTGGCCGCATCCAGTTCCGTGGGGTCCAGGTTCAGGGCTTTATGGATCTTTGCGGTCAAATCCATTTCGCTGAACATATCGTAGTTGTTGTTGGACGCCGGACCGTCCGTACCCAGGCCCACCCGCACTCCGGCGCGCAAGTAGGCGGGGATGGGCGCCACGCCGGAAGCCAGCTTCATTTCGCTGTGCGTGGTCACGGACACGGCGGCGTTTTTTTGAGACAGGATTTCCATGTCCTTGTCGTCCACCCATACGCCATGCACCACAAGGGTGTTTTCATCCAGGACGCCCAACCCATCCAAATATTGGACCGGAGAAAGGCCGTGCTGCTCCATGCTTTGCGTGTGCTCGAACTTGGACTCGGCCGCGTGGATTTGAAGGAGCACGCCCAGGGCGGCGGCCTCCTTTTTGGCGTTCTGAATGGTTTCCGCCGAGCAGGTATAGGCCGAGTGGCAAAAGATGGACGGCGTGATAAGCGGCGTTTTTCCCTTCCATTCCTTTGCGTAGCTGGCCGAGGCCCGGACGTTTTGGCTGGGGTCGGGAACGCCGGGCGCCGGGAAGTCTATGATTCCGTGGGCCAGGACGGCGCGCAGGCCGGTCTCCGACGCAGCCTGAGCCACGGCGTCCTCGTAAAAATATCCGTCGCAGAAGCAGGTGGTTCCTGAAAGCAGCATTTCCGCGCAGGAAAGCAGGGTCCCGATTCTGACAGTCTCAGGATTGATGTGCGCGGCTTCCGCCGGGAACATGTGTTCGTTCAGCCAGGTTTCCAAGGGCAGGTCGTCGGCCAGCCCACGGAAAATGCTCATGGGAACATGCGTGTGCGAGTTTACGAGGCCCGGCATGATGATTCCGCCGCAGGCGTCAACGACCTGCCGGGCGCCCTTGCGTTCAGGAGCCTTATCCCTGGGGCCGGCGAACATGATTTCGCCGCCGGCGACGCAAATAAGACCGTCTTTATGAATATGGGAGTCCTCGTCCGCTGTGAGCAAAATTCCGTTTTCAATAATCAGGTCGTATGTCATGAGAGCGCCTTTCTTCATCGGCTGCATGGTTTTTTGCACTGCTCCGGGATCATTGGGCCGGGTCTCTTGGGCCTTTGGCGGGCCGTCAGAAAAAAATTTCTTATTGTATCCGACAGAATTGCCGAAAATGCAATGGCTGGGTTTTCAGGCCCATAATGAAAAAAATTGGGTGCATGGAGAAATCGCGGCTAAAAGAGCGTGCGCATCACAGTACCTTGCTGCCCGGGAAAGTAAAAACTATGAATAATAGTGATAAAATTCATGGGGCTCCAGTGAAACTCCTCACGAAAGGCGGATTACAAAAGGCTTGCCAAATCCGGGGTGCATTTGTTAGGGTTATTGAAGATAGAATGCCGATTTTTCAATTATTAAAAACGAACCTGTTTAAACTAACCCACCGACAGGGGCAATATAGATATGACTGTTGATACAAGCGCTTTGTCCGGCAATCTGGAGTTTTTGACCTTGCCTGATGTGCTGCAGCTTCTCCATACCAATACTTGTTCGGGCATTTTAAGGGTTAAAAATCCATACACTCCGACGCCGGGGGTGGTTTATTTTAACAAGGGCGCAGCCGTTGACGCCCTGGCAGAAGATAAAAGCGGCATAGAAGCCCTGTATGAATTATTTGGCTGGGTGGAAGGAACTTTTACTTTTTCCACGGAAAAAGTCACCGCCTCCCGGGTGATAAAAGCGGGTATGATGGAAATCATCCTGGACGGCACCCGGATGCTGGACGACGGAAAGATTGCTAAAAAAGGTCCGGAAGAGGCGTTCATTCAAGACGATCAAAACACCACGGACGGCTCCAATCTGCCCGTCGTCAGAAGGCCTATCTCCAACTACTCCTACGTGCTTGACGAGGAGGAAGTCGCCAACGGAAAGAATATCGTGACCCAGGGGCGCCACGGGGACTGGATATGCGTGATGCTGGACGGATACGCGGACGTTATTCGCCAGACGCCCAAAGACGGGGTGACAATCACCCGTTTAGGGCCCGGATCGCTCATCGGCAACATTTCCTCCCTCATGAGCACCAAAAGCGTCAGAACCGCCACCTTGGTGGCCAGGGGCCGGGTGGGCCTGGGCGTGTTGGACATGCAGCGCATCCACACGGAATTTTCCATTTTGACGCCCAAGTTCCGGTCCATTGCGGTAAGCCTGGACAAACGGTTGCGTCAGGCCACGGATACGGTTGTGGACATTCACCTGAAACAATTGAACGTCAAGGAAGTGCTGGCCGGAAAACGCCTGTTGATGGAGCAGGGCTCTACGGACGAGCAGGCTCACTTGATCGAAGAAGGCGAAGTCTGCGTGGTGCGCAAGACCAAAAAAGGCCCGATCCCTTTGGCGTTTCTGGAAAAAGGGGATTATGTGGGGAACATCCCCTGCATAAACACCGGGCACGAACCTTCGGGCGCGGCCCTGTACGCCACGGAGGACGTCAAACTGGCGCCTTTGGATCTGGAGCTTGTGCAGCAGGAGTACGATGAGGCTTCCCCCATGATCCGGGCGATTTTGGACCACGTGGCCGCCTGCGTTTCCGTGACCACCCTGATTGCCTGCGATTTTCAAAAAATGACCCGGAAAAGATAGCCGGGCGAGGGGCGGGCTTATTCCGCGGCCGGTTTTCAATCATCAGCTCTCATGACTACTTATAAAAAGGATTTGCGGCCCGGAGGCCTTCGCGCCCTGGGCCATGAGATCATTTTTGAAGCCGACACCCCGGCCGGAAAAGCCTTTGATGTGATCCTCATCATCAGCATCATGCTTTCCGTGCTGGTGGTGATGGCCGACTCCGTTCACAGCATCCAGGTCCAATACGGCAAGGCGCTTTATGTTTTAGAGTGGGTTTTCACCGCCCTGTTTACAGTGGAGTACGTCCTGCGTCTGATTTGCGTGGGCAAACCCCTGCGCTACGCCGGCAGTTTTTTTGGAATAGTCGATCTGTTGGCGATTCTGCCCACCTACCTGAGCGTTTTCATTCCCGGCAGCCATTACCTGACCGTCATCCGCGTTTTGCGGCTTCTCCGTGTCTTTCGAATCCTTAAGCTGGCTCAATACGTAGGTGAGGCCAACGTGCTCATGGGCGCCTTGGCTTCCAGCAGACGCAAGATTACGGTGTTTTTATTCGCCGTGGCCGCCATGGTGGTCATCCTGGGCTCGGCCATGTACGTGATCGAAGGCGAGAAAAACGGATTCGTGTCCATCCCCGCCAGCATATATTGGGCTGTCGTAACGCTTACCACGGTCGGCTACGGGGACATTTCCCCCAAAACCGCGCCCGGGCAGGCCTTGGCCGCCCTGGTGATGATTTTGGGATACGCCATCATCGCCGTGCCCACGGGGATTGTCTCCGCGGAGCTGGTCAAAGGCCCGGAGCAAAAAAAAATCAGCACCCAGGCGTGCCCTCAATGCAGCAAAGAGGGGCATGACCCGGATGCTGAATATTGCAAATACTGCGGCGCCCCGCTTTAGCAAGGCGGTTTCACTCGGGGGGCTCTTCCTCCAATTTTACCAGATCTCTCCAAAAATTCAGGATATTCGCCTTGGTCGCCAAGGGATCTCCGTCCTTTAGCTTGGCGGCGGTGAGTATGTAATCCTGAAAAACCTCCAGACCCAACGCCATGGCCATGATGCCGGCCACGATCATCTTGGGGTCGGCGTCCTCTATGACCCGCCCCTGTTCTTGCTCCTTTTTCGCCATTTGCACAGCAAGGTCCACAAACGGAAAATCGCTTTGGATTTCCCCCTGCCATTTCCCGTCAAGCAGAGTGCGGGCGAGCACCCTCCAATAGGCATCGTGTTTTAGCAGGGCCGCCCAAGCCATGGACATGGTCTCTTCAAAACTTGATCCTGGGCCCATTTCGCCAATTAAGTCGGCCGACAGCTTTTCCTGCGTCTGACGGCGCAATACTTCCTTGGAGCCAAAATGGCGATGAATCAATCCATGATTCACTCCCGCCTTGGCCGCAATATCCCTTACAGACACGCCTGCCACGCCTTTGTTGGCAAACAGCTCCGAAGCGGCTTCCAAAACCGAGGCCATTACCTCATCCCTTCCATGGGGTTTCCGCTTTTTCGGCATAGTTCAATCCTCCCTGCGCGCCATATTATTATTAATGCCAAGGAGATGCAAGCCGGAATTGCTTTTAGGCTGAGGGAAAGCCCCCCGAAAAACAGATTTTTCCATAATACATTTAATCATGGATATATGGTATATTTAAATATTTTTAATGATATATTTTTCAGTATTTCTGCACTGCCTATCGAAGGCGCATGACGGAACGGAACCTTCGCCCGGCCTTTCCGGGATTGGAGGAAACGTGCCTATTTGTAGAGATTTTTGAGGCCGGCGCCAATCCAAGCATGGTATTTAGGGTATTCGCCAACTCCTTTTGACTCCGAAGGCTGGGTGTGTCATTAGGAAAGGACTCTTGCTTACCCGGGAATATGAATAATGAGGAGGAAATCATGCAGCTTCTTTGGACCGAAAATGATTACACCAGCCGCTTGAGTCATGAGGATTTTTTAGTCAGATTATGGGCTTTGCAGAATTTAGCCAATTTATACCCGGAGTCCTGCCCGCAGGAGGTTGGAAACCTGCTGGACAATCCGCCTGATGAAATGATTCCCAGCCTGATGAGGCTTTTAGGCTCTTCCAAGGCCGTTCAATATGCTCCTAAAATCATGGACCTGATATGGACGGAATATGATCTTAACCAGGAAAGCGGCAAAAAATACAAGAAATGCTGCTTGAACAAATAGCATTAAACCCTGGCCGCCGGATCGCCTTTTTCCCGCCGCCAGGGTTTGAGCCTGGGGATGAGGATAGGCACGTGTTTCTGGTACTCCCGGTACTCCTCCCCGAGAATTATGGCCGTGTCCCTGTCTTCCAGGCGCATGCCCGCCAGCACGTAAATCGTCCCCAAAAGGGCGAATTCCAGACGGGTTGCGTTCATGACCGGTCCGATCCACAGGAAGAACAGGGTGAAAAAATACACCGGGTGGCGGCAATGGGCGTAAGGGCCTTTCATGGACAGGACCGGGGGCGGGACTTCCTGCCTTTTCCAGCGCCTTATCACGGCGCGCACGCCTAAGGCTTCCATGTAGTCCAATAGAATGGACGTGACCCAGACTGCGCCGGCTGCGGCCAGAAAAGCGGCGATCAACACCCCGCGCCAAACCCCGTCCGCCTGCCAGAACACCCCTTCCAGCGGCCTCCATAAAAAAATTAAGGCGCATTGGGTCAGTCCGGCGATGGAGACGTAAAGCAGTTTGACGAAATCCTCGCCCACGAGTTTCGCCATGATCCTGTGGGAGAAGTCCCGCGCCAGGATGCTGTGGATCAGCCCCCAGGCGGCGAATATGAGGGCGTTGAAAACCGCATCCCGCCAGGTTCCCGGTCCGGTTTTGGGAAAAAGCAGGAAAAACATGAGCCACATTTGGGGCAGATGAAAGGCCAAGACCCCCCAGGCGGTCAAACCGCCGAAAACAATACTGCGCATGCACCCCTCCTGGTCTGAAAATTGCATTTATCGAGCGAGGTATAGCAGGAATTGATCACATGGACAAATTTATTTTGCGGGGCGTGGGCTTGTTCTCCATGCAGTCGTTGTGATAAACATTGTTCAAAACACAGGACGCCGCCTTAGAGCAATGCCTCGCAGAACGCCTTAAACCTTCAGGATCGTTAAAGCGCAATACTATGACAAACAATCTCTCCGAACAAACAACGCACGGTTGCAACGTGAGCCCTAACATTTTTTGCAAAATAGGGAGAATTTTGACGTCCTCCCTGGACCCAAAGGTCGTCTTTGAACGGGTGATGGCCCTTGTGGGCGAGCACTTCAACCCGCGAAACTGGTCCCTGCTTCTGGTGGACAAGGACACAGGAAGGCTGCGCTTTGAGATCGTCATGGGCGTGGACGCGACCAAACTGCGCCGGTTTTATCTGGAGTGCGGGGAGGGCATTGTGGGCTGGGTTTGCCAGAACGCGAAACCCCTGGTCATTGAAAATGTCCGGGAGGACGCCAGGTTCAGCCCCCGGGTGGACGAGTTGCTGGGTTTTAAGACCCATTCCGTGGTTTGCGTGCCGTTGGTGAACGGCGGCAACAAGGTGGTGGGCGCCATAGAGCTCATCAACAAATTGTCCCCGGAAGGAAAAGGCGACGACGGCCTTCAATCCTTCACGCAAGATGATATGGAAATTCTCAACTCCATCGGCGCCTTTACGGGCATTGCCGCCGAAAACGCCTTTTTGCACCAGCGGGTTCGCGAAATGGCCATGATCGACTCCCTGACGGGAATCAACAACCGGTTGTATTTCAACGAGGCCATCCGCAGGGAGGTGGACCGGGTAAAACGGTATAAAAAGACCTTGTGCATGCTGTTCATGGACGTGAACGGCTTAAAAGGCATCAACGACCGGTTGGGGCATCTGATAGGGGATCAGGTGCTTGTCCAAGTGGCCAATGTGCTGAAGCAGTCCGTGAGAAAATCCGACATCCTGGCGCGATACGGCGGGGACGAGTTCGTCGTCCTCATGCCTTTTGCCGGCCAGGAGGACGGCGATAAGCTGGCATTGAGGATTCAGGACCTTTTGGAGCAGTGGAATCGGGATCCCGCGATTCCCGGCGTTTCCCTGGGCCTGAGCATCGGGGTCCACGCAGCCCGCGCCGAGAACATGGACAGCGTGCTTCGCGAAGCGGACCTGAAAATGTACGAGCAGAAAATTCTGGAAAAAAAGCCCGAGGAATTGGTTTCCGAAGAGGAAATGCGCCGGTTCCTGACCCGAAATCCAAGCCTCGGGTGATTGTTTCAAAGCTATCCGCACATTAATAAACTTCCAGGGATCCCGGCGGCTTGCCGCCCGTTTCCGTTTTAACCCTTCTGCGCCTTAAGAAAAGACTTAGGCTTGACCCTTTCTATTCTCCCCTGTTTTTTCCCGCCGTCTTCCTTTTTCCGAATGCGAAGGTATGTTTTTTGCAAATTGTCAAAAACGCGGCTTCCGCCGCCCAACTATAAACTCCGATGATATTGACGAGGCGAACGCCATGGGCTCCAAATCTTCTTATGAAGACCTGGAAATACGCATTCAAGAGCTTGAGCGGGAACTGAATTCCTGCAAGTCGCAGGAAAAGCAGTCCGGCCGGCATGGCGATGACGGTGAAAATCGCTTAGAGTACGAAAGATATAAAAGCCTGGTTGAAAACATCAATGAGATTGTTTTTTCCACCGACGCCCAGGCGCAAATAACCTATGTAAGCCCCAACATCTTCAAGGTCAGCGGCTTCAAGCAGGAGGAAGTCATCGGCAGGAACTTCGTTGAATTCGTGTATCCCGAAGACCTGGCCAGCCGGATGGATCAGTTTCAAAAAATCATGGAGGGCGAAAACCAGGTCACCGAGTACCGGATGATGGGCAAGGATGGGCGTATCATTTGGGTTCGGGCCAATGCCAGGGCGATGATGACCGAGGAAGGCTTTACCGGGCTGCAAGGCATCCTGGTGGATATCACGGACAGCAAAATTATGGAGGAGGATCTGCGTAAAAGCGAGGAGCGGTTTCGCGACCTTTTCAACAACGCTCAGGTAGGGCTGGTGCGCACCAGGCTGGGGGATGGAAAGGTTCTCGCCATTAATGAACTTTGTGCAAGGATGTTTCAAATAGCCCCGGAGGACTTGCAGGGGCTGAGATCCACGGATTTTTACGCGAACGCCAAGGACAGGCAATTCATGGTGGAAATCCTCCAGGCGAACGGGATGATTGAAAATCATGAGGTTCTCATGCGCCGTAAGGACGGCTCCGAGTTTTGGGCCAGCTATTCCCTGCGCATCTATCCGGAAGCCGGGGCGGCGGAAGGGGTCATCATTGACATCAGCCAGCGCAAAACCGCCGAGGATGCCCTGCAAAGAAGCGAGGAGCGGTTCAAATCCCTCATCACCCAATCGCCCATATCCTACGAATATTACGGCATGGACGGGACGCTATTGGAAAACAACCCCGCCCATTGCCGCATGTGGGGATCTACGCGGGAAGCCTTGGTGGGCAACTATAACTTGTTTCAAGACCCCGCCATAATGAACGATCCCTCCAAAAGAAAAATGTTAAATAAAGTGTTTTCAGGAGAGGTGGTGCGCGTCCCTCCTTTTCAACTTCGCCCCACAAGCCGGATAAAAGAGTCGGAAAAAGAGCTGTGGGTGAAAGCCACCATGTACCCTATCAAGCAACATGGCGAAGTCGTGAACGTGGTGAGCGTCCTGGAAGACGTGACCGAGCAGAAAATGATGGAAGCCAAACTGGAGGAAACCAACAAGCAACTGGTCCTGGCCGCCAGGGAGGCTGGCATGGCCGAAGTGGCCACCGGCGTGCTTCACAATATCGGCAACATCCTGAACAGCGTCCACGTGACCGCCGGATCCATCCTTGAAAAGATGGAGAACTCGCGCATGGTCAATTTTGAACGCGCCGGGGGCATGCTGAAAGAAAACCTTGACTCCATCGGCGAATACCTGACCCTGGATCCCAAGGGAAAAAAACTGCCCGCGTACCTGGCGGAACTGGCGGCTCATATAAGCGGGGAACGCCGAAAATTGATAGAGGACGCCAAACAACTCAGGGAATACATCGATCACATGGTTACCATCATCAGCCTTCAGCAATCCTTTGGAAAAGCCGCAGGCCTGACCGAAATCACGGACATCCAGGAAGTCGTGGAGGCCGCCGTCACGCTTCATAAAGCAGCGCTGATTCGCCACGGCATCAAGCTGAAAAGAGGTTTTGAAGATTTGCCTCCCATCTTAGCGGACAGAAACCGGGTCATGCAGATCATGGTGAATCTCATAGCCAATGCAAAGCACGCCATAAAAAATTCCGAGGTGGAGCGCGGCGAGATCAACGTCTCCATCCGGAAAGTCGGGGAGGATCAATTGGCCATCAGCGTCTCGGACAATGGCGTGGGCATTCCCCCTGAAAATTTGGAAAGAATATTCACCCGTGGCTTCACCACCCGGAAAAAAGGCCACGGATTCGGCCTGCACAGCGGAAGCATCGCCGCGGCCGAAATGGGGGGCGGCCTGTCGGCGCAAAGCAAGGGCGAGGGCCATGGCGCCGCGTTCACCCTGACCATCCCTTTTAAAACGCCGGATGGCGAAAAATCCCGGTAACGCGTAAATTCTTTGCAGGGGATGTGAAATCTCCGTTGACCCCGCCATTTTATTTTGCTAATACTCCCCGAATCAATTCCAACGTGGGGATGTAGCTCAGTTGGGAGAGCGCAGCGTTCGCAATGCTGAGGCCAGGGGTTCGAGCCCCCTCATCTCCACCATCTTATTGAAATCACTTCAAATACTCTCATATTACAGCAGGCTGTCCATGGATATCCACAACCGTTATCCACATAGGGGACAGCCTGATGCCTTTTTGTCCAGGTTCGACGTTTAAACCAAAATCTCCATCATACACCTATCAGCTTCCCTCGGGCTATGTCTTCCGTATGCGCGTCCCGGATGACCTACGGCCTCTTGTCGGCAGGACTGAATTCAGATACTCTCTACGTGCAAGGACAAGGACCACCGCCAAGCATAGGGCGGCTGCTATAGCTGCTCATGTTCGGGTGGTCTTCCATAACATCAGAGCAGGGGGCAGTATGGCGAAGCTGACTAAGGAAAAAATACAGGAGATCGTAAGGGGTTACGTGCAGGAGGTCTTGGATGAAGATGCAGAATACAGGGCTGTGTCCAAGCCAAGGACGAGGAATGCACTTGAGGCGCAAGAGTTTGGTCTGAGGTCAGTGCAGGGTGATACCCGGGAAGCCTTGGCCTTAAATGATTACAGCATGGCGGATAGTCTAATCACAAGGTGGGCGATTCTGAGAAAGCATGGCATCGAGGGTGTGGGGAAGTCTGATGCGTCCTACGGGATGCTCTGTAGGGCGATGATGGAAGGCTTCCTTGATATTGGCGAGGTGTTGCTTGCCCGTGAGACGGGGGATCACAACAAAGAGCGGTCCCTCTTGGCGCAACTATTGCCGCCTATGCCAGCACCACAGCAAGCCAAGCCTATCGAGGCAGAGGATACAGTGGGAGATCCCCTCAGCAAGGTCATTGAGGCTTACATCGAGGAACACAAGAGAGGCTGGACCGAGAAGACGTTGACTGAGCACAGGGGGGCCTATTCTACTTTTCAGGAATTCATCGGCAAGGACGTTGATATTAAGACCATTGATAGGCGCATGATCTCCGAATTCAAAACTGCTCTATTGCAACTACCGCCGAGAAGGAAAGTCAGGGCCAAGTATAAGCACAGGACAATGAAGCAACTCCTAAAAATGAGCATCCCAGAAAACGACCGGCTCTCCCCTGCAACAGTGAACGATATCCTAAGCTGCATCAAGTCGGTGTTCAGTCATGCCGCAGTGAATGGACTGATAGACAGAGATCCTGCGGAGGGCATCAAGGCTGCGGACAAGCGGCAGGATAGGGATAAGCGGCAGCACTTCACCAAGGACGACCTTGAGTTAATTTTCAATTCCAATGGCTACCGTGATGATGCCTTCCTCAAATCCTATCAGTTTTGGTGTCCTACCATGGCGCTGTACACCGGGGCGCGACTGAATGAGATAGCCTCACTTTACCTTGAGGACTTCATACAGGTGGACGGGGTTTGGTGCATCGATATCAACAAAAACACGAAGGACAAAAGCCTGAAGAACCTATCAAGCGCCCGTGCTGTACCGTTGCATCCCTTCCTGGTGGATGACCTTGGCCTGATTCGTTATGTGGAGCAGCAGCGGAGACGTAGGATTAAGCGCCTATTCCCCGAGTTGTCTAACCAGCGGGACGGCTACGGCAAGTCAGTGGGGTCTTGGTTCCAGCGCTTCAAAAAAACACTTGGTTTTCCTGCGGACGGTAAAAAGGCATTCCACAGCTTCCGGCACACGTTTATCACTGCATTGAAACACGCTGGAGTACCTGAATTGATTGCCAATGAACTTGATGGTCACTCCTCGGGGAAAACAATTTCGTACTCTACCTACGGAGGGCGGTTCAGTCCAAAGCAGCTATATGAGGAGGGCATTCTTAAACTAACTTACGACCTGGACCTTAGCCACCTCAAGGCCAGTAAATACAGCGGAAATAGATAGCAGCAACAATAGGACCAACATTAACCAAATGAAGGGAGCACCAACAGCATGGCATTAGTTACCACTGAAAATGGACAGACGGTCGAGATTGAAGAAGGCGTGGACCTGTACTTTAACGGCGATGCGGGATCTTACTATGTTGCATGGGATGAAGTTGACCAGGATACTCAACGCAAGGCTATCAGGATTCAAGAGCAGATGGAGGTCTTAGCCCAGGAGGCTGCGGCCTTGGTGAGGTCTGTAGGCTTCCAGAGTGAGCAAGAGCGCCTGGAGCGCATAGCAGCATAATCCACATAGTACCCCCCCCCTATGACGAAAAAAGCTGAGGCGGTCGGCCAACAATAGGCTAACCCCTCAGCTTTTACTTTATGGGACTGCATTGCAATTGTATATCTATGTGAGGAGCCACAGCACAGCCTGTGAGGCAGTGAAATGTAAAACCAATAGGAATGCTTGTATCAATAATGAAAGCCCGATAGGGGCTAAATTAGGCCATCTGAATTGGCTGTGCTGCGGCGTTATTGTTGTTAGAAGTCTTCAGCAGGGGCGAAGGGGAGTTCCAACGTGGGGGCGTCAAGGTTGAATTGCTGATACGTTGGCTCGCTACCTTGTGCAAACATCTGGATGCGGTCCCCGGCTTGACTGTATATCTCCTTGTAGGGCAAACCCTCTTGGATGCCTTCGTCCAGGGCCTTGGCTGCAACATGCTCAGCGCTGGCGAGGTACTCAAGTTCAGGCCTGGACAGGGTGTCTCTGAAATCCCCTGCAATGTTGGCGCTGTAACGTCCAGGGAAGAGGGCCTTGTAAATCATCTTGGTAATGTTGCCGTAGTAGTACCCTGCACCCTTCGATCCTTGACCTTCTGCATACTCCACAAAATCCTTGATGGAAGCCGCCAGTTCGTCTCTTGCCTGCTTTGTCTGGTCTCTGTATGTCAACCATAGGGGGTCTGTAAGATGTCTGCACAGGGCCTCCATGGAGTTGAATGCCCGGATAAACTGCACCTTGATGCCCATGGCCTTCTTTCCAGTGAATCCCATGGCAAGCATCATGAAGCCGTCACGGGTTATCTGGTACATGGGCCTTTGTTCGCCCTTGGCATCCCAGTAGTCAACCAACTTAAAATTCAGTTCGTTAAATTCTCGTGGGCATCCATTGGCCTCAAGGTTTCTAATTGTCTGGATGACGTTTGAGTGTCTCTTGCCGAACTTGTCGGCGATAGTGAGGGATGTGGTGGTCTGGTTCTTGGTTACTAAGGGGCCTGCGGTAATTGCTTTTGTCATAATCTGGAAAGTCTTCCTTCCTGGGTCTGAGGTTAGTACTGTTAGGGCCTTATATGCATTGACCGGTCCCCTTGGAGCAGTAGGCAAGGTAGGAGCCTAAGGGGTCGGGTGATGTCTGGCAGGAAGGAATGCAGGGGGTTGAATTGCTGAGGACTGAGGGTGTCATACTGGATATGATAGCCTTAAGAGAGGGAGGATATACTAAGATATCATTAGCTTAGGGTTGGTCTATAGATTACTATAGTATCTATAGCTTTCCTCTATTCGTTCTTTTGTTCATAAGTGGCCCCCGAATACTGTCAATGAAGTCGGGGGTTTATATCCTAATTTGTCAAAATCCGTCACAAACCCTTAGATCAATCCACAACAATAGAATATTGGGCGCGCGTCACCCGTTGGGTGGAAGATTAGAATCTATACCCATTGCAGCGAGACAAAACGACAGAGACGTAGAACCAGGAATAAACATTCTACGCATGGTAAAAAACAATAAGGGCATGTTCCATGTTGAGGAGGAGGAAGACAACCCAATTAGAGCCTGCACCCACCGTCCCCCCATGGATATTTCAACACAAATTCTTTAGAAAATGTGTTGATTAATCTTGACATGTGTAGGCTGTACCTGTATTTAGCCATGAGTAAGACACACTTTGAGAGAGGGAAATTACATGGAAAAATGCTTCGCTTATTTGAGGGTCTCAGGGCAGGGCCAGATTGACGGCAACGGGTTTGATCGACAGTTGGAAACCATCCGGGCCTTTGCTGATTCCAAGGGCTTTGAGGTGGTCTCAGTGTACCAAGAAGAGGGTGTCTCAGGAACCACGGGAGAGGATGCCAGACCAGCCTTCAAGAGCATGGTTTCGGATATCCTCAAGAACGGAGTCAGGACCATCGTGGTTGAATCCCTGGACCGGCTGGCGAGGGAATACAGGATACAGGAGCAGCTATTGATCTACCTCGTATCAAAGGGGATCAGCTTGGTGTCTGCCAATACCGGCGAGAATGTCACCGAGGCGATCATGTCCGACCCCATGAGGAAGGCAATGGTCCAGATCCAGGGGGTCTTCTCTGAGTTGGATAAGTCTTTATTGGTGAACAAGCTGAAGAAAGCCCGGGAAAAGGTCCGCCAGGACAAGGGGAAGTGTGAAGGCGCCAAACGCTTTGGCGAGGACAACGCGGAAGAGCAGACTGTCATACGCCACATCAGGGCCTTGAGAAGGAACAAGAGGGGCGGCAGGAAGGGCTTGAGTTATCAGGCCATAGCAGACACCCTGAATGCTGAGGGCTACACAACTAAGAGAGGTAAGCAGTGGGGCGCTACTCAGGTTCGGAGGGTCTTGCATCCATGATCACCGGGGCGCAACCTCTGGCCTTGACCATGCTGGAGGTCCACCCTATACCATAGGACCAGCGCCGCAAGATAACCACTGCCAGCATTGGATATTATATTGACCACGCCCCTGTCCCTGTAGTCACACTTCGACCGGGGCCAGGGGGAAAACTGGCAAAGCCTATACCGTAGATAGGGCTTCACAAATTTATGGTAAAAATCGGCCCTTCCTAAAATGGCATTTTTGACCGCTCCCTTTCCACTTCCTCATACGAGAATAGTTCCACAGAGCGGGAAACAGATGTTCCCTTTAGCGTATCGGCTACATCGCATTTGTCTTTCTCACTGTTTACCACCACCCAAATTTTGAGGTTATTAAACCACCTATTAAAAAAATCGCCCCCTTGTGGTTTGAGGATTCCTTCAGCTATTCTTTTCTCAATAGATTGTTCTCTGGCTTCAATGATTTCATCAAGCCGCTCTATATGCCAAACAACGCTTGCAGGACTGAGTCGAGTGAAGTTTCCGAAAAACATATAGTCCATCCCACTAAAATCATTGAGAACAATGAAACCCAAGGGACGACCTAATTCAAAAATATTTCTGTCCCCTATTGAATCCAATGGGGTAATCAGTGCCTTCTTGTGCATCAGAAAGGCACTCATAACCACCCCCTGTGAGACATCAGGTGTTCCCCTGTGTGTGTCAGTTATAGCTTTATCAATGGCCTGGGACGCAACTTCCTCAAAATTACTTACGTTGTATTTTGCCGTGTCTAACCCTGTAACATTAAAAGGAAGACGTTCATCGTCCTTTTGAAATGGAATTACATACTTGTTGAAACCCAGCATGAGCCCATATTCCATGTTAACGTTTGCATTAGGAACATGAAGTCCTTGGCTTTCGTCGTGGTTCAGCATTACAATGCAAAATTGTGAAGTAATAATTTTTGAACAAATCTTGTGACAAAAAACATGCTGGCCAGGAGATAGGCTGCTGCCTGCCTCGATACATTCTATCCCGCGTTCCTCAAGTAGCCTCTTCAGGAGTCGGACTTCTATAGGGCTGGTCTTGTAACCATAAGCAACGAAACAGGATTGAAGAGACGCAAAAACATTGCCGCAACTAGGGTTGCCAATAATACAATGAACATTTTCTCTTATGGAGTTATCCATGGATGATCCTCAGATGTAGGATAAAAGGTAGTATGCCATAGTATGACAGAAAAAGAATGCCTGTCAACTGGCAAGAAAGTCTACCACCCGTCCTCCCTGTCTGGACATGCGATAGTCCGATACAGGGCAAATGAGAGGGTCGGATTTTTAGTGGTCTGGGGTAAGATTTCCTGTTGACAACAGCGAGGATTTCCCTGTACATGTATACTGTTCATCGAAAGTTGGACAGCCTAAAAGAGTCAGATTTTCAGTAGGTTATCAAGCAGGAGATTGGGACTTTGTGCACCCCCTCATCTCCACCACTTCCTTTTTTATCATCCTGTTTATCAAAACGTTCTTGATTCCGTCTTTTCGTTCTATGCACGCTTGTTCCCGCGTCTGATGAAGCGAAAATGGATCGGACCGCCCTTGTTCTTGCCGGCCGCTCGTTCCCATGGTCCTCCGTGGGAATGCATACAACTGGATGGGAACCACGGAAGACACGGAAAGCACGGAACTGCTTCTTTCGGTGACGTCCGTGCTTTCCGCGGTTTGAAGATTTTAAGACCTCTGCTTAGAGCCATTATTTACGCATTTCAAAATGATAACTCTTGACGAAATAGGAGCCAATAGGGCATATATTCAAAAAAAATGTGGTGGAGAACGATAGCGTCGAGGGATAGACAAGTATAAAAGCAAGTTGATAAATATTGTTAATACATAAATGGGCATTCTGTAAAATGGCATACGCAGAAATACCAGATATTCAGACATGGAAAGCTCGCGAAAAGTGGCTGCAGGAGGTGGAGGAATCTTATCAACATCCTCTTGCATCATATCTTTTAAGCCCTCAGGGGGTTTATCTTTCCAGGGATATGGATCTGGCTTTTTGTGCTGGGGCATGGGTAGCAGTGATAATTATTGCACATGCCGTTGCTGATGCATGGTTACGGGACGCTGAGTTAGGAGATTATAAGTCCAACTCATTTCAACTTTTTGGTGAAGATGAAGATTTGCAGTGGTTAAGGAAACGACGGAATCAAATGGTTCATGTGCGTGAAGATCAATCACTTATTGATGATGGTGAACTTCATAAAATAGAGGAGAACTTCGAATCATTGGAGCCAGAGGCAGAGCGGGCTGTTCGTATTGCTTTCAAGGTTATGTATGATAATCCGGGCACCTAAAAGATGCCAACTGTTTGTTGCATACTTTCTATCACTTAAGAATGCTATACCCCCCTCCAGGCTTGCAGTCGCCATGCCTGCCCGCCGTTTTAAAACAGCGTCAAAAAACCTTGCCTCTTGACCTGTCAAAACCCTGTGGACTATCATTATCAGGTTAGGGAAAGGGGTTGCCGGCCGCTTGGGGGGACGCACAGTTTGTCATTTTGAGATCAGCCATGCAGTCTCAAGGTCCGAGAAGGACCGGACCTGATTTGCATTGATTTTTTTGCGGTTAATGCGGCCAAGGCGATAACCGCCCCCGCGCTCGCCGGGATAGATCAGGAATCACGTGAAAAACGCTGCAGAAAACACATTATTGTCCAGGGTCACCGCGGAGTTTCTCTCCCAGGAAGAGGAAGAGGCTTTTCTTCGCTACAATTGGAAGGAAAACAAGGTTATCGCCCGCAACGCACTGGCGGTGCTGCTGTTTTTGTCCATTGCGTTTTTTGTAAGAGACGTTCTGGAAGCCAAAAATACAGAGTCCATATACATCCTTCTCTTGTTGCGAATAGGCGTGGCTTCCGCCCTGGGCACGACCTTGGTGTACATCCAAAAGGCCCGCGAGTTCATCGCCTATTACTCCAAGATGCTGTTGATCACCCAGATCCTCATATCTTTGGGGGTATTCGTCCTGTCCATCACGCGGGAGATGATTTTCGCCTATCTGGGGGTGAATACAATCCTTCTTACGCTGATTTTCTACCAGTTTCTCAATAACAAGTTTTATTACACCATTGCTGCATGCGCCTTTTTGGGCGTGGGATCGCTTTTTACCAGCCTTTTTTTTCTGGATATGGATTTTTCCGGCTTTATCGGCTCCATCCTGTTTTTGATCCCCATCAATTTTTTAGGGGTCATTATTCTTCGCTCCAACAACCGGACGCGCAGGCTGGAATACGTCTCCTACAGGGAACTGGCGAAGTCCAATGAACGAAACGAGGAATTGATCAAGAAACTGCGGGCCTCATTGGATGAAATCAATGTTTTGCGGGGGTTCATCCCTATTTGCGCCTATTGCAAAAAGGTTCGGGACGACGAAGGCTATTGGAAGCAAATCGAGTCGTACCTGGAAGAGCGCTCCAACCTGGAGTTCAGCCACGGTATGTGCCCGGACTGCGCGGAAAAAGTGTGGGGCGAAGCCAAGTGGTATAAAGACCTGCAAAAAGAGATCAAAAGCAAATAGGCGAGGGGCGAAAACCGGAAGTTTAGGTTGCGCATCGGGAATAAATGCCCATCTTTTGGAAGCAAAGATTAACGCTTCTTAAAAAAGGAGAAAACCATGGGCGTGTTTTTATTTCTGGTTGTACTGGGTGCCGCGGCTTATTTTATTTTCACCCCCAAGGGCAAGGAGCAGTTTGAAATCATCAAGGGCTCCGTGCTCAAAGAGACTCCCCTGGACATCCTCAAAAGGCGCTACGCCTCCGGCCAAATCACCCAAGACGAGTTCGAGCAGATGAAAAAGGACTTGGAGTCGTAAAAGTTCTTCGGAGCGTCCCCGGCCTTGGATGCTATGTCCATAATGCCCCGGATTAGGTTAATACACCTGCAAATCAAAGGTGCAAGGACCTCCCGAAAAACACAGTTCAAATACTCGCCGCAAATTTTTGCCTACTTAATCTATGGTGCTATTTCAAGATTGATGAAGGTGCCTATGGAGGCTAACTATCTGATTTTGTGTTGAAATTGTAGGGTAAAAATACCTGCTGTTTTGAGGGCGAGCGGATTTTTTTAAATTGCATCTAAACGATATCATATCATGACATAACATGAAAAAATCCTTGACTTTACGGTTATCAGAATGGTATCGAAATGAGAATTAATCTCCACTTACAATTATATGACCAAGGGGCGGACAAGGTTTTTTTTCTTGAATTGTATAGAGGTGAGGTGTAAAATAATGGGCTGAAGCGTGGGCTTGCGCTTGCTCGACATCTTTCTGCGATCCTTCTTCCAAGGCAAAGGCCCGTTAAAGTTTTTGAAAAGTGCTTCCGAAAAATTACAGTGAGGTGCTTCCAAGCTCTCCTTTAATATAAATCGGACAAGAGACCGAGGAGTCAAAACCATGCCGAATAGATCTCGCCAAAATGATGAAGCAAACGCTTGGACGGATGTTTCAGCGTATTCCAGACTGCGTACGAGCGAAAGCAGATCGGCGGTATTTGCACAAAACTTCTTTTTTTGCCCGGATGACGGGCGAATTTTCCGGGAGCACTATACTGAAGCCCCGGACCCATATTCAATCATGCCAGTAGGATTGATTGAATGGCTTAGGTCTCGATAGTCTTTTTTCCCGCCTCATATTAGCCCCGTACATTTTGTTGCCGGATAGCTGCGCTCCAACAGCGCTGCGGTGCGGTTGAAATCGTTTCAGTTTGTGCATTTGGTCTCTTCTGTTCACAGTCCTCAAGGAAAGAAGGAAGATATGACCCAATTCCCCGCGCAATCGGAAAAAGTTATCAGTATAGACCCCATTCGCATTTCCTTGTATCGAATGCATCCCAAGCACGAGGAATCCGTCCTTAAGCGATTTGAAACAAAATTGAATGGTAACTTCGTGGCATTTAAAGGCCTAGGGCACTTTGACGTCATTGTCGTATATAGAGTTGCTCACCATGAAAACGATAGCTTGTTGTTTTCCGGCACAATCGATGGGATCCGTTCCTTCTCCAACATTGACTGCGTGTACTTGGGAAGCAACGGAGAGGAAAATATCATTGAAACCTTGGAAAAAAGGAGGGTTATTGCACTTAATCTGATTGCCCTTCATTCCGATGCCATTAAAAATTACGGAGGCATTTACAGCAATCTTTTCCAAGACGGTTCAAAGAGTATGTTTTATTTGAACTCCTTGACCTGGGGAGAGCAGGTCATCATCCTTGCTGACGAAAACATGGGGTCTCTTGCCGAAAAGATTGAAGAAAAGGTTCTATTTCATACATCTAAATTTATTGATATTCATACCGTACTGGGAGTTAACCTCGATGAGGTAGCCAAAATTGACGGGGACACATCCGACTGGGAAGAGAACATTCAAGAAAACGTGAGCCTGAAATGGCTCATCGATTTGGAGTGCAAGGCGGACGCGGAGAAAGTCTTTCATAAATCACTTGAGGCGCAAGCAAGGAGTACTTCCTCGGCTTTCAGCTTTTCCGGTCCAAAACGCTCCTTTGCCAGGCGCACCTTGGTTTATGACTTGAATGCTGCGACTTGGGGCCAGGCCATAAAGGGCATCCGGAAGGTTCGTCAAGAGGCGGCAGAATATTTTTCCTCCACCAAGCTCCTTGTCCGGGCAAACGGTGAAATGAAAGCATGCAGCAGCGGGCCGACTCCAGAAGGAAGATTTGAACCGGAACGCCCTAAAAGGATAAAAATTACCGGCTCGCAATGTAAGGAGATCAAGGAAAACATGGGGCTAAATGTCGGGCGTCAAGTGATCCAGGCGGCTTATTCTGTGCTGGATACGGCCTGGGACTCCCCATCTGACTACGCTGTGAGCAGCCTGATGCCTGCAGTGAAAAAACTTTTACAGGAAACAACCCAAAAAACCCATACAACCAACTATGCCGCTGAAAGCATACCCCGGCTGGATGAGGATCAGCGCAAGTTGCCCCGTCTTACTGAAGCAGAAAGGTTAATGTCAGCAACCAGGCAACGAATGGCCGGAATGCCGATTACCCGGGAGTTCAGCCGGGTGCCTTTTGAGTTGCCGCCCCCCGGACCGAGACTATACTATGAGGCCGCCGAGCACGTGGCCGATTGCTTTCTGCGCTGCGTCAATAAAACTACTGACTCCTCTAAAAAGATCGGTCCCCCTGATAGCGAAGCCTCCTCAGGTGAAAATTACTCTCCGTATGTATTAATTGATACTGTGGATAGTCCTCAATTTAGCGGCTTGGCTATCGCCCTGCCATACAGGCAGTTGCTGGTCCCCCATATGTATGAGGCCATTACGCACGAGTGCCTCCATTTCCATGTCGGTGAAACGGAGAACTGGAAAAGGATTCTTGGTTCACAGGAGTTCAAGGATTTTTACAGGAAAGGCCGCATATCATCCTTCCGGGGCCAGACGGAGAGTGAACGCTTGCGGCAACTGCTTGTCGAGGACATTGCAGTGGAAAGCCTTGATTTTGTTTTTTCATATCTGGAAAATCTTGCCATGTACGTTAACGAAGAGTGGTCGTTCTTTTACAAATTGTTTGATCAGTCTATTGGAACAGTGATTTTACCCAAAACCCTGCTGCCTTATATTCTGCGAACGCTTTCCGTCTCAATTCAACACGAAGCCCGGAAAATGCAAAAAAATTCCAGGAAAGCATCTTTGGTTTTGTGCCTTAAAGGAATCATTGCCAATAAGCACCAATTGCGGAGCCTGATAAAGCAACATATTGAAAACATCAAAGATATATTTAGCGGCGATGAAAAGCTAAAAATAATTAATAATCTTCCTCCAAGTATAGTTGTTGATCTTCAGCACGATATCGAAAGACTGGAATCCTTGTTATGCGCAATATTTAACGAAGTAAATGGTCTCAAAGAGGAAAAAATGGAAGTCCTCCAAGGTATGAGAGATTTTACAGAAATGGATGTTAAGGGAATTATTACGGCGATAATGAATAGAAGAATTGTGTCTGAGAGCATTCAGTTCCCACACATAGTGGTAAATAATCTTTCGTATTGGATAAATACAATGGAGAGCAAACATAGTGATGATGGCCTCCCTGATCCAATGGATGATTATGGAAACAACTCAAAGGAAACTGAAGCCAGAGCCAAGGCGCTTGTCATGAGCCTGTGGAACTCCTTTCAACTAAGCCAATGCAACCGCGCTGGAAGCGAAAAAGAGAAGCCAAAATGACAACCAATATCAGTGCAGAAAAATTATGCCTTTCTGACGGGCGTTTTGGATTAGGCGGCTATATTGCGCTATCCCAGGAGAGGCAGGAGGATCTTCTTGGCCTGTCAGACATGATTCGCGCTTACATAAAAAATGAAAACGCCCCAAGACCCATGAATATTTTGCTGGAAGCGCACCCGGGAGCAGGAAAATCCTATCTGGTGAAGGAGCTTTGCCAATTGGTTAAAAAAACGGTGGAGCCCAAGCAGGTGGATTTTTTAACCTTCAATCTTACCGCCATGGAAAGTTTTCGGGATTTGGCGCCATGCTTCCGGAAAATCCAAAATTGCCACCTGACAAAAACTTTTCCCGTTGTGCTCTTTGACGAAGTGGACACTCAATTCCCCCAGAACCGACACAGCTACTCTTCCTTTCTGGCGCCCATGTACGACGGCAAGGTTTACGAAGGTGGGGAGTCCTTTAACATCGGAAGGGCGGTTTTCTTTTTTGCGGCCAGTAAAGCGCTGCTGTCAAAAAGCACTTGGGAGTCGTTGTCCTGCGAGTCTGCCAAAGACGGTTGTCCCAAGGAGCCGGATCCTAATCAAGATGAGAAATCCCCCCCCCATAAAGATTCCTCCAGCAATCTTGTCCAAGATGGTCGTCCCCAGGAGTCGAGCCAGCTGAATGATGAATCCTATCCACAATGGATTAAAAACCGGATGGATGAAATGAGGGATGTTATTGAACATTTAAGAAACCCGGGTTCCAAACCTCCGGACAAATTTTTGGATTTCCTTGATCGGATGGATAGGATAGTATTCCTTCCGCCATTAAAGATTATGCCGGAAAAAAATGTAATATCCAGCCAGTACGTTAACGGCACTACGGATAATGCAGGCACTAAAAATGAGCCGGATGAACCATTATGGCTAACCGAACTTTATCTCATTATTATCTCCATGATTTTTCAACGATTTCCAAATGATTTAGTAACCTATGTTGAGGAAAAGGTGCTCACAATTTTGACGTCAGCACTTATGGAAAGTCCAAGCCGGCGAAAGCCGGATTCCTTTGTCCGAAATTCTTATCCTCCTGTTGACGGAATTTTCCGCGTGGAAAATCTTCCCCCTCATTGCCGCGATGAATTAAGAGATATCTTTGAAAAGATTGAAACTATGGAAGAAAATGGGGATTTAAAAAATGATCTGATACCGGTTAAAAAAAATCGCTACGGCGCAGAAGATGATTGACGCGCGCGTTTATAATATTATTTCTGACCAAAATCTAGGAAGATAGCGGCCGCAATCAATCCATAAACACAATACTGCCCATAACCCCCTGCGGGGCCGACGCCATCATTTGAAAAAAGTCTTCCCGTGAGATCTCCCATCCATCCAATTCGCCTTTTATAAATCCTGGCTCAAAGCCTTTGGCTAACTCCCCAAGCTCATGGGCTTCCAAAACCACTCCGTTTTGCAATAAGGACGGCCCGGCCTGGGACAGCAGCAGGTTGAACAGTTTGACGGTGATGAAAAAGGCGCCTTGGGCGTCCTTGGTTTCGTGGGCCTGGAATGTGATGTGCCTGCGCATGGACGCGTAGTAGCCGCCCCGGCGCATGACCGCTCCCAGGGCGCCGGGCATGGCGGCGGAAAGCGCCATTTCCATATCCGGGGCGAGGATGGCGGCTTTAATGTCGTCCACGGGATGGCCGTCCACAAAGACCGTCTGAATTTTTTCCAGGAGGTTGATGTCCGAAGCTCCGGGCAGAGCCAGGAGGAACTCTTCCACGCTGACGGGCTTGGGGCATTGAACCAGGCAGCCTTTTTGGAGCATGGGGAAGAATCCGGACAGAACTTTGCGTTCCAGGGTCAGGTTCAGCCGGGGGAGCGGTTTGTTGGCTTCTAAGATCGTCACGAGCTGTTTCCATAAAAAAAAGGCGCCTCCCCTTGGGAGAGGCGCCGGGGTTATTTCAAATTTAGAAGTTGAAGACCGAGTCCAACTCGGCGTCCGTCACCTGGAAGGTGATGTTGTGCGGCGCCAGAGGCAGCTTTTTAAAGTACTTGGGCAGCCGGTCGTCCAAGTTGGTGAAGCCGGCGGCCTTGTTGAATTCCCGCTCGTTCCTGAGAATTTGCATGCCGAATTCCGCCCAGTCGTCCGCGGTCCACGAATAGCCGTAATGGGCGTTGATCATGTCCAGCAGGGCCTGGAAGGTTTCCGGCTGATCCATGATGGCGAAGGCGATGAACAGGCACATGCCCGAGGCGTCGATGGACGCCGTGGCGATCTGCAGGTTGCGGGAAAGCTCCACATTGCCTTCGGGCTTGAGCGGATCCACGTCGCCGCCGACCTTCATGAGGTTGGTGGCCACGGCGTAGCCCGCGGTGTGGTCTCCGCCCTGGGTGCTGGTGGCGTAGGTCACGCCGATGCCCTGGACGGCCCTGGGGTCGTAGGCGGGCAGGGACTGGTTTTTGACCACCGGCACGTTTTCCACGCCGAACATCTTGCCAACTGCGCCGGCGCCGTTGCCGATAATGCGGCCCAAAGCCGTGCCTTTGGCCACTTCGTCCATGAGCTTGAGCGCCGCTTGGCCGTCGCCGAATTCGGCCAGGCCTGCGTCCATGGCCACAGCAATGGCGTTGCCCATTTCAATGGTGTCCAGGCCCAGGTCGTCGTCAATGCGGTCCAACTGAGCGATGACGTCCAGGTCGTCGATGCCGCAATTGGCGCCGTGCGCCCAAACGGTTTCGTACTCAGGCTGCTTGGTGAGCCATTTTCCGTCAGGCCCGGTGTAGTCGCCTGAGCAGCGGATCACGCAGCCCTTGTGGCAGCCGCGCGTGACCACGCCGCCGCGGGCGGCGGTTTGTTCGGCCATGGTCTCGCCGCTGATCTTGGAGGCGCCTTCAAAACGGCCGGTCTTGAAGTTTCTAGTGGGAAAGCCGCCGGCCTCGTTCACCACGTTCACCAGAACGTTGGTGCCGAAAGCCGGAAGGCCTTGGCTGGTGACGGGATGGGAGTTCAGGCCCGCCACAAAGCGTTTGTTGGCGTCCTTGAAGGCCTCCACGTCCTTGGCCTGACGGCGGGGCATGCCTTCGTCATCCAGGACGATCAATTTGACGCCCTTGGCGCCCATGACGGCGCCCACGCCCCCGCGGCCCGCATGGCGGGTGGGCCGCATTTCCATGTCGGAAAAAGCCACGGACGCGGCGCCCATCTTCATTTCGCCGGCCGGGCCGATGGAGATGGTGGCCACCTTGTCGCCGTACTCGGCCTTCACCTTCTCCACAACCGCATAGTTGCCCAATCCGGCCAGGGATTTGTCCTCAGAGATGGAAACGCCGTCCTTGTTGATTACGATCTTGTAGCAGGAGCCGTCAGCCGGCTTGCCTTCCAGAATGATGGCTGCGTAGCCCAGCCTCGCCAGCACCTGGGCCGCCTGGCCGCCGGAGTTGGCCTCCTTGATGCCGCCGGTCAACGGGCTTTTGCATCCCACGGAAATACGGCCGGTCTGCGCGCCCAATGTCCCGCTCAACATGCCGGGAGCAATGACGAACTTGTTTTCTTCCCCCAAGGGATGGCAGTCCGCAGGCACTTCCTTAAGCACTACCGCCGAAGTCATGGCGCGGCCGCCCAGGCCTTCGTAGTCGCCCAGAGGGCCTTCAATGAGTTTGGGGCCGCCTTCGGCGCCCATGTTGATTCGTAAGATTTTGTCCATACTTTGCTCCTTTCTTGGATACCGGGATTCAGCAAACACGAGCCCCGTACGAAAAATAGTTATCTTCCGCCATTTTGGTAAAAACCGAAGTTTTCTCTATGCTGAAAATTATCCAGGAGCACTGATGGAATAACGAGGATTGAGCGTTGGGCGATTTAGACATAACGGCTTCAGCCTCCTGAACCTTGCCGACGCTGTCAAGGTTCAGGCAGGCCTATGATAGCGCCTGGCAATAAATCCCTCTCCACTCTAAAAATACTATGAACCGGAGAAAACTTAAGGTCAAGCGAAATCCGTCATTCAAACCCAAAATGATGAAGAGTCGCGAAAAATTACAAGGGGAATCCCTTTGAAAAAGAGGATGAGCCAAAAGAAATGCTCGGAACCGGACAAAGTTTACCGGTTGTTAAAAAATTGTTGACAGTATATATAACGCCTGTTATGTATCGACCAGGCGTGGAAAATTTCAACCAAAAGGCTTGCTATGCCGCCCAAGTCAAAGTTCACTAAAATACAGATCCTGAACGCCGCCTTTGAGGTGGTCAGAAGCAAGGGCATGGAGTCCCTGTCCACCCGGGTGGTGGCCAAAAGGCTCCGGTGCTCCACCATGCCGGTGCACACCTGCCTGAAATCCAGGAAGGATCTGGAGGACGCCATTGCAGCCAGGGCTTTGGAAATTCTGTTGAAATACGAGTCCACGCCAAGGACGGGAGACGTCTTCATCGACATGGGGCTGGGTTACGTGCTTTTCGCAAGGGACGAAAAGCATTTGTTCCGGTGCATCTGCTGTGAGGAAAACGCGGGCCTGCTCAAGCAGTTCATGGAAAAAAACCTGTCAGCCTTGGTGGGGAAGCTGGCGGCGTATCCGCTGGTTCAGGGGCTGCATGCAGAGGAAGTGAGAAAGTTCGTTCACCAGGGATGGGTGTACGCCCACGGCCTTGCACATCTGGTGAACGCCGGCGTGTATCCGGATCCCCGGGACGAGGACGTCCAGGATCTTATGGAATACACGGGCCGGAAGTACATCACGGGCTTTGACGCCCTGAGGAGCGGGAGGGAGTAACATGGGGCATTTGGCGGTTAAGGATTTGTACGAGCAGCTCGGCGAGAAAATGGACAGCCTGTGGGTGCGGGTTCCTCAGAACCAGGCGCTCATGAGCGTGTTGAAAAAATTGTATACCGAGGAGGAGGCGGAGATCATCGTCAAGATGCCGTACTCCTTCGCGGACGTCCATCGCATCGCAAAATGCACGGGCTACGAACCGGCCCGTGTTGAAAGGGTGATCGAGTCCATGGCCGACAAGGGCTTGGTCATCGACATCCACGCCAACGGGCGGTATTACTACATGCCTTCGCCCATGATCATCGGACTGTTTGAGTTCACCATGATGCGGGTCAACGACGATCTGGACTTCAAAACGGTCTCCAAATACCTGCACGATTACATGATGGGCGACGACCTGTTCTTTTTCTCCAATTTTCATTCCGACTCCCAGGTTTCCCTCATGCGGACCATGCCGCACGAAGAGGCTTTGTCCGATCAGGCCTACACGGAAATTCTGGATTATGAAAAAGCCTCCGCCCTGGTCAAGGAGCAGGATTATTGCGGCATCGGCGTGTGTTCATGCCGCCACAAGACCCATCATTTGAACAAAAAGGAGTGCGACCACCCCTTGGAGTTGTGCCTTTCCTTCAGTGTGGGCGCAAGGTACGCGGTGCGACACGGTCTGGCCAGGGAAGCCAGTCACGGGGAGATTTTGGATCTGCTCGCCCAGTCCGTGGAAAGAGGGCTGGTGCTCAATTCCGACAACGTACAGCGCCGGCCCCGGTTCATCTGCCAGTGCTGCGCCTGTTGCTGCACCATGCTGAACGGCATCAGCACCTACGGATATCCCAACACCCTGGTGACCTCGTCCTGCATCGCCGAGGTGGACGACGACGCGTGCGTGGGCTGCGGTAAATGCGCCGACGCCTGCCCCATCAACGCCATATCTTTGGCGCCTGTCAAAGGCCAAGGCAAAAAAAAGAAAAAGCCCATCATAGACGAGGACATCTGCCTGGGCTGCGGCGTCTGCGCCCTGTCCTGCAAGCCCGGGGCCCTGAAGCTGGAAAAACGCAAGCAGCGGGTGATTCATCCGGAAACCACTTTCGAGCGGGTGATCCTCCAAACTCTGGATAAGGGTACGGCCCAGTTTCAGTTGTTCGACGATCCCACAAAAATCACCCATCGGGCCATGCGGGGCATCCTGGGCGGATTTTTACGCATGCCCGCTGTCAAGCGCGCCCTTTTGAGCGAGGCCCTGCAATCGCGGTTTCTCTCCGCCGTCAAGGTCGGGGCCACCGCCATGGGCAAAGGGTGGCTCATGAAGGTGTGATGCCTGGCGAAAGGCGGAATCTGTGGGGAGGTAAGTTCATCCTCATCATTGTCGGAGGGCTCGTTTTTCCCATTAATTCCGCCTTTGTGCTTGCTCCCAAAGCCCCCTGATGGTAACACTATAAATAAGTTCCTGGATCCTAATTTCGGCCGCATATAATTCGGAAATACCATTCAGGGGGAAAACCATGCAGAGATCGGACGAAGAAGTACGCGCCCTGCTAGCCGGGGTGGACGCCTTTTCACGCAAACTGGTGGTTATCTCACCGGACTACATCATCCTGGGCGCCAACAAGTTCGTCCAGGACCGCTTTGACGAGTCGCTCATAGGCAAGCATTGCTATCAAATTTTGCACAATAATGATTCCCCCTGCGACCAATGCCCGGCCAAGCTGGTTTTTAGCTCCGGAAACGCAGCTTCCGTTTCCGGCGATGAGTTTGTGGGGCCGGACATCGACTCCTGCCTGCGGGCTTTGCCCATTCAGCCAGCTGGAGAGATTCAGGCCGCCCTGGTTTTGGACCTGGACGTGCCTGCTCTTGGAGGGCTGGAGGCCCAGTTGCAGCGCACCAACGCCTTTTTACACAACCTCATCAATAGTTCCGTGGATGGGGTTATCGCCGCGGATAAAACCGGCAGGATCATAGTGTTTAATCAGGCAGCCTCGGACATTTCCGGGTTCGACCGGAATTACGCCCTGTATGAAATGGACATCCGGGACGTCTACCCGGGCGACGGCGCCAAGAACATCATGGCCAAGCTGCGTTCCGAAGAATACGGGGGCAAGGGCAAGCTCAAATCCTATCCCGTGGACGTGGTGTCCAAGAACGGCGATCTGGTGCCCATTCGCTTGAACGCCTCCATTATTTACGAAAACGAACGCGAAGTGGCCACCATCGGCTTTTTCCACGACATGCGCCAGGCCCTGGAGATCCGGCAGGAACTGCACAAAACCCAGGTGCAGCTTTTGCAAGCCGAAAAAATGGCGTCCCTTGGCAAGCTGGCCGCCGGGGTGGCCCATCAGTTGAACAACCCATTGGGGGGCATCATCCTGTTCGCCCAGTTGATTCTGGAGGAATACGAACTGCCGGAAGGCGCGGTGGCGGACTTAAAGCGCATCCTGGACGACGCCCAGCGTTCCCGGGACATTGTCAAGGAGTTGCTGGAGTTCGCACGCCAGACACGCCAGGAAGTCCGTCCTCACGACCTGAACCGGGCCATATCCCGGACCCTGTTTTTGCTGGAAAATCAGTCTGTCTTCCAGAACATCATTATTGTTAAGAACCTGGCGGAGGACCTGCCGCCGGTTCCCGCGGACATTCAGCAGCTTAACCACGTGTTTATGAACATCATTTTAAACGCGGCCGAGGCTATGGAGGGAAGGGGCGAGTTGCGGGTCACCTCTTACCTCATTCCCGGGAGGAAGATCGCAGCCATTGAAATTTCCGACACCGGCCCCGGCATACCCAAGGACGTCCTGCCCCATGTTTTCGAGCCCTTTTACACCACCAAGGAGCAAGGCAAAGGCACGGGTTTAGGACTTTCTCTGGTGTATGGAATCGTTGAAAGCCATCACGGCAGGATTATGGCCTCTAACAATCATGACGGGGGCGCGGTTTTTAGAATCGAACTGCCCCTGGAGTTTGACTCGGACCAAGACGGCGCGGATGAATAAGGTTAGCCTATGAAAAACAGTCAGGAAATCATGCAGATTCTGGTCGTTGACGATGAGAAGGACATTCGGGACGGGTGCGAACGCATCCTCATCCGCATGGATTGCGAGGTGCGAAAGGCCTCCCGCGGCGAGGAGGCCCTGGACCTGATGGAGACGTGGCGGCCTTCCATCGTTTTTTTGGACCTGAAAATGCCGGGAATTGACGGCATGGAGGTCCTGCGCCGCATTCACGAAAAGGATACGGACATCCTGGTCATTGTGATTACCGGCTACGCCACGGTGGAGACCGCCATTGAAGCCATGAAGCAAGGGGCTTACGACTTTATACCCAAGCCCTTTGAACCCGCCCAGTTACGGATTGTGGCCGGCAGAGCCATTGAAAAGCTGCGCCTTCGCCAGGAGACCCTGGAACTGGAGGCCAAACGCCAGCGGACCCTGGCCGATCTCGGCAAGGAGCAAAGCCGCGTCCGCACCATCATCGAAGCCCTGCCAAACGGAATGGTGGTCACCAACCAGGAAGGCCAGGTGGTTCTTATGAACCCGGCGTTTTTGCGCCACCTGGGCCTGCCTCCCGACACTGAGCCCGGCAAATCCATGAACGAATATGTTCCGGATGACGGCGTGGTCAATTTGGCCATGGAAATTTCCCAGGGGAAATTTTCGGACGCGGATCAGGCGCCCGCCGTGGAATTCGCCCTGTCCGAGGATAAATATCTTTTAGCGCGCGGCAGACCCGTGTTAAGTGAAGACGGGGAATGTCTGGGCGCCGTGGTGGTTTTGAACGACGTCACGGCCATGAAAATGCTGGATCGCTTGAAGTCCGAGTTTGTGGCCAAGGTGTCCCATGAGCTTCGGTCCCCCCTGGCGACCATCAGGGAGCAATTGGCCCTGGTCATTCAGGGCGTGGTTGATGAAGCCACGGAGCAGGAGCAATATCTGTTGTCCCGGGCCAAGGACAAAACCCAGTCCCTGATTGACCTCATAGGCGATTTGCTGGACGTGTCCCGGATCGAGTGCGGCAACGTGGCCCAGCAGCAGGTTCCTTTACAGGTGGAGGAGCTGCTTTCCAGCATTGTGGACTTTATGCAGGCCAAGGCAAAGGCCAAAAATCAGGAATTGGGAGTTACGCTGCCGGCTTCCCCCCTGCCGAAGATGCGCGTGGACCCCATGGCCCTGGAAAGCGTTTTCGGCAACCTGGTCGCCAACGCCATCAATTACACTCCCGAGGGCGGCTCCGTCACCGTGGAGGTCGGGGGCGACGAAAAAGCCATCCAGGTGACTGTGGCGGATACGGGCTTTGGCATTGAAGAAAAACATTTGGCGAATATTTTCGACAAGTTTTACCGGGTCAAGAACGACAAGACCCGTTTTATCACCGGCACGGGATTGGGGCTGTCCATCGTCAAAGGAATTTTGGATTCCATGGGCGCGTCCATATCCGTGGAAAGCGAAGTAGGAAAGGGAAGCCGGTTCACCGTGCTTCTCCCATTGGAAGATCCATGCAACCAGAATACGACAATATAGTTTTTTGCGACTTTGACGGCACCATTACCGTCCAGGAAACCTTTTCCACCATGCTTATGGAGATGGTTCCGGATAAGGCCCGGCAGGTTTTGGAGCAGATTTACGCAGGCAAGGCCACTTTGGCTCAAGGGGTGCGCATGCTTGTGGAATCGCTTCCATCCAGCGCTTACGGGGATATCATCGAATTTTGCGAGGGTAAGGAAATCCGGCCGGGATTCGTGGAGTTTCTGGACTTTCTGGACAAACGCGGCGTCCCCTTCATCCTGGTTTCCGGCGGGCTGCATGTCATGGCCCAGGCCATTTTAGGCCCCTTGACGAAGCGGTTGACGGGTATTTATTCCTTGTCCCTGGACTTGGACGGCCCCAACATGAAGGTTCTGGCGGATTTTGAGGAGGGCGACGAGCTGATGGCCAAGGCCAAGGTGATGAGCATGTATAATTACAAGCACAGCATCGCCATAGGGGACGGAGTTACGGACCTGAATATGGGGCTGGCCGCCCAGACTGTTTTCGCCCGGGCGAGCCTCGCCAAATACATGGACAAACACAATCTGGAATATATTCCTTATCAGGATTTTTTTGAAATAAAGGACCATCTGGCGCAAATGTGGTCTAAATAGGAGATCCATGCTGATATACGCCGTGGCCGACATCCATGGGAACCCCGGCCATCTGGAAGCCATAAAGAAAATTGTGCAGCGGGAAAAGCCCGACGTCCTGATTGCCGCCGGAGATCTGGCCAGCCACATGGGCAAAGGCGCCCAGGACGTCATGCAGGCCTTGAGCGCCCTGGGGCTGCCTGTTTTTGTCATAAAAGGCAATACGGACGGTAAATCCATTCAAGAGCTTGCGGCAAAAACGCCCAGGGTGGAGGATTTGCACCTGAAAACCGCCATGCTGGAAGGCGCGACCTTCGTGGGCGCCGGGGGGACGGTTCCCATTCCGTTCCGCTCCAAGCTGGCCTTGTTTGAAAAAGGCGTTGTAAGCCGCCTGGATAATCTTCTGACGCCGGGTTGCGTCATGGTGGTGCATCCGCCTCCTTACGGCGTGACGGACAAGGTTCTGGGCAAGTTCAATGCAGGCTCAAAAAGCGTGGCTTCCCTGATTAAAAAACGCGAACCGGCGGTGTGCATTTGCGGGCACATCCACGAAAATGCCGGAACGGCCATGGCCGGAAAAACCCTGGTCGTCAACTGCGCAATGAGCCGTTCGTCGGCCGGCGCCCTTATACAATTGGCAAAAGGCAAAGCGCCTGAATGCCAAATGCTGGCGCCCTAGTGAAATTGCACACAGTTCAGGCATATTAACGGATAATCCGGGTTGACAGACCGGCCCTGCTTGTGGTCAAATCCAACTTAACGCTTCACACACCTAATCATGATATGCAATGGAGGTGATGATCGTGCCGCCGGAAAAGCTATATGAAAAAGCCAGGATGGATGTCTTTAAAAAGGACTACAGGCGTATCACGGTCCGGACGACTGACGGATCCACCCTCATGGGCGAGGTCAACATAGGCATTAAGGAAAGAGTCTCCGACCTTTTCACCAAGGGGGACAGCCAGTTTATCGTTCTCACCAATTGTGAGAATCGAGGATGCTCCGGCAAGGTCTTGTTCATCAACAAAAGCCACATTGTGTGGGCGGAGCCCGAAGATTAATCCCGGCCGCCCCTTTCCTTACATGACATACTTGCGTTCCCGGCGTTTGAGGATGCGTCTAAAATGCGATCCAGGAAGATCAGCTTTGTCGTTACTCTGGTGATCATCGCCTTGGCCTGGCTCAATTATTTCGAGCATGAAAAGCTGAGAGAAGCTCAAAGACAGGTCAAACTGTTATCCGCAAAAGTGCACCGTTTGGAAGCTTTGCTGGATGAAGCCCGTTTGCCCGTCATTCCCGACACAGTATCCCAGGAGAAAAGCCGCCTGAATCAGGGGCGGAATTACCAGGCGGCGGTGGAGGCCTTTGAAAAGCAGATTCAAGACCTTCCGGAAGCAGGAAGAGTTGAGCCTCCCGCCTTTCCTCCTCCCAATTCCGCCGAAGTCCAAGCCATACAAAAAATGAAGCAGGGAAGCATTTTGCGCACCCGTCACCGGGCGGCCTCCAATATGCTGGATAACGCCCTGGACGAACTCCTCGACCTTCCGCCGGAAACTGCAGAGCGATTCCGCGCACTCGTTATAGAAAGACAGGCCGCGGCCAACGAATATATCGTCCAACTCCTCTCCCGGGATTTGACGGAAGGCCAGCGGGCCGAACTGGCGGAGCAGGCCGCCGCGGTGGTCCAGCCCTTGGACGCCGCTATCGCCCAGACTTTGGGGGAGGAGCTGAATCAGGTCTATCAGGATTTTGAAGACGTTCGCATGGCCCGCATACAGCATCAACTGGCTGTGCTGGCCGAAAAGGACGCGGACGTCCCGCTCAACGCCGTGTACGAGGAGCAGTTGCTGGATCTGATGGTGCAGCAAATACAGGACTACCCGTCTTTGCAGTCCACGCGCACGCCCCAGGGCTTCGCCCGGGTGCTTCAGGACCCGGAAATAGCCTTTGAAAGAACCGAGGACCTGGCGACCTATCATCACGAAATCAGCCAGATGACGGACGGCCTTTTAAGCCCGGAGCAATCGGCCGTGTTGAACGCCAATTTGCAGTTACAAAGGGAAATGCAGGAGTCCGGCCTGGCGATTTTAACCCAGACCGTGCCTGGGACGGAGTAATCAAGCCCACCGCCGTCCCTATTGAAAATGCAAAACAACCCAGCCCGCATAATGCTTTTAAAGGCGTTTTTCGGGCTGTTTTTTTGGGCATCAATTGGGGCGACATTTTGTTGGGTCTGAAGTCCGCATGCATGATCGCTGGCTTTCAGCTTGAACGCCGGACTTCTTAACCCAACCCATGACTCTCCATGCCGCGCTGTTGGGTAGAGCCCCGCGAAACCCAACAAAATTCGCCTCGTTGCGCCCTTGCAACTTTGATTGCTTCTGAAATTGCAATCGCCTGAAGAACTCTCCGGCGCCCGGCAAGACCGTCATCCCCGCAAGGGCGATCCGTTTTTTCAGGATCGTCCGCAAGCGGGGACCCAGCGTCGTTTTTCACAGAGGCGCAATAATCCACTTCGTCTTTTGCTTCACTGCAACAAAAAAAAAGCCGGCGGGCGCAAAAAACGCCCATCGGCTTTATAATTCCTAATAGCAACCGCCCGGGGCGGCTTCAGCATTTTTAGTGGCTGTAATTTTCCGTATAATAGTGGTTGATCAGGCTGTCCGCGTTAAAAACATAAGCCACCAGGGCGGCCCGAATCCACATGCCGTTGCGCTCCTGCTTCCAGTAAGCGGCCCGGGGATCCTGGTCGATCCTCACGTCCAGCTCGTCGCGCCGGGGCAGGGGGTGCATGACGATCGCCGTTGGCTTCATCAGGTTCACCTGCTCCATGGTCAGGCAATAAGGTTCGTAATTGACTTCTTCCTCCACAATGCTTTCGTCTTTGTACTCGTCCTGAATGCGGGTGACGTAAATGGCGTCAATATCCTTGATAATGGTGTTCACGTCCTCGATTTCCTGGAACTTGGCGCCTCTGCGGTCCAGCCATTTTCTTAGATCTTCTTTGATTTTCAATTCCGGGGGAGACACAAAGGACATGTGGATGTTTTCGTACCGGGTGAGGAGTTTGGCCAAAGAGCGCACCGTGCGGCCTCGCGCCACGTCGCCCATAAAGGCGATGTGAATGCCGTTGATGCCGCCGGCCCTTTCCCCAAAGGAGCGGTTTAACGTATACAGATCCAAAAGCGCCTGGGTGGGATGCTCGTCAGGGCCCGCGCCCGCGCTGATGACCGGGATGGGCCTGCCCGTTTCGTTCATGAGATAGGCCACCCTTTCGGCGAATCCCCCCTCGGCGTGGCGCATGATGATCAGGTCGAAATAATTGGAAAAGGTGCGCACGCCGTCAATATCGCTCTCCCCTTTGAACGAGGACGAAATGCTGGGGTCCCGGACTTCGGCGTAGTTCATGCCCAAAAACTGGCACGCCCGCACAAAGGACAAATAGGTTCTTGTGGAAGGCTGGGTGAAATACAGCATGGCCGACTTGTGGGCCAGAAGATTGCCCAGGAAGTCCTGTCCTTCGCGGGATTTCGCGATCTTGCGCAGTTTGGTGGCCACGCCAAACAACAAATCCAGGGTTTTTTTGCCGAATTGTTCGGCGAATATAATGTGGAAAAGTTTTTCGTTTCTCATGAGCAGCGTGAGTTTTTCGCGCGCGGGGAGCTTGGTCAACTTCTCGTAGGGGTAGGGCATACTAATCCTCCTGGATAACATGACAAGGTCATGAACCGCGTCAGCCAAAAGTTAGGCGTTGGTCAAAACGGCTATGGGTAACACGCTTTTTCTCGGCTTGTCAAAATATTTCAGGAGGCGTTCGGCATTTTTTCCGGCGGGGCCGGCGAGGCAGTGGCCTCCTTGGATGGAACGACTACAACATCTTGAGATTTCAGTGAAAATTCCAGATCCTTGAGCTTGTCGCTCATGAGTTGAGCCTCTGTAATTTTCAGGTTGGAGATACAGGATTCCTGGGCGCAGGGCTTGGCCAGAAAGTCCAGGGTGACTATGGGAAAATTTTCGCCTTTGATGCCTCGGGCGCCGGCCATGACCACCACCACCCGGCCCGGCGTCTTGCTGTTGACCACATGCATCAGGCTGCCGGCTTTGGGGCCTTTGACGGCGTTCTTGAATTCCAGCACGTTAGCGTCGTACAGGACCACCAGTTTCACCCCGGCCAGGTTGTCCACCGCGTCAATCATAATCGGTACGGAGATTGTTTCGCCTGACTTGGCTTCGGCTTGGGCGATGCTCACTTCCACGGCATGTCCCAAACCCGCAAGGCAGATTAAACAGCAAGCCAGTGCACTAAACGTTTTGATGAAAAAAAACGGCCTCAAATGTCCTCCCCGGCGTTTGCAATCAGTCGATGAGCCCGAATTGCCTCACCCGTTCCAAAAGTTCGTCCACTCTGACGGGTTTGGTGACATATGCATCGCACTGATCCCTGAACGCCCCCTCAATATCTTTTCTTTCCGAAAGGGTGGTGGTCATAATAATCTTGGTTCTGTTTTCGGGCTCGATATCTCTATCTTCTTCCAAGAAGCGAATCTGGGCCAGGGCGGACCTCCCGTCCACGTCCGGCATCATCACATCCAGGGTAATCATGTCAAAGGGCCTGTTTTCCGCCAGGGCCTGGCGAAAAGCGTCTATGGCTTCGCGGCCGTTGGCGGCGGTCAGGCATTCCCCATGGGCGCCCAAAGCGCGGCATAACACCATGCGGCTCATGGCGTCGTCATCCACAACAAGCATTCTCAACGAAGCGCTTGTTTCCTGCGTTTGATTGGGGAGAAAAGCCCGGGCCTCCTTTTGCATGGCCTGAAAATCCTCGCGTGTCAAGCCGGCGCCTAAAACCACCTTTTCCGCCCATTCCGGACTCATGAGGTCGCCGGGCGCGTGGGAGTCGGAGTTCACCACAAGGCGGGCGCCGACTTTTTTCGCCATGCGCGCCACATGCCCGTTGGTCAGGCTATGGCCCTTGCGTCCGGTGATTTCCAAAAGCACCCCTTTATCCGCAGCCAGAGCCGCCTCTGCTTCGGTGATCTGACCGGGGTGGGCCAGCACGTCCACGCAGGCCTCGATGGCCGCCTGATTGGTTCCGGGGCATACGGGCTCCACGATGGTTTCTCCGTGAACCACCACAATTTGCGCTCCCAAGTCCCTGGCCTTGGCGGCCGCGTCAGCAATGATGGACGGTGGCACATGGGTCAGTTCAATGCCGGGAATCACGGTGAAAGGCATGGCCGCGTTCAACTCCTGGGCCACCGTAACCAGCCTGGGGATGATGAAGTCCAGGTTGGAATGATCCCCGTGGTCCGTCATGGCCATGGCCGTCAGGCCCGCCACCTGGGCGCGGCGCGCCAGTTCCGCGGGAATGAGGACGCCGTCCGAAAAAATCGTATGGGTATGCAGATCAATCATGGGGAATCACATTTTATATTTCCCGAAATCCTCGGGGTTGAGTTTTTCCAGGTATTCGGCCCACTTTTTACCCTCTTCGCTTTCGTCTTCCGCAACGGCCGGGCCCGATGTCGATGATTTGGCGATGACCTCGTCTTCGGCGAAAATGGGCGACTTGGTCCGAAGGGCGATGGCTATGGCGTCGCTGGGCCTGGCGTCCAGGGAGAACTCACCTTCTTCCCCCTTGAAGAAAATTCTGGCGAAAAAGGTGCTTTCCTGGAGGTCGCACACCTCCACCTTATCTACGCTAATGGCCAGAGTGTCCACGAAATTCTTGAACAGGTCGTGCGTCATGGGCCTGCTGAACTCCACGTTTTGCAGGGCCATGGCAATGGAAGCCGCCTCCAGCAGCCCGATCCAGATGGGTAGGGTTTGCTCGCCGTCCAGGGATTTCAACACCAAAATCGGAGTGTTGTTGGAAGGGTCCAGGGCAAGTCCAGCTACCTCCATTTCATGCAGCATGGCTTTCCTCCGTTGGGGGCTTGGGGCAGTCTCCGTCCTCTGTCCATAACTTTCCTGACAAGGAATTAGAATACCCGTTTTCTATTAAAACGTCCACCTGTTTTCCCACAAGATCCCCGCTGGCGGGGGCCAGAAAATTGACCGTAACGTGGCCTCCGGTCCTGCCTCGCCATTGCTCCGGGTTCTGAACGCTTCTTCCTTCCACCAAAACCTGCTGTTTGGAGCCCACCATGGCGGCGTGCTTGGCCCGGGTTATTTCCTCCGAAACCTTCAGCACCTGGGTCAGACGGCGGCTTTTCACCTCTTCGCTCAGTTTGTCGGGAAATTTGACGGCGGGCGCCGAGGGGCGGTCCGAATACATGAATGCAAACAGGGAATCGTAATCCGCCCGGCGGATAAGATCCATGGTGTCCTGGAAATCCTCTTCGGTTTCCGATGGAAACCCCGCAATGATGTCCGTGGTCAGCCGGATTTCCGGGCAGGCTTCCCTCAAAGCGCGCACCTTGCCCAAATAGTCCTCCCGGGTATAGCCGCGGTTCATTTTCTTAAGAATGCGGTTGGATCCGGACTGGACAGGCAAATGGATATGCTTGCACAACTTGGGAAGCTCCGCAAAGGCCTGTATTAATTCCTGCGATAAATCCTTGGGATGGGAGGTGGTGAACCGAATCCGCTCCACGCCTTCAGCCTCATGAACCAAACGCAGCAGACCCGCAAAGGAGCCGAAGCCTTCCTTGTTTCCGTAGGAATTGACGTTTTGGCCCAAAAGGGTGATTTCCTTAACGCCCTTGGCGGCCAGATTTTCCACCTCGGCCAGGATGGCCTGGCTGTCCCGGCTCATCTCCCTGCCCCGAACGTGGGGCACCACGCAATAAGTGCAATAGTTGTCGCAGCCGGACATGATGGTTACAAAGGCGGAAACGCCGCTTTCCTCCGGACCGGCTTTGTCCAGGTGAGGCTGTTTGATTTCTTCAAAGAAATCCAGAAATTCCGTGGCCGCAACATGCCGCTTTCCCTGCTCCGCCTGGGCGACGATTTCAGGGAGCCGGTTGATGGCATGGGGGCCGAATACAAAATCCACGTGGGGCGCCCGGTCGAAAATTTTTTTGGCCTCCTGTTGGGCCACGCAGCCGCCCACGCCAATAAGCAGGTCCGGGTTGTTCCCTTTCAGGCCCGTTAGCCTTCCCAGGTAGCTGAAAACTTTCTGTTCCGCCTTGGCGCGAATGGCGCAGGTGTTTAACAGCAGGCAATCCGCGTCCTTTTTATGGGCCGTCAGTTCGTATCCCATGGGCGCCAAAACCCGGGCCATGGCCTCCGAGTCGTAGACGTTCATTTGGCATCCCATTGTTTTGATATATAATTTCTTTGGTTTCAAGGCGTCTGCTCTCTGTCTTCCAGCTTATCCAAAAACATGGACCTGCCCAGGGAATTCATGATCTCCTCCGCTTCCTCCTCCCTGTCCGGCGGCACGGACAGAGAAATTAGCCCGGATTTAACGTCGATGGTGGAAACCACAGCCACGTGATCGCAGGCTTCCATGATAAAGCGGATAAAGTGAATCTCCCGAGGATCCACGCGATATTTATGCAAGTTGCATTCCATACGATACGAGGGCCGAAGCCCCTTCCCAACCCGATAATATCCCGAAACAAGGCTCCCAAAAGCCGGTTGCCGGCTTTTGGGATTCCTGTTTTCCGGGATTCTAAGACGACGCTATTTTAATTTTGCGTCCCCTTGGCAACCAGTAGGCTTTACTTCAGCTTGGAGGCCGCTTCCTGAAACACCTTGTTGATTTCCAGGTTCATGTCGCCCGCCTTACGCAGCAAAACCGCCACGTCGCCCATGCCTTCCTCGTCCGCCCTGGCCGCCCAGGTTTCGTAGGTATTGGCGTGGTCCTGGTTATGGGCCACCCAATGGTCCAGCAGCTTGGCCAGCTTTTCCCCCATGGTCATGGTGGAAACCGTTTCATGGGTGTGGCCGTGATCCCCTGCGCTGTGGTCGTGATCATGGGCGTGGGAGTGCGTATGCCCGTGTTCGTGCTCTTTGGGCGCCTGGCCCTCGTGGGCATGCCCGTGATCCTGTCCGTCCCCGTGGCTGTGGGAATGGCTGTGGGCATGGGTATGTTCATGGTCATGTCCGTGATCATGGCAGTGCCCGTGATCGTGCCCGTGATCATGGGCGTGGTCGTCGTTATGATGATGGCTCATGTCGCCTCCTTAAAACAAGTCTGCAATTTTTCCAACAGGCCTAAAAGACAGCCAGGGCCATGGTACGCTTTATAAGGGGCTTTGGCAACGCCCTTTTTGTGGGAATTAACGGCTGTTTCCCCAGCCCTGGCAGGTTGACATTATCGAGAAGCGATACTATCATGACAGTACAACTCCTTCGCGTTCCTGCGCCTTGCGTCAAATATGCACACAGGCCGGAGAATGCGCAACCATAAAAGGCCAGAGGCCTTTATAAAAAGGAAAGGAATACATCATGGCTGAAGGCATTTTGGAAGTAAACGATTCCAGCTTTGACAGCGACGTTATGCAGTCGGACAAACCCGTGCTCGTGGATTTCTGGGCTCCCTGGTGCGGCCCCTGCCGCGCTATCGCTCCCGTCGTTGAGGAACTGGCTGCCCAGATGGGCGACAAAGTCGCATTCGCCAAGTGCAATGTGGACGACAACCCCGCCACCCCCAGCAAATTCGGAATTCGCGCTATCCCCACCCTGATTGTTTTCAAGGGAGGAGAAGTGGTGGAGCAGATTACGGGCAACGTGCCTCGCGCCAAAATAGAAGAAGCGCTGAACAAGGCCCTGTAAATTTTTATCACCTTAAAAGCCGGAAGATAAATCAATGAGCGACTCCCATTACGACTGCCTGATTATAGGCGGCGGTCCGGGCGGGCTTACCGCAGGCATCTACGCGGCCCGGGCGGGCATGAAAGTGCTTCTCCTGGAAAAGGCCTCCGTCGGCGGCCAGATCCTGGTGACGGATTTTATTGAAAACTACCCTGGTTTTCCCAAAGGGCTCACCGGCTGGGAACTCGTGGAAGCCATGAAGGCCCAGGCCGAAAATTTCGGGGTTCCCATAGAAAGCCGCGAAGTCGTTTCCGTGGATTTTACCGGGGATCTTAAGAAGGTCAGCCTGTCCGACGGGGCGGCCCTCACCGCTACTACTGTGATTTTGGCCACCGGCGCCTCCCCGAAAAAATTGGGCGTGCCCGGAGAGAAGCAGTTCATGGGCAAAGGCATTTCCACCTGCGCCACCTGCGACGCTCCTTTTTACAGGAATAAGGCCGTGGCCGCCGTGGGCGGCGGAGACACCGCAGTGCAGGAAAGCCTGTACCTGACCAAGTTTGTGGACAAGGTCTACCTGATTCACCGCAGGGACCAGCTTAGGGCCACAAAAATCCTCCAGGACCGGGTTTTCGCCAACGACAAGGTTGAAATCCTCTGGGATTCCATCGTCACCAAGGTGGACGGGCTGTTCGGCCTGGACAAGGTCTTGGTGGAAAACGTGAAAACCGGCGAAACCAGGGAATTGGCCGTGGAAGGCTGCTTCATCTGGGTGGGCATTCTGCCCAACACGGACTTCCTCAGCGGCGCCGTGGAAGTGGATGACGGCGGCTTTATCGTCACCGACGCCAGGATGCAAACCTCGGTCCCCGGCGTGTTCGCAGTGGGCGACGTACGCAACACTCCCTTACGGCAGGTCGCCACGGCAGTAGGCGACGCCGCAATCGCCGCCGTCAGCGCGGAACATTACGTAGAGCAGGTAAAATCTTGAAAAAGACGCTATTAGTCCTTCTCATCCTGGCCCTCATGGCGCCGGGATGCTCCTGGTTCAAGGATTCCAAGGAAAAACCCGCCGAGGAACTGGCTGCGGACGGGATCCGGTATTATGAAAAAGGCGATTACACCCAGGCCATCGAGTCTTTTGAGAAGCTCAAGGACTGGTACCCTTTCAGCAAGTACGCCATTCTGGCGGAGCTGAAACTGGCGGACTCCTATTTTAAAAGAAAAAATTACGAAGACGCCATCTACGCCTATGAGTATTTTGAAAGCCTGCATCCCAGGAACGACGCCATTCCCTACGTGATTTTTCAAATCGGCATGTGCTATTTCGAGCAAAAAGCCCTGCCGGACAGGGACCAGACGGCCACGGAATCGGCTTTGGAGAATTTTCTGCGGCTCACCCGGGAATATCCCGCCTCCGCGGAAGCGGCCATGGCTCTGGAACACATCAAGATTTGCCAGGAAACCCTGGCCCGCCATGACCTGTTTGTGGGCGCTTATTATTTTAAGGCGAAAGAGTTTCACGCAGCCCGTGTGCGCTTTAGAGACATTCTCGCCGCCTACCCGGACGTGGGGGTGCATCGCCAGGCTTTGGAATATGTGGCCTTGTGCGATGCCTTTATCGCCAAGGAAGAGGCCCAGGCCATGGAATTGAAGGCCAAAGCCCAGGAAGAACGCCGGGAAGAGGCTGAGAAGTATAAAAAGAAATTGGACAAGGAACGGGCCAAGGCCGTCAAAAAGGGGATTGTCATTCCCGAGGCGGAGTCCGGCCCGCCCGAATCTGAATAGGTTTTGAAAAGCGCGGAGCAGCCTTGTTTAAGGCCTCCGCCTTTTCTTTTTCACGGATAAAATTAAAAAAAAAGACTTTACAAGACCGGCTGTTTGGTATACCAGATTGTTCTTTTGCAGGGGCTCGTCTTTGGGGGCCCCAAAGACGATATAGAACAGCCAGGAGAATGAATCATGTCCAGAATGTGTGAAATATGCGGAAAAAAACCCATGGTCGGCAACAACGTCAGCCATGCCCATAACGTGAACAAACGCCGTTTTAACCCCAACCTGCAGAAAGTCCGCAGCTTGCAGGAAAATGGACAGGTTAAAAAAATCACGGTTTGCACCAACTGCATTAAATCCGGCAAGATTGTAAAGCCCTAAGGCTTATTATCCCCGGACCTTTTTACCAAAGGTCCGGGGGTCCAGCCTGCCCCTTTTTTCTACACCGGAATACTTTTTTTTCACTCAAGCCCTAAAAGGCCCCAGGGGCCTGATCCATTCCCAAGGACTTCCATGGTCCTGTCGGGCGGCGCCTCGGTGCATCCTTTCTCTTTCCAAATTCCGACGGCGAGCGTCCTCCGACTGGCTTCCCCGCAGGGTGTCAAGGCGATGGTTTTATAAAAACAGACGAAAATCTCAATTTTCCCCAGGGTTTTACAAATATGAATGAAACTAACTGCCGGATTCCAAACGGATTTCAAACATGCTATTGCCTAACGTCTTAAATCATGTATAATTCAGTCTATCGTTACATTGTGAGGGGGAGTTCTTCTTCCATTTATCCATCCTAAAAATTTTTTTGCGGAAAACGAATCGTAAAATTGCGCCTCGCGTCCGCGGACAGGCCGTCCATCCATTAATCATTCAATGATAGAGGAGTGGTTCCTGTAATGAAATTAAAGACCAAATTGATGCTGGGAGTCCCTTCGGTATTACTCATTGTCATGGTGGTGTGCACCATCCTCGTGTCTCTTATCGTGTACAAGCAGCAGCGCGCCGCATCCAATGACAGCCTGGACAAATCATTTAAGATCATCCGGCAGGACATTACGGAAAGGCAGGAAAAACTGGCCGCTGCAGCCCGCCAAATGGCCACGGCCCAGGATTTGGGAATCAAGGTGCAGTTCATCCAGGAAAACACGGATGAAGAAAACAGCGCCGACTTTTCCTTGTTCGGCTCTCAGTACCGGAGCATGTTCCGGTCCGAGTACCTGACCATGGCCGAATCCATTTTCGAGGTGGCTTCTTCATCCGGGGTGCAGGAAGTGCGTCTGTACAATTTGGAAGGCAAGTTCATTCTGGGCCTGCAAACCAATGGGGATAACGTCACGATTGCCTTTGCCCACAACGCAGAAAATCAGGAAATGGTTGAGGTGAAAAAAGGCGTTAACATGGCCAATGTGGAATGGACCGAAGTGGACGCCATCGATCCCGATATGAGCAAGGATTGGGAAGGAGATGCGCCCACTTTCGCAATAGAGGATTTTTATAGAAAAGGGGATCGGATTGGCCAGTTTGTGCTGGTTCCTGTTATGGGGGCGGTTTATAGCGACGAATTGGAGGATTTTGAGCCCAGGCAATTCGGGTTTCTTACCGTGGTGAAGTATTTTGAGCAGCAATTTGTGGAGCGTTCCGCCAAGATCAGCGACGCCAATGTCAACCTGTTCTTGCCCGAGGGCCTTAGCCGCGGGACTTTGCCCGCCCAGCAGCAATGTGATTTCACCCTGTTTGAGAAGGTGGACGATAACTGGAGCCTCATGGCGCAAGATCCCATCCATAGTGAGGTCAAAATCGGCGGGAGTAATTATTTCCAGGCCTCCTTGCCTTTGTACGCCGGCTCCCGGTGCATCGGCGCCCTGGCTTCCCTGATTCCCATGGATCTGGCCAAGTCTAACACGTGGCAGGTCACCTGGGTGCTGATTGTCATCTTTCTGGTGTGTACGGCCGTCATGTTTCCGGTCAGCTTTTTCGCGTCCAGGTCCATATTCTCCCATGTACAGGAAGTGGTGGACAGCCTTAGGGACATCGCCGAAGGCGACGGCGACCTGACAGTGCGCCTGAACGTGGAGTCCAAGGACGAAATCGGGGATCTGGCAAGGAGCTTCAACGTATTTATCGAGAAAATTCACGTAATCGTTTCCCGCATTAAAGAAAGCGCGGACGCCCTTGCAACCTCGTCCAGCCAGATTTCCGCAACCTCATCCCAGTTGTCCACCAGTTCCATGGAGACCTCAACCACCGTGCTGGAGTTGAGCACCACGGCGGAGGAGGTCAAGCAGACCACCACCGTGGCTAACGAAAAAGCCGAAGCCGTGGCCAGGGAGGCCGAAGCCACCGCCCAGATTTCCGAGGCCGGAAGAAAAGCCACGGACGATGCCGTGGACGGCATGCAGCGCATCAAGGAGGAAATGGAGTACATTGCCGAAAGCATCGTCAAATTAAGCGAGCACACCCACAGCATCGGCGAAATCATAGACACCGTGGCGGATCTGGCCAACGAGTCCAATCTGCTTTCGGTCAACGCCTCCATAGAAGCCGCCAAGGCCGGCGACTTCGGCAAGGGCTTCGGCGTGGTGGCCCAGGAGGTCAAGTCCCTGGCCGACCTCTCCAAACAAGCCACCAGCCAGGTCAGGACCATCCTGAACGACATCCAGACCGCCACCAGCGCCTCGGTGCTCGCCACCGAAAGGGGCTCCAAGGCCGTGGACATGGGGGAAGCCCTGGCATCCCGGTCCGGGGAGTCCATCCGGGCCCTGGAATCCAGCGTGCAGCAGGCGTCCAACTCCGCAACCCAGATCGCTGCGTCCAGCCAGCAGCAACTGGTCGGCATTGCACAGCTTTCCGACGCCCTGGACAGCATTACCGAAGCCAGCAAGCAAAACTCGGAAGGCGCCAAGCAATTGGAAAGCGCCACCGTCCAACTGCACAACTTGGGGCAGGAGTTGAAGGAACTTGCCGGCCGGTTTAGGCTCTAACCTTTAAGAACAGCTTTTTATGGAAAAAACCTGTCTCCTTGTTGAGGTTTGACAAAACCCCGCCCCTGTTCTATGCTCCGAAATTCGGAGGGAAGCTGTTTTCTTTTTACTGCTTAATATTACAAGGAAAATTCTTCATGAAAAAGGTTGCGGCGAGTATTGTTGTCTTGGTCGTGCTGCTGGGCTGCGCCATTGCAGGAGGCCAGTGGTATCTCAACCAACGCGCGGAAAAAGAATTGGCCAAAGGCCTGGAGAAAGCCGACATTCTGGGCGACGTCCAGTGCGACAAGGTTTCCGTCAACCTTTTTACCGGCGCCGCTCATTTTCATGGCCTGAAGTTTATCACGGCAAAGTCTCCCGAACCCATATTCATGGACGAAGTCGTCGTCCACACTTTCAGGTGGGGCGCTTCCGACCCCGGCAAGCAGCATTTTGAACTTATCGGGATGAAGTCGGAAGCGGGCGGCGCCGAATACATCGCCAGGGCCCGGGCCGCCGGCCTGGACCCCGAGGCTCTGTCCTGGAACCTGGAATGCGCCTATGATTACGCCAGAGATAAAAAGACCCTGGACATAAACACCCTGCGCATCACCGAAGACCAGATGGGAACCCTGGAGATGGATTTTCATTTCTCCAACCTGAACCTTCCCGAAGAGAAGGTTTCCCGGCTTCAGGCTTACATGACGGCCTTGAAGGTTTTGTCGGAAGCCAAGGTTGTCGGCGCTTCACTAACCTATAAAGATCCGAAATTGCTCGTCCTGGCCATGGAGCAGACCGCCAAAGAGCGGGGCATGACCATTGCCGAGGTCAAAGCGGAAATGATTGAAACCCTGGATGCGCAGATGACGGGAAACGAAAGCCCCGCCGTCAAAGCCATCACGGACGAATTGAAGAAGTTCGTCAATGATCCTGAATCATTGACCATTCGCCTCAGTCCCCCGGAACCCTTCGGAATGCTCGAAATGCAGGCCGTAACAACCGTGGATGACAAACTCCGGATTGCAGGCGTGGAGGTAAACGCGTGATCAATATTTCCATCCCCGGTCACGGAGACGCGTCTTACGGCAGTCTCGTGCTGGACTATAACGGAACCCTGGCCATAGACGGCAAGGTGATAGACGGAGTTATGGAAAGGCTTAAAACCCTTTCCCAAAGCCTGGAAATACATATTTTAACCGCCGATACCTTTGGCACGGTAAAAGCAGCCTTTGAAGGGACCGGCTTTACGGTTTCCGTCCTCGGCAAAGAAGCCCAGGACCTGGCGAAGCAGCAATACGTGGCGGAGCAGGGCGCGAAAAAAACCATTGCCGTGGGCAATGGGCGCAATGACTGCCTGATGCTGGAGAAAGCCGCCCTGGGCATCGCCGTTGTGGGCGCTGAATGCGCCGCGGGAGTCGCCGTACAGGCGGCGGACATTGTGGCGCCCAACATCCTGTGCGCCCTGGATCTGCTGCTTAAGCCCCTGCGCCTCATCGCCACTTTGCGTTCGTAAGGCCGATGAGAGCAGATTGCGGGAGATATTGTCGGGTTTCGCAAGCTCTACCCATAATATCTACATCCTATAAAGATGAGGCGTAGGTGGGGTGGTTCTGCGCTGTGGGCGCTCAATGAATCAGACAAGGTATTCGTTATTATAGAATTATTAAAGAGGGTTATTCATGTCGCGCAGGTTCACCCAACAAAATTAGTGGGCAACGCCTTCATGCTTCGTCATTCCCGGAAACGGGGACTCACCATTTTGCATCAATAATGATAACGCGCCTGAATGAAGTCGATTCGCGCATCGCGCACCAGATATACCAACCGGTGCTCCTGGGTGATTCGGCGGGACCATACGCCGGGGCCGAAATATTTTAACGGCTCCGGCTTGCCGATCCCCTGAAATGGATCCCGCATGACGGCTTCTATGAGTTGAAAAATCCGCAACGCCGTCTTTCGGTCCTTTTCCACCCAGAATCGCAGGTCCTCCCTGAATTCAGGCTGAAAGACCGACAGGCGCCCCCCGGAATCATCCGGGACCTTTTTCCGCCTTTTACTCAAGGCCGACCTCGTTACGGAGATCCTTTAGCGACTCCCCAGAGCCCTCATCATTCCTGGCTCTTTCCAGGCCGGCTAATAGGCGCTCAGCATTTTTGGGAGACCGAAGCAAGTGAGCCGTCTCAAGAATCCCCCCCAACTCAACCGCCGATATCAGCGCCACATCTTCATGCCCCCGGCGCTGGATGATCACCACCTCCCGGTTTTCTGAAACCTCATTCAGCAGCGAAGCCAAATGCGCTCTGGCATGCGTGTAGGTTGTTTGAATGGCCATTGTCGCCTCCTTTACATGTATGTACAGATATAGTGTACATATTCAAGGCGTGGATGTCAATGCGCAGACGCGAACACGGGAGGCGTTTTAAAAAAAAGCGGCCTATGCTGCAATGCAAAGGCCGCCCCGTAAGATCCTGAATAGATTTTTAAAATCAGATAGTTTGACTAAGCGCGCTGCGAGTTGACTTCACTGATTTGCCCGTTCAGGGTCCAGTAGTCGTACAGATATCCCACGACGAACAACCCGCCGGTAACCAGCCACAAAAGGCCGGTCAGCCACTTGCCCATATAAAACCGGTGGATGCCCAAATATCCCAAAAAGGTGAGCAGAATCCAGGCGATGGTGTAATCCACGGGGCCGGATTCGTATTTGACTTCCGCTTTGGCGTCCATGCCCGGGATGAGGAATAGGTCCACAATCCAGCCAATTAGAAACACGCCGAAGGTGAAAAAATAAATCGTGCCCGAAACCGGCTTGCCGAAATAAAAACGGTGCGCGCCGAAAAATCCGAAAATCCATAAGATGTAGCCGACCGCCACGCTGTGCGTGTTTTCTCCTTGCATCCTGCCTCCTTTAACCGTCGTTGTGTACGCTTCCCGCGTTGCTCAATGCCTCCTGCCGCACCCCGTCCCCCGAGTACATTCGCATGTCCAGAATTATAGCATTCAGGGTGCGGGTCAGCAAGCGCTGCATGTCGTACTGCGTGTTTCCGTCGGTCTGGAAGCAATATTTGATGGCTGCGGCGGCGAATCGCACATAATAATTATCCAGCAGCTCTGTGGTTCCGCGCATATGAAAGGCCACGTTTTCCGGGTCCGAGTCGTCCCATTCCATGACCATGCGCGAACCTTCCCCGTTATTGGCGTTCACCAGCAGGCGAGTGAAGCCGAACAGCATGTTGTCCACCTTTTGGGGGATTGCCAGATCGCGGACCCAATCCGGGACTTTGCCTTCGGCCTTGCCGAAAAGGCTGGTCCGGTCAATGTTGGTCAGCTTGACTTCCAGGGCGCCCTTGGAGCCTTCCCGATGATAGCGCCATGCAGAGTCAATGTTTTCCGTAGTGAACTTGATGCCGAAGACATTCACGAACAAGGTCATGTCCACGTCGAATTCCAGATCCTCCAGGCCCACGCCGCGCACTTCCTGATCAAAGAGAGGATTTCCCTTGGCGTCAAAGGGGATGACCTTTCCCTGCCGGGACAGCATGGACAGGCTGAAGATATCTTTCTGGGAGTCAAAGGCCATCTTGAGGATGGTTGCGCCCTGTTTGTTGGAGACGATTACCTCGCTGCGAAACAGGTCCCTGAAATCCTCCAGGTAGCCGCTCAAAAATGGATAATCTTTTTTTATGGCGTCCAGCTTTAAAAACACCCGAAAATTTTGGACCGTGTATTCCTGTCCCTCAAATTCCCGGGTGACGATCTCGGAATGGAGCGGGTAGGTGTAAAGCTGGATCAACCGAGCTCCGTGGGGAAATTTTGTGTAAAATTCCTTCAACACCATGAGGGCTTCCATCTTGATATGGCGGTCTTTGCGGGTCCGCAAGGCCTGCAGTTCATGGAAGTTTTTCGGATCGATCACCTTTAAAAAACCCTCGTGAAGCGCAAGGCCGGTTTGGTCAGACATTCTCAGGGTGTTGGCCCGGATGTCCATGTGGGCCGAAAAGCTGGGACCGCCGTATTCGCAGGTCTCATGCCGCTTTAAACCAAATTCCGCGGTAAAACCGCCGGGGCAAGGCTTGGCGCCTGACTGGCCGGTTGTCAGGGCGTACGAGCCCGGTTGATTATTCCCGATAAAAACCAGGCCCTTGGACCCGTCGGGAAGAGTCTCCAAAAAGCCGCTTTCATACAACTCCTCTATGCTGAAGCGTGAGGCTTTTTCATACACAAAGGCGTTGAATTCCTGGATGTTCGGCGCCATTTCCATGGACGTCGCCGCCCTTTGCACCACCTCAAGAATTTCCTCCGCGGCTTGCGCGCCTCTGCCGTCAGGAGTCATGTCGTTTAATGCGTCCGGATAACTGTAAACACTGGCCGATGCCGCAGATAGCAAAACGGCGAAAATCCATGCTTTCATAATTTCTTCCTGACTTGTCTGCTGTGATTGGGCGTTGAAGCCCACTGCGTAAGGCCTGAGGCGTCCTGAATTTCCCCCCGGATTCAGGCCGATTCTTGGAAAGCGCCCGCGGTTTTCAAGGCCTGCGGCGCCATGGGCATGGCTAAGGCTCGAAAAAGCAAGGAACGCTGCAAATTGCTTGATGAATAATACTTGGATTTTCTGCCCTATGTTGTCAAGAATAAATTTTACGATCGAAGAAAAAAAACGCGCCCCCGGATCCGACCTTTTCCTTGCCTTGATCAGGAAAATATGAGAAAAATCCAGCCTTTGCGTTTTAACCTATGGAAGCGGGCCTGCCGGCGGGCGCAAGCAGGTGGAAATCCGGAAATAAAGAGGGGCAACCAATGGAAGATCTTTTGAAAAAGGCCAAACTGCTGGAGGAACAAGCCCGGCAAGTGATCAAAGATGTTCGTCTCATGGAGTCATGGCAGTCCGTGGGCGCGACCCTGAACATGGTGGGCTCCTTCGCCATGGGCCTGATGATGAACCACAGGGACATCGACTGCCATGTCTACACGGACCCTTTCAGCCTGCCGGACAGTTTTTTGGCCGTTTCAAAAATTGCGGAAAATCCCCGCGTCCGCTCTGTCAACTACATCAACCTGTTGGACGCCGAAGACAAGTGCCTGGAGTGGCACGCCGTATACGAAGCGCCGGACGGAGAAACCTGGAAAATCGATATGATTCATATTCTGGTGGACTCCGTCTTCGCCGGCCATTTTGAAAAGGTTGCTGAGCGGGTTTCCCAGGCATTGACGCAGGAAGCCAGACTGGCCGTCCTGTCCATCAAAAACGCCATGCCCGAGGATCAAAACGTCATGGGCATAGAAATCTATCAGGCGGTGATTCAAGACGACGTGCGGGACATCCAGTCCTTTCTGCAATGGAAGGCCCGGCAGCCAGAGGCCGGCATAATTACATGGATGCCATGAAAACATGTTGGACGCGCAGATAAAAGAGAATCTTTGTGAATGACGGATTCCACTTGCACGGGCCGGGCTTGCCCTGCAAGCTCCGCCTTGGAGCCTTACGATGTGTAGTGACAGACCCCTGTGTCGTCCCGGAAGCGCCCTGCGCGTTAAGGGCGGCTCTGGCACGGCAGTCTCGTGCCAGGGTCGCAACGCGACATGCAGTAAAACCCATCAGGTATTGGAATCCGAAAACCTTGTGCAAGGGACTAACTTCGCTTTTCAAAACCGGCAATCCGCCTAATCCTTCGAAGACTTCTTTCTTCGCTTTTGCTTCTTCTTCGGCAAAGGATTTTCCTCAGGCAACCCTCGGATTCTGCGTATCCACAAGGCAACATCCGGGTCCATGCGTGCAAGAACCGCTTCCTTATTCTCCGCCGCCTCCTCGTATGTCGCCAACTGTTCAAGCAACAAAGATTGAGAAGGCGCTTGGGGGTTAAGATCAACGGTCAGAAGCCCTGCCACGTCACGGATCAAGTTAGGATCAGTGCTTTTTTGTGCAAAACCTAAGATCAAAACTATAAACCAGTTATCAGATCTTTCACCAGTGACGGCATAGATTCCGGATAGGCGGGACAACATTCCTTGGGCCGCATCGAAGCCAGCAGCACGGCCTTCTTCCCGTTCAACAACGGTGATGGTGTAACCAACATCATACACTTTAAACCAAAAGTCGGCGATCGTTTCTGTCATCCAGTCTTTGTGCCTTTTTATAAAATCATCAAACTCCACCCAGGCGCGCGCCCGTGTCACCGCGCAGAGGAGACTGAAAAGCCAAGAGGACACGTCTTCATCAGAGACGACCTTTTCCTTCCAACGATCGAAAATGTCAACTACTTTTGGTTGAGGCGAGGCCTCCGCAGCCTGAAGGGCTCTTTTCGCAGCCTGTTCAATGAGATCTACATTGTCTAACATCACGGCATATTCGAACATGGCTTCCGCAATTTGAAATGCTTCACCATAGCGGTTTAGTTTATATAAAGAATGTATTTGATCATTCATGGCATGGGCCGCCATTTCGTTGTCTCCGCATTCAAGGGCAAACTCTGTGGCGGAGGCAGCCGTTTTAAAGGCCTCTTTATAGCGGCCGAGTTTATACAATGAGTATGCTTGGGAGCTTTTTGCAATGGCCAATTGTCTCGTATTTTTGCATTCATGAGCAGGCTTTGCGGCAGCTTTGGCAACCTCAAAGGCTTGTTCGTGGCGGCCAAGCTCATTAAATGAAAAGGCCTGATATATCATAGCCTCTGCCATCTCTGTTTTATCCCCACATTCATGGGCAATGATTGCAGAAGCCCTAGTCACTTCGATGGCCTCTTCAAAACGACTTAGCCCATATAATGAATAGGCTTGTAGATTCATAGCCGATGCTTGCTGGGTTCTCTCTTCATGACTTGTAGCCAAAGACGCAGACTTAGATGCCGCATCAAGGGATTCTACATAGTTTCCCTGTTGTAACAAATTAAAAGATCGATCTTTAAGAGCCAGTATTTTTAGGTAAGATGAAGTGATTTGATCCGCCTGTTTCCCCGCAAGCTCAGTATTGGCTATGGCTTGATTAAACTCCTTTTTTTCATAAAATAAATATTCAGACAATTCATAGGCAACCACAAGAGTCGCCTCCGGGCTGTCACAGGCTTCATTGAGCGCCTCTGTTAAGGCTGCTTCGGCCCTATCGGAAAGGTCCAACAGTACATAGGCCAGACTAATTAAAGCGCAACGGATCGCGGCTTCCAGCTTAGTTGATGGAGCAGGGAGATTCTTCGAGGCGTCAATTACCTGTGCAGGGTTTTTTTTGATTTTTTCAACCAATACTTCCGGCGATTCAGGCCATGCCTCCGGGGCTGCTCGGAGATAGAGTCTGAGCCTTTGATAAAATTCGTTTCTATAAGCATTATAGCCTTTTGAAGACTGTATTTCCATTGCCAATCGGGCGAAAACGTCCGCCTCTGCCGGGCGTCCGGCATCCAGGTATCGTGCAGTGTGAGTTCTACGTTCATCTTCTGAATAAAAGGCGCGCAAAAAATCCAGGATCGCATTTAGCGGCGAGGACAGCGCCGCCTGATTCCCTTGGCGGATGCGGTAGAAATGGACAAAAACCCGGTCGGCGGCCCTGTAAAGAATTTCTCGGCCATCGGGCGCCTTGACTCCCCGGATCATGTCCGCCCGCTGTAGGTCCTTTATGACTCTGGCTATTAGGTTTTGGCCTTTGGCTTTAACCCTGTTGGCAAGCTCCGTGGCGGAGCAGGGCTCTCCGCCGCGAATCAGGGCGTCCAGCAGGCCCCTGGCCAGAGGAGGAAGGTCGTCAATTCGCCTGCGGTAGTAGTCTGCCAGCTTATCGGCTAAAGCGTTCATGACTTCGGCAACGGACAAAGGATCTCCCTGGTTGAAACCCTTGTCTGCGTCCAAAACATCGGCCAATAGCTGGGCCAGCCTTGGGGCTCCGCCGATGAAATCCGCCACGGCGCGGGCTTTGCTTTCTTCGTCAGGAGACAATTCCTCCATGCACTTGAAAGCCCTCCGGCGGTTAAAATAGTCAATGCAGTCCTGGGAATTCCAGGGGGAAAGCTCAATGGGTTGGAAGGCCTGAAAAAGGGGCTTCTCATAATCCACGTCCACCGCCCCGGTGGCCGTGGCGAGAATCATGCAACGGTTCCCTTTGCGGGTCATCCATTTGCGTAGCATTTGCTGTTCCGGGTCTCCGCTAAAAACCGTTTTAAGCAGCATGTCGAAATTTTCCACCACTATGACGGCCAGTCCCGAGCGGCCATTGAACCAAGCGTCCAACTCGTTTTCCAGGCTTTTGACCGATTTCGTCCACTGGTTTTGGGCTTCATCCGGGTCGGGCCATACAAAGCCTGCCCCCTTCCAGCTTTGATCGGCGCCGCTGCGCAGGTCCGCCAGTTTCATTGTCACATAATCCAAAAAGCCGTGAGGATTGCGGACAAGATTGTGTTGCTCTTCGGGCAGGAGGACAAAGGCTATGGGGGACTCGTCGGTCGAGCGCTTCCCTGCTTCGATTTGGGCCACTCGGGCCATGAAGGACTTGCCAAAGCCCCGGGGGCCGTAAAGAATGAGATGCTGCAGCTTTCCCGGGCATATCTCTCTGTTGGCGTCGATAGCCGCCATCATCTGGGTGCTCTCTCTCTCCCTTCCTGTCATCAAGGCTTCAATGACGGAGTCCTCCATGCTGTGGGTGTTGAAAGAGCGAATAATCGGTGCATGGGTGCAGTCTTGGTTCACAGGTTCATACTCCTTGCCCAAAGAGAAACCAATTGGGAAGCCGGAAACAAGGTGCGGTATCCGTTCCTATCTTCTTGAAAACGGATGAATCCGTCCTCCTGCAGCATCTGAATGCAGTCCTCCAGCTCAATGCGATCACAACCTATTTGATCCTCTATTTCAGATTGCATGGCGCCCTCGGAGCAGGACGTAGCATGCTTAAGCAGCGGCTTGATCATATCCCGCCTGATCGTATCGGAAATGTTATCGTAGTTTTTATAACGGCGGCTGAGTTGGTCCTGAAACACGGCGTGGAGATCAGGTCGAATTTGGCTCGAGAAAATTTTCCGGAATTCTTCCGGAGTTGGAGGGTTGCAATGGTCCAAAATGAGCAGGCTTTTTACTATGTAGCTTGGATACTGCGTTCCAATTTCCTGAAAAAAGGCCTTGGTGTGCGCCTCAGTCCAGCGGCCATTGGATTCGAGAACCGCGGCGTTAAGAAACTCACGGGCCTCAGCATCGGATAGCTCAGGGACGTCCACGGAAGACAGGCCGTTTAAATGATCGGTTCGAAATCCAGCCCTTCGCGCCAGCCCAGTTATACCAATGGAGCCTGCAAAAATCATTTTTACCCCATGGTCTCGCCACTGGCGCAGAGCGGCCAACAGCCTATCCACATCGGCTGCGGATTTCTCCGGGTGATCGTTAATCATATTTTCAAGCATGAAGGGAAGCTCATCTATGGCTAACAAAATTTTAGGTTGCTGAACTTGAAGGGTTTGGACGATCAGGTCGGAAAAATGCGGCCAATAGTCAGCGATGCCAGTCTGATTTTCAGGAAAGCCCTTTCCTTTCATTAGCTTGTTGAAAAACGCTTTGATTGCTTTAGGAATCGCTGGATCCTTGGCTACAAGGTTATTGAGGATGCTCATGAAGCCTTTTTGCTCCTTGTGAAGCGCTTTAAAAACTTCGAATAGCAAATTATCCACCGAACGCATCCCCTGAGCATCGATCTCGACGACCTGGCAGCCTTTAATTCTCATTTCCTGACAGGCGTTTTGCATCAGGGTGGACTTGCCGATTCTGCGCAGCCCAAACATTTTGACGCCCGCCCCGTTTTCTATGAATCGGCTTATTTTCTGCTCCAGGTCCGGCCTTGAAAAACAATGTTCGCCAGAAACCGGCCCTCCATAATGAATTTTCATCGGCGCCTCCCTCAAAGTATCTGTTTGTTCAGATATCTGAAGAAACAGATACTTTAGAAGTCTTATTCTTGTCAAGGTTTAAGTATCTGATGTATCAGATATCTGAAGCATCAGATACTCAAATATTCTATATAACTATTTGATAAAATACATTTTTTATTAATAAATTTAAGGTAAGAAAATCTTGAGGTTGGGCAAAATCCAGTGGCGGATCGAACCGTGAAGTCCGAAATTTCTCATTGAGACTGATCCCCTCTTTAAAGACCACGTCGCGACCATCTAACAAAATTCAATCATTAATCCCTTTACACGCCTCATTTTTCAGGCTATACCACACCCAAATGATGGTTGGGGTGCCCGAAGAGAAATTCGGGCTGAGATTATACCCACTGAACCTGATCCGGGTAATGCCGGCGCTAGGGAACCATGTGCACGAATGAGTATTAAGGCGGCTCCCGGATTCGGGAGTCGCCTTTTTTACTTTTTCGGAGGAATCATGGAAGAAAGAATCACATCGGCAATCGTTAGGACCTATTTTGAAAAACTGCAGAACTTCCTGGAAGTGGATCTGGCCATCGTGGGCGCAGGCCCTTCCGGCCTGGTGGCGGCCACGGCGCTCGCCAAGGAAGGCAAAAAAGTCGCCATCTTCGAACGCCTTTTGGCGCCGGGCGGCGGCGTGTGGGGCGGCGGCATGCTGTTCAACGAAATCGTCATCCAGGAGGAGGCCCTGCACATTTTGGACGACTTCAACATCTCCTACAAAAGCGCGGGAGACGGCCTGTACACGGCGGACTCCGTGGAAGTGGCCTCGGGCCTGATTTTCGGCGCAAAAAAGGCCGGCGTCATGATTAACAACTCCGTGTCCGTGGAGGACGTGGTCTGCCGCGAAGGCCGGATCTGCGGCGTGGTGGTCAACTGGACTCCCGTGGAGCGCCTGGGCATGCACGTGGATCCCCTGGTGGTCATGTCCAAGGCCGTCCTGGACGGCACCGGCCATCCCGGTGAAATCACCGACCTGGCCACCCGCAAGGCGGGCATTAAAATCGACACTCCCACGGGCAAGATTATGGGCGAAAAGCCCATGTGGATGGAACTGGGCGAGGCTTCCACCGTGGAAAACACCAAATGCCTGTATCCCGGCTTGTACGTCTCGGGCATGGCCGCCAACAACGCCAGCGGCGGGTTCCGCATGGGCCCCATTTTCGGCGGCATGTTCATGAGCGGCCGCAAGGTGGCCAAGATGATCCTGGAGGATATCGATGGATAAACCCTACGGTTTGTACCTGATCCTGACCAATCCCGTCGCCGGGTACGAGGCCTGCGCCTGGGCCGCCGTTAACCAGGGCTTGCGCTATCTTCAGCTTAGGATGAAAAACGCGCCCAAGGAGGAAATCCTGGAAAAAGCCCTGAGCCTTCGGGAAATCACGAAAGGCTCCAAAACGCTGATTATAGTCAACGATCATGTGGACATAGCCAAAGAGGCGGACGCCGACGGCGTGCATCTGGGTCAGGAGGACATGAGCCTGGAGGAGGCCAGATCCATGTGGACGGCGCCGGGCAAGCAATTCGGCCTGTCCACCCACGGCGTGGAGCAGGAACTGGCCGCCAGGGATTTGCAGCCCGATTACATCGGCGTGGGGCCGGTATTCCCAACGCCTACCAAGGACAAGCCCGACCCGACGGTGGGCCTGGAAGCCATGGGCCGGATCATCAAGGGCTCGCCTCTTTCCTGCGTGGCCATCGGCGGGATCAACCCGGAAAACCTGCCCCAGGTTTTGGAGCACGGCGCCGGGAATTTCTCCGTGGTCCGGGCGGTTAACCAATCCCATGACCCGGAGTCCGCCATTGCAAACCTCATGGACATCTGGCGGAAGCATTATCCTTGAAGGGATGTCGCCATAATCCTGACGCAAAAGCAGGCATCGCCTTTTTCAACCTCGAGCGGCTCCGGAGCACGGGCCGCTCGAGGCCTCATTTCCGAATATCTCCGTCAAACTCCCAGGGCCTTATTTTAGAGCGCCTGCGGATGCAAAACCAAGCGCGCTCGCAACGGATTCCCTATTCATCCCTTTATCCGGTGCAAAAATTGCATAGCATTAGTCGCGGCAATCCTATTGTTAATAGACTGCTCATGGTCAACGAATTATAATTATATAGGAGGAGTGTATGAAAAAGATTTCTTGGATTATTTTGCTTCTTTTGTTCTTATGCTTTTTGCTGACGGGTGCATGCGACCTTGTAGACGATGACGGACACTTGACGCCTGAAGGCGTGGATTTGATTAGCAGGGCTGGCTTTATCAAAATTCCTTCCATTACCTATAGCCTCCACCACGATTGGTTTAATGGCGTTCAGACATCCCCGGCTCACATTTTTTATTCTTTTCAGGCGGCGGACGTGGAAAATCCGGAAGAATACCCGGTATTTGTATTTTTTAACGGAGGCCCCGGGGCCGCCACAACGGGAAATCTGCTCAGCATGAACACCACGGACCGCACCCTGAGCAAACTGGTCACCGGCGACGATCCGGATGCAGCGAACCCCTTTAGCTGGCGAAAAATTGGCAACCTATTATACATAGACGCTCCTGGAACGGGCTTCTCCTACACTCAAGGAGCGGGCGGCGACATCTGCGACGACTTGGGGCAAAGAATGGAGGATTACTATCACGGGGTGAATTTCAATCCCTATATAGACGCCGATATGATGGTCAGGGCTATGTTGGAGGCCCTGCGAATCAATGACGTGCAGGCTGGCAAGGTTGTCCTGGTAGGGGAAAGCTATGGGGGCGTCCGCACCTCCCTCATGCTCAACATGCTTCTTTTTTATAATGATTACTCCGGGCCTTCGGAGCGCGTGTTTTGGGATAATGAACTCCCTGATGTGGTCCGCGCCCATCTTAACGCCATTAACGGCTCCTTGGGACAGGACTTCTCCCCAGCCCAAATTGCGGAGATGCAGTTTGGCAAACATGTCATGATCCAACCCCAGTTGACGGGATGGAGGCAAACCTACCTGACAGGCATGATGCTGGAGGAGGACGGCTCCGTAATCGATCAATTGGCGGATCAATACGGCAAACCCCGTTACGTGCGTTGTGCGGAAAGCAACGCCATCACCTGTTACATCCCCTTCATGGGAGGGCCGTATCTCTCGGTGCTGGATTACGTGAGCAACACCTTGGAGTTGGATGGATACAATTTCCAGGAAGCCATAGGATGGACCGATTCATTTGAGGAGCATACCACCAACAGCCTATACAACCTTAAGGTTTTAAAACGGCTTTTGAACTATGATCCCGAGCTCATAACCGGCATGTATGCAGAGTACAGGCAGGACAACAACGCCTATAAGTATCTTAATGCCCCCACCCCAATCCCGGAGTTCGTGGACGATAACCTGGATCTTGTCCCGGCCTACGCCAAGGCCATAGCAATGGTTAAAAACCCGGTGAACAATATCGGAGCCAATGACCTTGAGGACGCCTTTGGAATTTTGGAGGGGTGCGACGCATACGTTAAAACCTGGGATGAAGAACAGTGCTACGCCTATTACATGAACGACGCGTGGATAAACCTCTTTTTCCAGTTTTTCGGGGATTGGAGCAAAATCGGCAAGTACAGGATAGACCCGGAAGCAGACGAGTACGGCAGGCTGTTTTTATACAACCTGGCGGTGGCCGACGTTATGATCACCAACGCCGCCTATGACTTTATGGTCTACTCCCCCTCCGTTCCCCCGTCCTTTGAAGGGTATGATGAAGTAAACAGGGTGGAGACCGACGCCCAACACGAGGCGTTCACCATATATTATCAAGATTCAACGTTGCGCCAGGACCTTCCTGAGACTTCCAGCAGAACCATATATCATCCCGCTTACGATTCTTCCGGCCACGCTGTCTCCATTACCCAGCCGGAGAAGCTCCGCCGGGATGTGGCGAACTTTGTGTACCGGAGATGAGGAAAGGGCAATTGTGAAAAAACTGAGGGGGTCACTGGTGGAGGCATTATCCCCGAGAGGATGCCGCCAAATGCGTTAGCATGAGAGCAAACAATGCACCATCAGCCTTGAGCGGTTTCACCAGACGGGCGGGCCGTTCAAGGCGTTATTCTCAACCATTCTGGCTCATTGACGGCGCCAAGTTGGGGGTGGACATCCCTCACCCTCAACTCCCAAAAAAATTATTGAGTTTTTGAGAGACGTCCCCAAGAATTCTCCTGGCTCCCCCAATCCGTTTCCGAAAAGTAACTGGCGGGATAAATCCGGGCGCCGGTGATTTCAGTCACTCTGTCTTCGTCATACCGGTTGATGTATTCCCAGACAATGCGGCCTTCCGCATCGGTTTCAAACACGCGCCCTCCCTCATATTCCGTGATGAGCAATCCGTCGCGGGCTGTCAATTCCACCTTGCCCCTGATGACCGATAAAAACTCCTGCCCCTTAACGCCGCCATATAGAACCTTGCATTGGTCGGTCACGGGATTGCATGCCATGATGTTGGTTACTCGAGGGATGTCCGGACGGCTTTCCGATGCATGGGGGGGACGCCCGAAAACATCGCGGTATATGTTGTTGTTGAACACAACAATGGAGCCGTCAGGGCTGAACTCCGGGTCGTGCTGCCGCCGCCAGGGGCCGATTTTCCACCATTTGATTTTTTCCGTGCTGGGCGAGAAAACCGCGAGAAGATTGTATCCCCGGATGGAAATAGCCAGATCGTGGGGTTCGAACATGGGAAAATTTTTCGCCGAATCCCTGGACAACTCGGCTACCTTGTTCAAATGGACGATTTCATCGTCCAACCAGGCATCCAGGTCAAAACTGCATCCGTTGGCGGTCAAAATCGTTTCAAGCCCATTATCCAAAAACAGCTTGGGGATGGAGATTTCCTGCAAGAGTTTACCATCGTCGGAAACCCTTAATGCCGTGTCTTCCCGGCAGGGAGTTTCAAAGGGGGGGAGAGGGGACGCGCTGTCTGCGTCGTAATGCCGGGTGCTGCAGACCCAAAATCCGCCGTCTTCGGCTATCTCCACGGAGTGATGGGTGTCTTTGTACAATTTCCAAACGACATTGCCGTTCCGATCCAACTTGACGAGTCCTGCGTGCACCATGTTGAATACAACCGACCCGTCCGGGAGGGCGACGGCGCCGTGTATATCCACATTCCAATCCGTGGCCGGCGGCTGCAGCATGTGGCTGTCATCCTCATATATCTCCGAAAATCTGATGGGCCACCTGTTAACAAAAGCGCCGTCTCTTGTGATGAGCCGGATTTCGTTCCCTCCATCAAAAAAGCCCGTCATAAATATAAATTCATTGTTATCATTATCCGGGTGGTTAATGGTGACTCCTTCCCCTTCATATTTGGCCGGCTGCAGAAACTGGTGCGGGCTGGTTTTTGTCAGGGTGGGAAGTTCGCCGAATAGCGTGGCAAAGGAGTCCTCAACTTGATGCTTTACGTCCAACACCGCCATGTAAAGAGGCGATTTATGTCCTCCCAGGTAAAGCCCCAAGATGAATGTAAAGCCAAGGATGATAATGATTGAAGCCGTGAAAAACAAAAATTTTGAAGCATCAAAGCGCCTCATGCGAGCAATGTCCTTTCCAGCGGGAGCCTGATTTGATTTGCCGGAGCCTACCATCCTGAAAATTCACTGTCAATCCTGCAAGCCGGTTCCAATCAGGGCAAGATGCCGCCCCGGAGAAGACAATGGTTGCCCAAACGCCCAAAAAACGATAAAGCATCTGCACTATTCAGGGGACGCCCCCTAAGATGCTTATTTCTATTTGAAAGGAGAACCTCCTTGCATTGGCTTGAAGTGGTTTTATTAGGCGTTATTCAAGGTTTGACGGAGTTTCTGCCCGTAAGCAGCTCCGGCCACCTGGTCCTTTTTCAGGGCCTCATGGGCATGGAGGAGCCGGAGCTGCTCCTGGACATCTGCCTGCATGTGGGCACACTGGCAGCCGTGCTTTGGGTGTTTTTCGCTCAAATTTTGGAGGCCGCCAAAGGCTTTTTCCGTTTTTGCGCCGCCGCGCCTAAAGGCAAGGCCGCCATGGCTCAGGTCTGGACGACCGATCAGGACGCCCGCATGGCCCTGCTTATTATCATCGGAACCATCCCCACCGGGTTCATCGGCATGGGGTTTCATAAAATCGCGGACAAGCTCTTTGCGTCTCCCGTCCTGGCCGGGGCCATGCTCTTGATCACGGGCGCCCTGCTTTGGGCCACGCGCTATGTCAGGGCTGAGGGCAAACTATTGCCCAAAATGACATGGGGAAACGCCCTGACCGTTGGGACCATCCAGGGTTTGGCCATCCTGCCCGGCATATCCCGGTCAGGCTCCACGATTTGCGCGGCCCTGTTTTTAGGCGTAGACAGAGAGGTCGCCGCCCGTTATTCTTTTTTGCTGTCCATACCCGCTATTGTGGCTGCGCTCATTCTCGAAGTTGCGGACGCCAGCGCCGCGGCTCATCCTCCGGTTTCCATGCTTTTGCTGGGCGGGATCGTATCTGCATTCACCGGCCTGGCAGCCCTAAAATGGCTGTTGGCCATCGTGCGCAAGGGCAGCCTGTGGTGGTTCGCCCCTTACTGCTGGCTGGTGGGCGCAACCGTATTGGTCGCCAATTTTGTCTAAACGATTAAAAATAAGATTTTTTGGAGGTGTTTCATGAATCCGCAAATGTTCAGGGAATACGATATTCGAGGAATTGCAGGCGAAGATCTTACAGAGGAAAACGTTTACAATCTGGGCAGGGCCATTGGGACCTTGTTAATCCGCAAGGGAAACCGCAAAATCGTACTGGGCCGAGATTGCCGCGTCTCCTCGCCCTCTTTGTCGGCGCGCGCCGCCCAGGGGCTTATGGACGCAGGCTGCGATCTGCTGGATATCGGCGTGTGCCCCACGCCTTTGCTCAGCTTCGCCATTCATCACCTGAACGCGGAAGGCGGAGTCATGGTCACGGCCAGCCACAATCCGCCGGAATATAATGGTTTCAAGTTGAGCAGCGGTACGGATTCCATCCACGGCCAGGAGATCCGCAGCCTTTTGACTTTGCTGGATAGCGGGGATTTCGAGTCCGGCGAAGGATCCATCCAAGACGTGGAAGTCAAGCCGGCGTATCAGGAATATGCGGCCAACAACATTACCATATCCAAGCCCTTGAAAGTGGGCGTGGACGCAGGCAACGGCACGGCCGGCGTGATCGCCGTTCCCCTGCTGAAAGCTCTGGGCTGCGAAGTGCACGATATATACTGCGATATGGACGGCGCCTTTCCCAACCACGAGCCCGACCCCACGGTCATGGCCAACATGGAGGATCTGGCCGCCCTGGTCCGGGATAAGGGCTTGGACCTGGGCATCGGCTTTGACGGAGACGGAGACCGCATCGGTGTGGTGGACGAAACCGGCGCCATGATTTTCGGCGACCAATTGATGACCCTTTTCGCCCGGGAAATCCTCACCCGCAAGCCCGGCGCCGTATTCATCTCCGAGGTCAAGTGCTCCCAGACCATGTACGACGACATCAACAAGCGCGGCGGCAAAGCCATTATGTGGAAAACCGGCCACTCCCTGATTCGCGCCAAGATGAAAGAGGAAAAGGCTGAGCTTGCCGGCGAAATGAGCGGGCACATGTTTTTCGCCGACAGGTACCTGGGCTTTGACGACGCCTCTTACGCCGCCTGCAGGCTTTTGGAAATCCTGGCCGACTCCGGCGGAAAAATGTCCGACCTTCTTTCCGATTTGCCCAAGACCTATAACACCCCGGAAATACGTGTTGAATGCCCCGAGGACGTCAAGTTCGGCGTGGTGGGGAAAGTCACGGAATATTTCCGTTCCCGTCATGAGGTCATTGATATTGACGGAGCGCGTATTATATTTGAGGACGGCTGGGGACTTGTGAGAGCTTCCAACACCCAGCCGGTTTTGGTTTTGCGCTTCGAGGCCTTGTCCCAAGAGCGCCTGGCTGAAATCAGAGAGTACGTGGAATCCGTGGTGGCCGAAATCCGAGGATAAAGAGGGGGCTTGAGATTTCGGGGGACAAGACCTTACCTCTAATGTCTATGCGGCGAAAACATTAAGCATGACGTCTGAGATAAGCATCGCGTCCCCCGTTTATTTGGTATTATAGGAATCTTCCATGGCCCGGAAAATTTTTATAACCCTGTTCTTTAGTATTTTTACGTCCGTAACAGGGGTGGGAATCGTCGTGCCCCTTTTGCCGGTCTACGCCAACAACCTGGGCGCGTCCGGCTTTATGGTGGGCATGATTTTCGGTTCATTCTCGCTCTCCCGAATTCTGTTCCTGCCTTATTTCGGCAAGCGCTCGGACATGATTGGCCGCAAGCCCTTCATCACCATAGGCTTGTTCGCATACTCCCTGGTATCCATAGCCTTCATGTTTTCCCACGGCGTGACCCAACTGGTGGTCATCCGTTTTATCCAGGGCATTGCCTCGGCCATGATTCTTCCCGTATGCCAGGCCTACATTGGAGAGATCGCCCCCCAGGGCCGGGAAGGCTTTTTCATGGGCTTGTTCAATATCTCCATGTACAGCAGCCTGTCTTTGGGCCCCATACTGGGCGGGGTGGTGAACGATCACTTCGGCCTGCAAACCGCCTTTGCATGCATGGGCGTATTGTCGTTGCTGGCTTTTTTCATGGCCCAGCACTTCCTGCCTCCGGTCAAGGAGGAGCCCCGCCAGGAAAGGGGCAGGGAGCCCGTGACGTACCGGATTCTGGCGAAAAACGCCGGCATCATGGGCGCGGTCCTGTTAAGGACCACATACACCTTTTGCATCGGCGCCATTTGGGGCTTTTTGCCGGTGTACGCCGATGCGCATTTTAATCTGTCGTCCAGCGCCATCGGATTCCTGATCATGCTGGGCGTTTTAACCTCCGGGGTGCTTACCACGCCCATGGGGTGGCTGGCCGACCGGGTGGATAAACGGTTGTTATGCGTGATTGGAAGCGTTATGATTTCTGTTGCGGTCTATTCCTTCACCTTCGCGGACGGATTTTGGCATCTGTTCGCCAGCAACATGGCCTTTGGAATCGGCGGCGGCATTATGGCGCCCGCCCTCACCGCCATTTGCGTCATCGAAGGGCATAAGGAAAGAGCCATGGGCTCGGTCATGGCCTTGCTCACCATCGGGCACAGCCTGGGCATGCTTGCGGGCTCCGTGGCGACGGGCGTGCTGATGGACATGTTCTCCCTGTCCGCGGCCTTTACGGCAAGCGCGGTCTTGGCGATTTTGGGAACCGTGGTTTTTATATGGACGGCGATTAAGGACAGCAAGCAAAAGGCTGGTTAACCTCCGCCTCCTCCTGGAACCGGACTTTTATTGTCCTCAAAAGGAACATTTTTGCAGTTAGAACTTGATTGAAACCGGCATTAATGGCATGGAAGACGGGGTGAAAGAATACGCGTCAACTTGCGAGCGCTTTTATCCGGGGCGCCCTGAACCTTATAGACGCTTTGATAACTTTTTGGATAAGAGCATGGATTAAAGGAACGAACTATGGGAAGCGACATTTTACAAAACTATGATGCAGAAGCTGTAAAGGAAATGCTGCAGTCTTCAGGCTACTCAGATAAAGCCATTCAGTATTACGTAGAACGCAAGGGCATGGGCAAGCTGGAGGAAGCAAACCAGATTACCGAACTGACCGGCCCCTGCGGCGACACCATGAAGGTTTTCCTCAAGATCGAAGACGATAAGATCCAGGACGCCAAGATTCAGGTGCTGGGATGCCCCGGCGCCATCTCGTCCGCCATGGTGGCCATGGACATGGCCAAGGGTAAAACCCTGGAGGAAGCCAAAACCATTACGGAAGGCGTGATTTTCAAGGAACTGGAAAACATTCCGGATCAGAAGCAGCACTGCATTCAGTTGACCGTGAAAACGCTTCAGAACGCCATTGAAGAATACCAGAAGGGCAATAATCATAAGGAGGGATGAGACCATGCCGGTTTTTGAGTTCCAATGCCAGGATTGCGGCAGCCAGTTTGAATTATTGATTTTTAATTCGGATGAAAAGCCAAAATGCGGAAGCTGCGGAAGTCAGAACCTGACAAAGCTCCTCTCCGCCCATTCCAGCTTTTCCGGCGCATCCACGGGCGCCATGCCCGGCGCCGGAGACACCGCATGCTGCGGATCAACTCCCGGCCACGCCGGCTGCGCAGGCCCCGGAAGCTGCTGCGGCAAAGCCTGATACAACCCAACAAGAAAATACAACAAGGCCGGTCCCTAAAAAAGGGCCGGCCTTTGTGTTTGCAGGCTGTAAATTTGGCCGCCAGGACTGCCCAAAAGAAGGGTGCTGCAAGCCCCGCAGCGCAGTTTCATTTGGCCGTCTACGATGAATTAAGGAACTCGTTCCCATGCTTCGCGTGGGAATGAATATATAACTATTTGAAATTAATCATGTTGCGTATAATGGTTGCGCACCTGAAACCGCTTCCAATGATACGGACCGCCCAAGAAAATGGCCTGCCTTTAACTTCTTTTTCCGACAAACCGTGCGCCGGAAACCACCGCCAGATAGGTCAGGCCGGCAATCACGATGATCGTGGGACCGCTGGACAGGCTGAAATGATAGCTCACGCCCAGGCCGGTCCAGGTGAACGCCAGGCAAAAGAATACGGCCATGACCATGGTCTGCCACAAGCGTTTGGCGAACTGGCTGGCCACGGCGGCCGGGATGGTCAAAAGCGCAATCACCATGACAATGCCCACCACCCGCACCAGAAGCACAACGGTCAGGGCGGTCAGGCACAGCAGGAGCATATACACCGCGCCTACGGGAATGCCTCTGAGGGCGGAGAACTCCTCGTCAAAGCATACGGCCAGGAGCCTGTTGTAGAACCACAGGGATAAGCCCACCACCAGGACGTTCAAACCCAGGACCATCCACACGTCCTGGGTGGAGATGAGAAGGATGTCTCCGAAAAGATAGCTGGAGATGTCAAAATATCCCGGCGTAATGTCCACAAAAAGAAGGCCGGAGGCCATGCCCACGGCCCACAAGGCGCCGATTACCGTGTCCTCCCGCTGTTTAGCGTACAAGGAAACCGCGCCGATGATCACCGCGGCCAGCAAAGCCGCTCCCACGGCGCCGTACATGGGATCGAACCATTGCAAGCCCACCTTGTTTTGGAGGTACAGGCCCAGGCCGATGCCTCCGAACACGCAGTGGGAAATGGCGCCGGCCAGATAGCTGATTCTTCGGGTGACCACGTAGGCGCCCATGATGCCGAAAGGCACGCTGGCCAGTCCGCCTACGATAAAGGCGAGACGCAGAAAGACATTGTCCGGGTTCATCAAGGCCTGGATGAACTCAATCATGGCAATGCCCTCCCTCGGCGCACCGGTGGTCGTGCCTGACCAGGCGGCAGTCTCCGCCGTAGATTTCCTTGATCAGGGTGCCGTCCAGTTCGCTGGTGGGATGCACCACCAGCTCCCGGCTGACGCAGATTACGCTTTTCACCACCTGGGAGACGAAGCCCAAGTCGTGGGATACCAGGAGGATGGTCATTTTTTCGTTCAATTTTTGAAGCATGTCAAAAAGGCTTTGCTGCACTTCCGGGTCCACGTTGGAGGTGGGCTCGTCCAGCAAGAGCAGCTCCGGCTTGCATGCCAGGGCCCGGGCGATAAGCACCCGCTGCTTTTGGCCGCCGGAAAGGGCGCTGTACATATTGCGGGCCACGTGGCTTAACTGGACCTCGTCCAGGCATTCCATGGCAGCGTCCTTGTCTTTTTTTGAATGCCGGAGCATGGCGCCCTTGCGCATACGCCCCATGAGCACCACGTCCATGACGGTCACAGGAAATTGGGGGTCCAGGTGGGAGTATTGAGGCATGTAGCCGATTTTCAGCCGGGCCTTTTCGGGCGTCGCCCCCAGCACGGTAATGGAGCCGGCGTCCGGTTTCAGCAGTCCCAGCATGAGTTTCAGCAAGGTGGTTTTTCCGCCTCCGTTGGGCCCCACAATGCTGGCGAACTCGCCTTTTTCCACCTGCAAGCGCACGTTGTTCAACACCGGCTGGCGGGTATATCCAAATGTTACGCCATCTAACTCGATGTCGTAGTTGATGCTCATATCAAATGCCCTTTATAAAACGGCGCCCATAAAATCGAAGCCTGTACGGCTGCAAACTCAGCAGCGCGCACCAGCAAAAGTCCGAATTAAAACAAAACATATTAACATAGCACATAATTCTACACAACTTTGCAATTCTTACCCCCGGCTCAAATTTTTATGAATTCCTGCTAAACCTCCATGGGCATTATTCCGAGATTAGAAGAAGGACTATGAAAAACTTTCCCCCATTTAAGGATTGAAAAATGCAGATTGAAGGAAATTTCTCCAAGCCGGGATCTCTTCCGCATCTTATAGATACTCTGTCCCAGACAAAACGAACCGGCGTGTTGCGGTTTTCCGACAACTCCCAGACCGTGATTATATTTTTCAAGGACGGACAGGCGGTTTACGCCTCCGGCCCCAAATCCCAGGCAAGGCTAGGTTTGCTTTTGAAAAAACGGGGCCTGATCTCCGAGGACAACCTCAGGATGGCCGTGACTCACGCCAGGCAAAAGAAGGTCATCTTAGGCCAGGCCCTGGTGGACAAGCATTTGATTGAACCCAAGGATCTGCATACGGAAATAAAGGCTCTGACAGACAGAACCCTGGAAGAGTTGCTCCATTGGAGATCTGGCAGCTTTGCCTATGAGGACGCCCCGGTTTCTCTGGAGTCTTTCTACCCCGCCAAACAGTCCGTGGATGCGAATCGGATGAAAAAGCGCATCGCCAACAGCGTGCGGGTGCTCCCCCCCATGCCGTCGGTCATCCAAAAGGCCCAAAAGGTCATGGCCGATCCCAATTCCAGCCTGCGGCGCCTGGGGGAAATCCTGGAAAAGGACCAGGGCATCGCCGCCCGGATTCTCAGGCTGGTCAACTCTCCGTATTACGGCCTGACGTGCAAGGTCGCCTCCATCGAAAGGGCCATTGTGGTTCTGGGCCGCAAAACCTTGTCAGAGATTATCTCCATGGCATCCATGTCAGTGTTCGCAAACAGAGACTATATGGGATACGGATTCACGGGCGAGGAAATGTGGTGGCACACCATCGCCGTGGGCATGGGCGCTAAGATCATCGCCGAAAAAGTCAGCCCGGGTCTGGCTGAAGACGCCTTTGCGGCGGGCCTGATTCATGACGCCGGCAAGCTGGTCCTGGACAAATTCGTCCTGGAGGAAAAAGCGGAGTTCGACCGCATGATTGCTAACAAGCAACTCTCCTATGAAGTGGAAAAGGAATTGCTTGGCTGGAACCATGCGGAAATCGCCTCCCAGATTTGCAGTTCCTGGAAGGTCCCCGACCATATGACCGAAGCGGTCATGCACCATCACAAGCCGGGAAACACGGAACACAAAACCTTGGCTTCCATTGTTCATTTGGCGGACGCCATGGCCCACGTCTGCGCGGCGGACTTGGGGATGCCGGCCAATCCCTATAAAATCGACCGGAACGCCGTCCAACTCCTGGGCTTGGAAACCCTGGAAATGAACCACATCATGAACAATATCCAGGAAGCCGTTGAAAAAGCCAGGGAAACCATCCAGGCGTAGTCACAAGCATCAAGCGATAGGCAACTATAAAAATAAAAAGGCGACCCGCCAAATTGGCGAATCGCCTTTTTTACAGCGTCACGGGCCGACGCCGTCTTGCGAAAATCTCCGGAGTGACCGGGGATGAAATCCGGCCGGCGGCAGCCGATTTTCCGCCGGCCGAAACTGATTACGCGTCGTAAAGCCTGTTCTTGAGCCAATCCCGCACTTCGCCTTCCACTGCGTATACTCCGCGGTTTCCGCCTACGGATTCGCAAAACACTTCTTGAATCTCCTTGGGTAGCTCAATCCTGGCCAGTTCTTCGGCCTCCGAGGAATCGCGGCGGATGAGCAGGATGTAGGGTTCCTCCTCCCAATTGTACACCACGAAATAATGGGTCTCGTCATCCACGGAGCGAATGACGTAGCGCTTGGCCATGGCCCAGTTGTTTCCCCATTCCAGGTATAGCCGAACGGCTTCTTCCGGGGTCATGTCCCAGTCGATTTTATTCAGCAGGTCGTTGTTGGCTTTGATATCTTCCAATTGCATCATAGGGCGCCTCCTTGGTTTTTTATTCATTGTGCTTTTTTTATTCCCCTGTTCTATGTTGGGGATGCAGAGGGTTTAATAGTTCTCATTACTATTTGATTCAAACAAAACAGCCTCTTAAGCCGCGGACCGGCCAATTGGGCCTTACCGGTCCGCGGCGGCGGCTCAGCCGCCTGGAGCAAGGAGAACTACGCCCGAATGGGGCTTGTATTCAAGCCGGCGTCCCGGCTTTGAATTCCTCTGCAGGTCGATATATTTTCAGCGAGTTATATCATCCCGCCTTTTTTGCCATGTCGCGGCCGTAATCCTGGGCCATGGCCACTCCGCCGCCCAGGCCTGCATTTTTCAGACGCAGGGACTGGGAAACCATGTCCATTTTAAAAATATTCTTCATGGTGTCGAAAATGCGGTCCGGGGACTCGCCGCTCCAGCCGAAAGCGCCGAAAGCGCCGCCGATCTTTCCTGCCAGGTCGGCCTTTTCGGCCAGGAATAAAAAGGTCTTCATAGCTTGGAGCATCTCGCCGTGGTACGTGGGCGCGCCGAAAGCATAGGCGTCGTATCCATCCAGGTCCTGCTCGTTCTTGACGTCCTTGACGTTCAAAACCTTGGCTTCCATGCCTCCGAAGCGCATTCCTTCAGCAACCAGATTCGCTATCTTTTCCGTATCTTTTGTGCGCGTGGTATAAACAACCAATCCCTTTTTCATGCGTATTCTCCTCTTCTGCAGCCTGGATGTTCCGGTTAATGTGTTTGCTGAGCCCCGACCCAGCCTGGTTTTTTGCTTTTGGGGGCTCCCCTAAGGAAGCCCCCGGATGAAATCCCTGCTTACGCGACGTCAAGTTTCTGGCGGTCCGCCATATCCATGAGCACGCGCTCCCTGGCCTTGTTGATGCCCAGTTGCTCGCGCTTCTTGTCAATGTGGGCGATCATCATGTGGGCCATTTCAATGGGGTCGTTGGAGAAACCCCACTTGCCCAGGCCCATTTCCTCAAGCTCTTCAAAAAGGTGCTTGTGGAATTTAGTGCCTTCGGTGATGGGAAAAGTGGTCCCAAACACCGTGTACACGCCGGAGGCCACAAAGTAATGGCCGATGGATATGGCTTTTTCGCTCATCCACTCGGGCGCGGCGCCTGCAGCAGGCAAATCCGCAATGGAGTGACCCAGGCCGCCTGTCCGCACCATTTCACTGGCAGCGGTCAAAATCCGGCTGTTGTCCACGCAGGAGCCCAGGCCCAGGATGGGCGGCATGCCTACGGTTTCGCAGACTTCGGCCAGTCCGTCCCCGGCAAGGTGCGCCGCTTCGGGAATGAGCAGCCCGGCCTTTGCCAAAGCGATCTGGGAGCATCCGGTCTGCAAGACCAGGACGTCGTTCTTGATGAGCTCCTTCACCAGTTCCACATGCATGTAATCCTGCTTGGTTCTGGGCTGGGTGCAGCCCACCACGCCGGCCACGCCCCGGATGCGTCCGTTGATGATGTTTTCGTTCAGGGGCACATAGGACTCGCGGAAGCTTCCGCCCAGCATGTAGCCGATGTATTCCTTGGAAAATCCATGGATGCCCACGTTTTTGTTCTTGGGAATCTGGATGTCTCCCTTTCTGTTCTTGAAACGGGAGATCGCCTTGATCACCACTTCGTCAGTGCAGGCCATGGGATCGTCTTCATCAAACTCAATGTGCTTTACCCCTTCAATATGGCAGCGGGGGTTGGTGGTGAAGAGTTCCGTGCCGTAGCAGTCCGCCACCTTGCCCAAACCCTGCTTGATGCACTGGACGTCCACGGCCATGGCATCCACGGCTCCGGTCACCAGGACGGCTTCCGTGGACATGAAGTTGCCCGCATGGGGCACGCCGTGGCGGGACATCATTTCCGCGCCGGAACAGCACATGCCCACCAGGTTGATTCCCTTGGCGCCGGCCGCTTTGGCCGCTTCGACCATGGTGGCGTCGCTGGTGGAAATCATGATGGACTCAAACAGGTTGGGTTCGTGGCCGTGAACGATGATGTTTACATGATCTTCCTTTAAAACGCCCATGTTCACTTCCGCCATGACCGGCCTGGGAGTTCCGAACATAATGTCCGATATTTCCGTGGCCACCATGGAGCCGCCCCAACCGTCGGAGAGCGCCGTACGGCTGCATTGGTTGACAATGTTTTCGTAATCCTGGTCCACGCCCATGTGGGTGCGGTGCATGATTTCCATAATCTCGCGCATGGCCCCGCGAGGCACGATGTTGTGTTTGCGCCAGGTTTCCAGGGTTTTTTCCGGGACGGCCTTGGCAAAGGGAAATTCCCCTTCCACCTGGGTGTAGGTCTTCATCAGCTCTTCGTAAATATCCAGACCAATGTCCTGGTAGGCCCGGCCGTCGGTTTCAATCTCCAGGGTCTGGGCGACCTGGAGGAGCTTCTGGGTGTCCTTGATTTCGTAGTCTTTGTTGTGACCCTTGACCACTTCCCCGAACAAATGGAGAATGCTCATGCCATGGTCCGTGTGGGCCGCCGCACCTGACGCGACCATGCGCGCAAAGTTACGGGCTTGAATGGTGTCTATGGTGGCGCCGCAGACGCCTACCTTGCCGTAGGGATCCTTGGCGTTTAACCGGCAGGGCCCCATAGAACAATGTTTGCAACATGCTGAATCAGCGCCGATAGGACACGCCTTCATGGTCGCAGCCCTATCGAACACGAGCTCCACACCGTCTCTGCGGGCCTTGTCAATCATTTGCGCAGTGGCCTCGCAAGTGGTGCAGTCGTGTGCAGGCGTCAATTTTTTCTTCAGCTCCTTAGTCTCTCCCATGCAATCCTCCTTGCACAATACTTGGGGGATCAGTACAGAGCGGCATGCCTATTTTCCAGTACAGATAGCCAACCCTTTCAAGCCATCCTGCAACTAATCGCCTTACAGTGAAAATGAGCGTGCAGGCTCCTAATCCTGCCTACGCCGTTTCCAAATGGCCATGCATCCATCTTTGCCGAATCCAACCTGAACCAACTCCCATCCTTGAGCCCCTTTCTCGTTAAGGACGGCGTTCAGGGCGGATCTTTGCGATTCCGGTACTTTATCCAAAGTACAGCCCCCGGACTCGTTGCAAAAAGCAACCACCTTGGAGAAGGCTTCCTGGGGGTAAAAGGTGACATCGTATTCAAAGTTTTCCATAACAGCCTCCTTAGTTGATCAGGCCGCAAAGGGCCTATTTCAATAATGAGACTCATTATCAATAATCTAATACAGGAGTGGGTCTTGTCAACTCAAATGCAGCAGGCTTGTTAAGATAAATCGCAGGGCAGCGGCCGGTTGAGGCGCAGGGAATGCAGATCCATGTCAACGTCCCAGGCCAGGGCTTCCACGCCATTGGTGCAAACCCGGCGCAGGGCGGCCCCGTAGGCCGGATCGATGTGGTCAGCGGGTGCAAAGACGTCGGCGTCCATTCGCTGAATGAGAAAGAACATAACGCTGCGTTTGTTTTGAGATAATGCCTTCTCCAGTTCCTCCAGGTGTTTGAGGCCCCTGGCCGTGACCGCGTCCGGGAACATGGCCCGGCGGTCTTCCACCAGGGTGCAGTTTTTGACTTCCACCAGGCAATCCCGCCGTCCTTCCTCCGAAAGCATGATGTCCACGCGGGAGTTGGCTCCGTACGGGACTTCCATACGCAGCCCGCCGTATCCTGAAAGTTCGGGGATCACCTGATCCTCAATGGCTTTTGCAACCAGTTTATTGGGGACTCCCGTATTGATTCCGACGAGGGAGTCCGGCATTTTGATCATTTCGAGGGTGTACTTGAGTTTGCGTTTGGGATTGGAGGCCGGAGAAATCCATACCGGGCTGCCGGGATCCGAGCAGCCGGTCATTCTGCCGGAATTGGGGCAATGGGCGGATACCACGGTTCCGTCCTCCAACTCCACGTCGGCGATAAAGCGTTTATACCGCCGTAAAAGGGTTCCTTGAATGAGCTTGGGCCAGGGGAGGGCGCCTTTATCCATTTTCACGATGCAGCGGCCTCCAGTTTTTCCAGGGCTTGCCGGGCCAGATCGCCAACGCTCGCCTGGGTTAATTCTCCGTCCAGGAACAAAGGCGTCATGGTTTTGTCATCCGTCATGGCGCGGAGCTTATCCGCAGCCGGGGCGTAACCCATATTGCCGACGGCCCAGGCGGCCAGGCCTTGATTCGGAGCATCCGGGCAATCCAAAAGGGCGGCCAGGGCCGGGCCCGCATCCTGCACCAGCTTGGGGTGGATCCGGGCGATTCGCCCCACGCCCCACACGGCGCCTCGGCGGAATACGTCGTGCTCCAAAAAGCATTGGTCTTCGTCCACGTAGGAGACCAGGATTTTGGCGAATTCCCTGGCCAGGCCGGGATGATTCGCCATGACTTCGGCCATGGCTTCGGGCACGCCCCAGCCAATGCCTCCGGACTCTTCGTTCATATGCCACATGAAGCGGCGCATGATTTCCCGGGCGTCTTCCATGCGGGACTCTGCCATGGCCGGAACCACGCGCCCCAGGGCTGTGACGGCTCGCCACCGGATTTTTTCGTCCTGATGGCATAAAAGCCCTATGAGCGGATTGACCGCCTTTTTAAGGGGAAGTTGCAATATTTGAGCCAAGACCTGGTCCGGAGAATTCTGGGACAAAATCTCCAGGACCTGATTTTTTAATGCCCTTCTTCCGGTCCGTTTTTCCGTCATGCCTGCTCCTTGGAAACAAAAGCCCCGCCGATTTCTGAAAAAGGGCGGGGCTTGCATACAGCAAATTAGAATGTGACGACGGTGTACCCCTGCTCCTGAAACGCGGACATGGACGGATGCCCGGCCATGTCATCCAGCAGTTCCAGGCCGGCCGCCTGGACCTCGTCCAGCACCTTCATGGCCTGGGAGCAGGCCTTGCACGCCCCGGCGAAAAGGCCTTTGTCCAAAACCTTTTTGAACACGGAATGGCGCGGCGCGCCTTCCACGGCCAGTTCCGGGATGAGCTTGGTTGCGGCGCCTTCCACCACGATTTTGGATTCCCAGCCTTTGGCCTCATAGTCCAGGGCGTATAAAAGCACATGGACAAAGCACATGGGATCGTCCCTGAATGCGAACAAAACAACCTTTTGCTCCATGGCGCTCTCCTATTCGTCCTCCCAGGTAATGCAGTCCGACGGGCAGTACTTGATGGCCTCGTCCACGCATTCTTCGGGATAGGAATCCAGGTCTTTCACCTGGATCATGCCGGCGTTATTCCTAAAAAAAATCTCGGGGCATACCTCAATGCAGCCTTCGCAATCCACGCACGTACTGTTATCCACGACCGGAACTTTCATTATTCCACCTTTTTCAGCAACGCCTGGCCGATCTGTTCGCCTAATGCGTAGCACGCCTGCAGGCTGTCGCCGTCCGGGATGTACTGGACGCGCAGGGGATCGTTGGGCAGATCAAAGCCGCTGGCTTCCAGCTCCGCGTTCACCTGCTTGACGGCCTCGCCGCTCCAGCCGTAGGAGCCGAATGCGCCGCCGACCTTGTTCTTGGGCTTGAGGCCCTTCATGTAGGTCAAAAAGTCCGCCACGGTGGGAAACATATTGTTGTTGATGGTGGGGGAGCCCACAACCACAGCGCCTGCGTCCATGACTTCCGTCATGATCTCGCTGCGATGGCAGGAGCGAATGTGCATGACCCGGGCCTCGATGCCTAAGTCTTTAAAGGCCTCCACCATTGCGTCCGCCATTTTTTCCGTGCTGTGCCACATGGTGTCGTAAACCACCACGACTTTCTTTTTAGGCGTCTGCTTGGCCCACTCGGCGTAAGCCTGGATGATTTTGCCGGGATCCTTGCGCCACAAGATGCCATGGTCCGGGCAGATCATGTCTATTTCCAGGCCCATTTCCGTTACCTGATCCACCAGCTTGGTCACCAGTTGGGAGAAAGGCAGCAGGATGTTGGCGTAATATTTGGCGGCGTGAGGCATGATCATTTCGCCCACTTCGTCGTCAAAGCGCTCCAGGCTGGCGTAATGCTGGCCGAATGCGTCGCTGGAGAAGAGAATCTTGTCCGACGGCAGATAGGTGAACATGCTGTCCGGCCAATGGAGCATCCGGGTTTCCAAAAAGGAAAGGGTGCGTTTGCCCAGAGACAGTTCGTCGCCGCTTTTCACGGGCTGGAAGTTCCACTCCTGATGAAAATGGGCCTTTAAATTCTTCATGCCATTATTGGAGCAATAAAGGGGCGTGTCCTTAGCCAGGCGATGCATGACCTTGGGCAGGCCGCCGGAATGGTCCATTTCAGTATGATTGGATATGACGATGTCAATTTTGGAGGGATCCACAACCTGACTGATCCGGCTGAACATGTCGTTGGTGAATTCCTCCTTGACTGCATCGATCAAGGCGACTTTTTCGTCAACGATCAAAAAGGCGTTGTACGTGGTTCCCTGGTACGTGGAATATCCATGGAAATCCCGTATGTTCCAGTCAATGGCTCCAACCCAATAAATATCTTTTGCTATTTCCAAGGGCTTCATGATTCTGTGTCCTTATCCCTCCGAACAGGTAAGGGCGCCGGGCGAAACCGGCGCCCAAAAATTACTCGAAAAACAGGGTGTTACTCTTTTTCAAAATCGTCTTTGGAGGCGCCGCAGGTGGGGCATTCCCAGTCATCGGGCACATCTTCCCATGCGGTTCCGGGGGCTACGCCGTTGTCCGGATCTCCGTCTGCAGGATCGTAAACATAACCGCAAACCGTACATACCCATCTATCCATAATGATTCTCCTTTCGGTGGTCTTGTATCGCCGATGAAATCGGCCTTTTCGCTAATTTTTCTGGTGGCAGCCCCTGCACGAGGTGGGGCCGGTCTTTTCGCCCGCCTTTTTCATTTCTTTATGACAGCCCGTGCATTGGTTCATGACCGCTTTGGATTTAAGCGAGCCGTCCGCCTTATTTTTGTCGATCACGCCTTTTTCCTGGGGGAACATGCCGTGGCATGCGTCGCATTTTCCCAGGGTGGTCTGATGCTGGCCGTGGGGAAAGGGGACGTCCCCGGTCTTTCCTCCGTTAAGCGTCATTTGCGCGGCGCCCGCGTTTTGCGAGACGGCGGAGCCGGCCGTAATCATAAGGCCCGCTGCAGCCAATATCGTACATAAAGCGCCCAAAGCAAACGTTCTGACTTTCATGGTGATTCCTTTAGTTCACTGTTATTCGGTTTCGTGAATCACACAGCCTTCATGATCCTTACCGCACTTTTCACAGTTAACCCTAACTTTGCCGTCGGTGTCACCATATTTTTTTCTGAACTCGTCCGGCGTCATGTTGCAAATAAGGCCGCACCCGCATTCCGGGCATTCCGATTTGATCTGATATCTTTCCTTGGCCATTTTAAACCTCCCTACTGAGACTTTTTCTGCGTTTCAAGCCATTGGGCCATGTCCGCCAGATTTTTGGACATATCCCAGCGTCCGCCTGCAAAGACTCCATAGTCAGCCCCGGCCATGGCGGAGGCCTTTCTGGTGGAGTTGGCGTAGAACAGCCACTGGAGCATCCATTTGCGTTCAATGGATTCGTCAAAGAGATTGTCCGCCTGGGCGTATTTTTTGTTCCAGGCTTCCTCCATGACGTCCGTAGCCGCCTTGACCATCGCGTCTGATGTTTGCAGGGTGTTTTCCATGCGCTTCCAATGGCCTTCCGCCCACTGGCGGCTGTGACAGCCTGCGCACACCCCAAGCATAGCGTTTTTTCTTTCCTCCCGGGCGGCTTCGTCAATCAGGAAATCCTTGGCCCATTCCCCGTCCAGACTGGTCGCCATGGGCTGCCCTTCCTTGTTGCGGATGACGGTGGTATCTGCTTCCTTGGGCTGGGGGTGGGAATAGATCACCCCGAACAGCCGCCAGGGCAGTCGATCGTTCATCTGATGCGTGGACTCGGCCAGCACGTTTCCATTTGCGTCCTCCACGCCGCTGGCATGGCAGACCGCACAAGTCGGGGCGTTAAAATCGCGTCCCGCAACCCAGGGCTTTTGGGTGTAGTCCCAATCTTTGTCCTGACTCGCCTGGATGTTGCCGTGCTTGCTCACCGAATAAATGTTGTACGCCGGGGCGTCGGGCCCCTTGTGGCATTGGGAGCATGTGTACGGCTTGCGCGCCGTGGTCATGTCAAACCCGTGGCGGGGGTGGCAGGCCGTGCACGCGCCCGCGCTCATGTCCGGGTTGATCCTGCCCACGCCCTGGCTGGGCCAGCCTTCCAAGACCGGGAACTCCAGATCCCCGAAATCCGTCTCGCGCACCTGGGTACCGTTAACCTTCACCTCGGTCCCATGGCAGGCCAGGCAGGATTCCGCGTTGGTAAGCTCGTCCGCCGCCGTGGTCACGGGCTTGCCGTCCTTGATGACCGGCGGGCCGTTGATGGCGTTCACCATGGTCATGTACAAGGGGTTGTCCACCAGAATCCTGTGAGCGTTCCCCATTTTGTTCCGGCTGTACTCGTCGGTCTGCCGGGCGTGGCAGACGGCGCAGTCCTTGGGCGACACCACGATGTGAACCTGAAAGCCCTCATGGTTGAACGTGTCCTTGTGGGTATCCGGGTTCAAGGTGTGGCATTCCGCGCACCCCACGGCGACCTCGGCCAGTTCGCCTTCCGGCGCCAGGGAGGAAACCTTCCGGGATCTTTCCGGCGCAGCTGCAGCCATGGTAAAAGACGTTTTGGCGTGGAGGCTGTTTCGCCAATCGGCCACGATTCCCGGGGTGGCCTCCTCATGGCACATCAGGCAGCCTTCCGTGGCCTCGCTCAAGGGAGGCGCTTGCGCCAGGGCGCCGGAATTAAAGAGGAGCACGCCAGCGGCTAAAACCGCCGGAACCAGACCCTTTTTCCATATGTCAATGCGTCGGGCCATGGCCTACTTAATCCGGTCGTCCGTCTTGGTATCCTCGCAATCCGGCGTATAGCAGGACGCGTCCAAAAATTCACATTTTTGCTTGCAGGACGGGCACTCGTTGGGCGGTGCGTCCTGTTCCATCTGATAACCGCAGTTGGAGCATCTCCATGTAGCCATTCGGGCCTCCTTATGGAAGGCCCCGCTTTACCCCGGCAAGGGAGAAAAGCGGGGCGGGATTTACGCAGTATGGGGCGACGGTTTTTTAGGCCTTCCAGAGCCCATGGAGGTTACAGTATTCCCGCACGGTAATGTCTCCGTCCGGCACGCAGAAGGTGGCTTCAGGCGCTTGGCCGGGGGACAGGAATTCGCGATAGGCCTTGCCGTCCACGATGACCTCAATCCATTCGATGTAGTGCTTGTCTTCCATGGGATGGGCCACGGAGCCGACCGTCACCTTGACGCCATCGGCGGTCTTTTCCACCACAGGCACGTGCTTTTCCTTGGCGGCGTCCACGGTGTTTTCTGTAAACAGCTTCATGGGAGCGCCGCAGCATACCAGTTCGCCGGCGCCGCCGGTCAAAACTTCCACGATGTTTCCGCATGCTTCACATTTGTAGATCTGGAATCTTTCAGCCATTTTTTAACCTCCTGTTGAGTTGATTTGCTTTTCCATAAGTTTGCCGCGCCGTTAAAGCCTCCGCCTTTCGGAGGAGTGCAGGCGCAATCAATGGTTGACGGTTACCAGTTTTCGCCCAGAAGCTCGAAGTGGGCCTGGGGGTGGGCGCATGCCGGACATACTGCCGGGGCTTCGTTTCCTTCATGCAGGTATCCGCAGTTGCGGCAACGCCATGTAACGGTTGCGTCACGCTTGAAGACCCTGCCGGCCTCGATGTTGGCGGCCAGGTCCAGGTACCTTTTTTCATGCTGCTTTTCAGCCACGGCGATGGCCATCATCACGTCCGCGACTTCATTGAACCCTTCTTCCCGAGCTATATTGGCATATTCGGGATACATGGAAGTATGCTCATGATTTTCGCCTGCCGCCGCTTCCTTCAGGTTCTCCAGGGTGGAGCCGATGACGCCGGCCGGGAAAGAACCCGTGATTTCCACTTCGCCCCCTTCCAGAAACTTGAACAGGCGCTTGGCGTGTTCTTTCTCCTGGGCGGCGGTTTCCTCGAAAACAGCGGAAATCTGCACGTAACCTTCCTTTTTAGCCTTGCTGGCGAAATAGGTGTAACGGTTTCTTGCTTGGGATTCGCCGGAAAATGCGGTCAAAATATTTTTTTCGGTTTTAGTGCCTTTTAATGACGCCATGGTTGCTATCCTCCTTCAAAGATTTTTTTAATCGGTTAAGTTGATGCAGCATATAGGCGGCCAACGCCTATCGGCATTTTTCACAGATGCCCTTAAACTCCAAACGAAAGCCGGAAACGGCGAAGCCGTTAATCGCCTGGCTCCCAAGATCAAGCTCCACGCCTGCATCCAGGGGAACGTCGCGCACCGCGCCGCAACGCACGCAACGCGCGTGGTGGTGCATGTCCGTGTTCCAGTCATACCGCCTTTGATTCCCGGAAAGCTCCAGCCGGGCCAGAATGCCGGCGTCCGCCATCTTTTCCAAGTTGCGGTATACGGTGGACAGGCTGATCCTTGGCTGCTTTTTCCGCACCAGTTCATAAACCTCGTCCGCCGTAAGATGCTGCCTGGCCTTTTGGACTTCCTCCAGGATGCCTTTGCGCTGATTGGTCATGCGCAGGGGCTCGGGGCGATATGGTTGATTGTTGGCGTTCATGGTTGAGAACAATAATAGTAATTATTCCTAAAAGTCAAGAACTTTTTTTCAAAGTTCCTAAATAGACGGTTTTTCAAGGAGCGCGATACTCATCATAGCTGCGCTTAGTAGGGCATATACCTGGAAAATGTAGGTACGATTACCCCGCCCGTCAAGGGTATGAATAGAAATTGACCGCCATTAACGGGCGTGCAGAATCCCCGCCACCTGATCAATGGACAGCTCAATTTCACCGCGTTCATCCACCTCCTGGGAGCAAATCACCATGAGGTAGGATGGTATTTCATTGATGAAAAATCTGCGTAAGACTACCTTGTCGGTATAGTTTATGTCCATGGAAATATTGTTGGCGTCGTGTTGGTCCAGGAGCTTGGCCGCCTTGGACAAAGCGTCGCCCAGGACGATGGTGAAGGCGCTGATGGCCTCTTCCTGCACCGGGCTGTTAAAAACGGCCAGAGGCAGGCCGTCGTCGTCGGCGATGACGGCGCCTATAAAGCCGCCCCGTTTGCACATGGCGTACAGGACGTTCTCCAGGCGCGCGCCCCGGGTTTCTCCTTCCGGCGGAGGAGGGGGCAGTTGGGTGGGGGCTGCCGGAGCGGAGGGCCTTGAGGGGGGCTGCCTGGGCGCCGGGGCGGGCTGGGGCGCGGAGCGCCTCATAAATCCCGGAGTGCGGGGAGGGGACCATGCCGCCGGGCCTGCCAGTTCGTCCAGAATACGCGCCGCTTCCTGTATTTCAGAAGAGTCCTTCAGCGTCTTCATTGCTTGCGCCTTTCATCTTGCTTTGCAGTTCCCTGACTTTCAGTTCCATGGCCAGATCCAGATAGGGGCGCGCTGCTTCCTGTCCGTCGGGAAGCATGCCCACGGCCACAGACCGCATGGAGGCCCATTCAAACATTTCGTCATAGGGGATGACGGTTTCGAAAAAAATGGACGGTGGAAAGCTCTGGAGGATCTCCTGCTGGATTTCCCGCTGATAGGGGCTTTGTTCATCCATCATGGTGAACACCACTCCCTCCAGAGCCAGGCTTTTGTTGGCCCTGGCCTTGACTCGTTGAATGAGTTTTAAAATGCCGGCCATGGTCTTCATGTTCATGGTCCGGCAATTGACCGGAAGAATGACGCTGTTGCTGACGGCCAAGAGGGCGTAGGCAATGCTTCCTGCGCCCGCCGGAGCGTCTATGAGCACGGTTTCGTATTGCTGCGCGATGGCATGGATGGTCTTGGACAGGTTCCCCTTGAGGGCCTCCTTCTCATAATACATGACCTCTTCCGGCTCCATGGCGCCCACGCCAAGGAACGCCATGCTGTCGTCCTTGGTGGGGATGATGAGCTTGGAGGGGTCCTCCTGGCCTTTGAGAATGTCCACGAGCCCCTGGGTGGTGCGCTTTTTCAGGTTGCTGGCAATGGCAATCCCGCCCTGGGGGTCTGCGTCCATCACCAGGATCTTCTGGCCCAGCCTGCTCAGGCTGTAACCCAGGTTAAGCACGGTGGTCGTTTTTCCAACCCCGCCCTTTTGGCTTGCTACTGTAATGACCTTGGCCATATCTGTCTCCCAATGTATGGTTCAGGGCATGGGAGCCGGATTCAGCTTCCCTGCCGCCCGGAACGAAGCCCGCAGGCTCCTATGACAAATTCCGGGGCTTTGAAGGTTTTAGTTTTCCTTTTTTCACCGCGTCCACCACAGCCAGTAAATTCTCTTTCAGGCTCCCGCCCATGAGGGCCGTCAGATCGCGCAAGGGCGTGGGCGGGTCCGTCATGAGGTCTTTCAATCCCGGCGGACTGTCCCAGGACGGCCCGGGCTCCAGGCTCACCGGGACTTTGCTCATGCGGTTGATGTGGGCGTTTATTTCGTCCACTTCCGCCAGGACGTTCATCAAGACCGCCATCAAAGGGGTGGACCTTTTGGGCAGATCCTCGGGCAGTTGGTCGAACTGCACCTTAAACGGGCCTTTTTCCATGAGGAACATGCGCTCCAATGCGTTTTCCCCGGTGAACGGCCCCATGGAGGCGTGGACCAGAGCTCCGTCCTCCAGGTAAATATTGGCTTTCATCCCGTCCAGGCGGATGGCGGCGGTTTTGGCGCCCAACTCCATGCTCTGGAGCAGGTCCGTCAAAGCCACGTTGGCCAGGTCCCCGGCCATGAGCCCTTCGGTCTTACGGTAGCGCATGGTGCGCCGCAGGCTCGCCTTGACCCGGGCCAGGAGCTCCGGGGGATGAAAAGGCTTGGTGATATAGTCGTCCGCGCCCAGTTCCAGGCCTTTTACTTTCAAGTGCTGCCTGTCCAGGCTGGAAAGAAAAAGAACCGGAGTGTCGGCGATTGCCGGGATTTTCCGAATCTGCGTCAACGTGGCGAAGCCGTCCATGCCGGGCATCTGGATGTCCAGCAGCACAAGGTCCGGTTCATGCTGCTGCATCATTTCCAGGCACTGATTTCCATCCTTGGCATGGATCACCCGGTAATGGGAGAGCTTGAGGTATTCCTCCAAAAGCTCCCTTTGCATGGGTTCATCGTCCGTAATGAGAATTAGAAAACCCGCCATGAGATCACCGGACTTCGTCCTTTCCTGTAGATTCAATCCTCCGCCTGGAGAGCAGGCAGGGAGAGAATGAATTGGCACCCTCCCTCAGCCTGGTTGCGAACGGAAATGGATCCGCCGTGCATCCGCAGGATTTCCCGGGATATATACAGCCCCAGGCCGGAGCCGTAAGTGCGCTCCGTGGAATGAGTCCCTTGTTTCTTGACCTGAAAATACCGGTCGAAAATTTTTTCCATGTCGCTTTCGGGGATGCCCGGGCCTTCGTCGGATATAAAAATCTCAACCCGGTCTCCGCCGTCATCTTTGTAGTGCACCTCCACGGCGCCCCCGTCCGGGGAGAATTTCAGGGCGTTGGACAGTAAATTGTCGAAAACCTGAACCATCCGTTCGGGGTCGGCGTTCACTTTGCGGCGCCCGCCTTTGTCCTGAAACATAATCCGTTTGTCGCCGTTCTGCAGGGCCGTGGCCATGTTCTCCACGTGCTCCTGAAGCAGTTCGTTCAGGAACAGCGGCTCCATTTCCACATCCAGCTTGCCGGATTCGATTTTTTGCGCGTCCAGAATCTGGCCGATGAATTTGACCATCCGGTTCACGGAAAAGATAATGTTGTCCAGGTACTTGGCAATGGTCTCCGGCGAGGCGAATCCCGCCGTTTCCTTAATCAGTCCTGCGTAGCCGGCTATGACGTTCAGGGGCGACTTCAGGTCGTGAGAGGTCACGGCCATGAGGTCGCTTTTTAACTGGTTCAGCCTTTCCAGCTTGATGTTCTGGCTTTCCAGGGCCTTTTCCAGATTCCGGCGCTCGGTGATATCGGCCATATGCCAGATATGGCCCACCGCATTTCCCGTGGAATCCGACAGAGAGTTCACCGTAACCAGGGCCGTTACCTCTTCGCCGTTTTGGGCGCGATGGCTCAACTCCCCGGACCAGCTTCCTCCCGCCTGCTTTTCCAACTTGCGGCGGATTTCATTATATACCTCATTTTGGCCGGGACTGCCAAGCATGGCCGGCGTTTGTCCCAAAAGCTCCTCCATGGAGTAGCCGTAAAGGTCCAGCATGGCCTTGTTTGCGTCCGTTATAAATCCCTTGCCGTCCGTGAAGACAATGGCCTCCAGGCTGTTCAAAAAGCTCTGATACAGCACGGAAAGGCGCTTGACGGGTTGGCCGCCGCCGCTTTTTTTTCGGAGCAGGGCGTCCCATCCCCTTGCGCGGGGCAGGAAGATCGCCTCCATATGCACGCCGTTCCGGGCCGCCAGATCCGTGGAAATCACCTTTTTTTCGCTTTTTTCAAGCATGGCCAGGAATTTCTGGGTGCCCGCGTCGCCTTCCGTCATGTGTATTATGCGGGTTGCGTCGCTTCCAAGGAGCTTCTTCACCCCTTCTCGGCCTTCCAGGATTTCCAGCTTTTCCGATAATCCCACCCGGATCCATTCTTCGGCCTGGCCCAGCATGGCCCCGCGCCCTTCCGGAGTGAGGGTTACGGCGCGTTTGCCGGGCGTCAGGCTGGCCACGTCCGCGTCGTCAGTCATGAACAGACGCTGGAATTCCATGGCTTCCTTGGGCAAGGGCAGGGCGCCGGCGCCGCATGAGTCCAGGACCATCAAGGCCGTGGGCGCTATCCTGGGGTCGAACCGGGAGCCGGTTTCCCGCCGGATTTTCGCCATGGCCTCCTGGTGCTCCAGGGGAGGGCCTTCCACGGAGCAACTGGTCAGCCAGTCGTAGGCGTCCGCATAAGCCAGCATCCTGCCGATCAGGGGGATTCCTTCCGCCCTGCTGCCAAAGGGGTACCCGGTTCCGTTGTACCATTCGTGGTGCGAACCCGCTGCATAAGCCAGGTAAGCCAGATCCTTGATGTTGGAGATGATCTCCACCGTAAACCGTGCATGGCGCTCGAAAGCTCCGTGGCGGGATTCGCCCCGGGCGCAGTTGTTCAAGGCTTGGCGCGATACCCCCATGATGCCTATGTCATGCAGCAGCGCGCACCATAAAACGTCCCAGGGGTTGATATCCTCTTCGCCCAATGCCTGGGCAATCTTCTGGGCGTAATAGGCGACGCGCACCGAGTGGCCCATGAGCTTGGGGCTTTTGGCGTCTATCATCCTGGCGGACAGCCACAAGAGCTGGCCCAACAGATCCAGGCGGGAGTAGTTATCCGCCTCCGGGGGGACGGCCTCGACTTCGTACACCAGGGTCTTTATTCCTGCGGGATCGAACAGGTCGGCCATTAATTTCGGGTTCGAGGCCAGAACGTCCATGGCCGCCTCCGCCGTCTCCGGCGGCAGCGCGCGTCCCGAGTGATAGCGCAGCACCGGCTCCACGTTGGCCATTCTCTCATTTGCCGGCATGCCGCGGAATGCCACGTCAATGATGTCGCCGGCCTGCAAAATGGAGGACTCCATGGGGATTTCATCCCCTTTGAGTCCGTTGGGAAACCCGCCGCCGTCATAATGCTCATGATGATAGGCGATGTGGTCCGCAATGGGGGCCAGGGGCGCAAAGGGCCTGACAATGGCCGCCCCCCGGGAGGAGTGCTCCCTTGCCTCCTGGTCCTCAAAACCCATTTGGGCATGGTGGATTATGTGGTCCTTCAGACCCACGGATCCTATGTCATGGAGCAGGCCGCCATGATACAAAAGATCGCAGCGGGGATGCCCCATGGCCTTGCCGATCAGGTGGGACATGACTCCCACCCTCCAGGCATGATTGAGCTTACGCCCCTCATCCAGATCCAACACCAGCGACATGGCCCGAATGACGTCGGAGAATAATTCCTGGTTACTGCTGTTCATACTGCTTGGCGCTCCAGCTATGCGGGAATGGGATATTCCTCGTCCATCAGGTCCAGGCCGCAACTTACCGTACTGATCCAGTCAATGAATTTGTTGGACATTTCCCGATTCCCGAACACGGCGCCATGCTGGGGCGCAATGATTTCGATATCCAGCTTGCGCACCGTGTTCACCCACATTTTAAGGGCTTTGGAGGTGGGGATGTAGCGTTTGTGGAAGCCTTCCATGTATTGGATATGGTTGTCAAAATTCTCGACAATAGCGTAGTCCTGGCCTAAAGAGGCGCCCAGGTCGCCCGAATACAGGATTTTGGCGACCGGATCGTAAACCTGAAAGTTTCCCGAGGAATGGAGAAAGTGCGCAGGAATCAGGGGAAACCGTTCTCCGGCCACTTCAATGACCATGCCTTCGTCCGGGATGGGCTTGATTCTGTCAATAACCAGTTCGTCCACGCCGAAATGGGTGATGAACCGGGTCCAGATGGTGGAGAGATACGCTGTGGCGTCCGTCACCATAAGCCATCCGTTGGCGGCGGCGATGATGTCAGGATCCTGGTGTGAGAAGAAGATATGCTTTAAGTTGTTGATGGACAGAATGGCGGCGATCTCGGGAAAAAATTTGGAGTAGATTTTGTGCCCGCCGGGATCCAGGACCAGCCCTTCGCCCTTATGGACCACCAGGTGCTGGTTGGCCTGAACCATAGCCCCCGAACCCAAATCGTTGTACATCACGTTAACGTGATCAGCGCTTTCAAATAACTTTATCATGGTAAACCTCAGCGTCCTTCCGTCTCTTTTACATCAAGATGTTTTCCACTTGCTCGGCGGCGCGGGCCAGGTCGAAAAAGATCAGCCCAAGTTTGGCGTCTTTTCCCGTCATGGCGAGCATCACGGCGTGGGGGCCGGCGTACATGATGATAACGTACCCGTCCTCGCCCTTGACGAAAAGCTGCTGCAGTTTACCGCGTTTCAACTCCATGGAGGTACGGCTTCCCATGGACAGCATGGCCGCGCTCATGGCTGCGATGTGGGTCTCCTCCAGCCCTTGGGGAAGCATGCTGGCGATAATCAGTCCGTCTTCAGACACCACGGCGCAAGCCTGGACGTCCGCGGAGCTGGCCTGAAGATTGGCCAGGGCCTTGTCGAGTTCTTCATTTCGTGACATTCCACTCACCTTTCACTCTGTTTTTGGTAAGACAATATGACGAATCAGGCGCCACTGATTCAAATAGGCCGGCCCATGCTCCGTGTGAGTCCGGAGCCCTTTTGGGCCGGCCCGGGTTTCCTAATACGCTTCCTCGTGCGACAGGTCTTCTTCCGTAACCTTGTCGGAGAAAAGTTTATACGCCCATGTCTGGTATGCCAGGACAATGGGGATGAAAATGACCACCACCACCAGCATGATTTTAAGGGTCAGGGGGCTGGAAGAGGCGTTGTGCGCCGTCAGGCTGAGGTCGGCGTTGATGCTTGAGGGGTATAAACGGGGAAACAACCCGGCGACTCCAAAAAAGGTCACGCCGACGATGGACAGGCAGGAGCAGCCCCAGGCTTTAAACCAGGCTTCCTTGCCCATGAATACTTTGATGCCGAGCAAGCCGGCCACGGCCAATACTAAAATGAGAAACAGAACCGGGTTGGCAAGATAGTTGTCGTACAAATCCGTAAAAACGGCGCTGGCGATCAGGCACACCACAATGGCGCCCACCATGACCGGCCACAACCTCTTGCCCGTTTGAATGGCCCGGGCCTGCAAATCGCCCTGGGTCTTGATGGCCAGCCACAAGGAGCCGTGGACGATGAACATAAGCACAAAGACCACCCCGCCGATGAGCCCGTAAGGGTTGAGCAGGGTAATCAGGGTGCCCTGGAATATGCCGTTTTCGTCAAAGGGAATGCCCTGGAAGATGTTGGCGAAAGCTACGCCGAACAAAAGCGCCGGGGCGAAGTTGCCGATGAAAATGGTCGTGTCCCAGACCCTTTTCCACTTGGGGCTGTCCACCTTTCCGCGGAACTCAAAAGACACGCCCCGCAGGATCAGGGCGAAGAGAATCAGCATCAAAGGCGTGTACAGGGTGGAGAACATGGTGGCGTACACATCGGGGAACGCGGCGAATGTCACGCCGCCCGCAGTGATCAGCCAGACCTCGTTTCCGTCCCATAAAGGCCCCACCGAGTTGATCATGATCCGCTTTTCCTCCTCGGTCTTGCCCAGGAAGGGGTACATGGTCCCCATGCCGAAAACGAATCCGTCCGTCATGAAAAAAATCGCCCATAACAGGCCCCATAAGAAAAACCATATATTCTGCAAAACCATGGAAACCTCCTTGTTGCACTAAATATCAAAGTCGTTGAATAAACGTTTTATAAGCGGTCTTCGGCGTTAAGCCTCGGTTTTTTCAGGCCCCTTTTTGGCGGCGGTGTATATCAGGTAAAATCCCACCGCGCCCAACAGGCCGTAAATCAGAATAAAGGCCGTCAGGGAAATGGCGCCCTGGGATTGCAGAATGGGCGACACCGCGTCCGACGTTTTCATGACTCCGTAAACAATCCATGGCTGCCTTCCCACTTCCGTCAAAACCCAACCCAACTCGTTGGCTATGTACGGCAGGGGGATGGCGAACATCATGATTTTCAAATACAAGGGGTATTCCTGGAGCTTGTCCCGCTTCCACAAGCCGAACAGCGTCAGGAAGATGAGCAGGGTGCCAATCCCCACCATGCCCTTGAAGGCCATGGAGACGATGAGGACCGGCGGGCGCTCGTCTTTGGGGAAGTCCTTGAGGCCCTGAACTTCGGCGTCAAAGCTCCCGTGGCCCAGGAGGCTCAGCAAGCCGGGGATCGGCATGATCTCAATGACATTGCGCTCGTTTTCCTCGTCAGGCCATGCAAACATATAAACGGGCGCGTGGGTTTGGGTTTCCCACAGGGATTCCATGGCGGCCAGCTTGGCGGGCTGTTTCTGCGTCACGTCCTTGCCGTGGATATCGCCTTCAACGGCCACGAAGATCGTAAAGATGACGCCCATCACCAGGGCGATGCGGAAGGACTTGGTGAAAAACTCATCATCCGTTTTCTTAAGCAGATGATAGGCGCTGATGCCCATGACGAAAAACGAGGAAAGCACGTAAGCGCCGGCCAGGGTGTGCATGATCATCAAAATGGCGAATTCGTTGGTGACAACGGCGAAGAAGTCCGTCAATTCGGCCCGGCCGTTGCGGATGACGTATCCCACGGGATGCTGCATCCAGGAATTGGCGATGAGAATCCACACCGCCGAAAGGGACGACGCCCCTGCCACCAGCCACATCACTGTTGCGTGGGCCTTGGCCGACAGCTTCTTCCAACCGAAAATCCACACGCCCAACAGCGTGGACTCCAGAAAAAAAGCCGCCGTGGCTTCGATGGCGAGGATGGATCCGAAAATGTCGCCCACGTAGGCCGAGTACCGGGACCAGTTGGTGCCGAACTGAAATTCCAGGGTAATGCCCGTCACCACTCCCAGGGCGAAATTGATCAGGAACATCTTTCCCCAAAACTTGGTCATCCTGAGATACACCTTGTCTCCGGTGCGCACATACTTTGTCTCCATTATGGCGACCAGGATGGAAAGACCCAAGGTGAGGGGAACAAAAAGGTAGTGGAACATGGTTGCGGCTGCAAATTGCAGGCGTGACAGCATCAAAACGTCCATAAGGCGCCTCCTCCACGGGGTTGGGGTTGATTTATGTTATACGAATGTGTTTTTTTTATTATAAACCAAGAATCGCTTAAGCTCTATCATCTTTTTTCTGCAGGCAGTGGCCCTCCTCCACCAGCCCGGCGAACGTCGCCCCCCCCAGGGTCTCCCGCAGTTGCATCCTGGCCTTGCTCCATACCCGGTGGACGGAGCACGTGGGCTGGTTCCGGCACGAGTTGGGGTCCGACACGCAGTCGTTCAGGAAAATCTCCCCGGTTATGGCCTCCACCACGTCCAATAGGCTGATATTTTTGGGATCCCTGGCCAGGCGCAGCCCTCCCTTGGAGCCCTGGATGATCTCCACAATGCCCGCCACGGCCAGTTGCTGGGCGATTTTCGACAGGAATTGATCCGGAATTTCCATGTTGAGCGCGACTTCCTTTTTTTTGACCACCTCCCCTCGGGGACAGCCAGCCAGATAAAGGATGCATCGCACTCCGTATTCTCCTGCGCGTGTGAGTCTCACGGGGCCTCCTAAAGAAGGATAAATAAGATACTTTTTATCTTGTATCTCCCGGGGTAAAACCTGTCAAGCATTTTCGCCGGGGTCCCTGCTATTTCCGAAAAACGTCATGGATGTCTTTCCTACGCTCCCTTTGTTCAGCCTGCCCGCCGGCGTCCGGCGTCGGGCTGTAGTTTGGGGCCGTATTGCGCTTCAGGCTTTTTTTCGGCTTGACTCCTTTGCATAATGCCTGGTTTTTGGCCGGAAACCGCAGGGTTCATTCAGAACAAACCCTGATTGTTTTGCTTTTTTCCCAAAATTATAATATGGCAAACTCTTCTTGACAATCCTTGTGCCATAACAATAATCTTTACCAACATACTAGTCACCCTATTAAGGAGGCGTACCATGGCTTACGAATTTAGTGCAGATGAAATATTCGCAATGGCGGAAGAAATTGAAAAGAACGGCGCCAAGTTTTATTCCGACGCCGCTGCAAAAGTGGATGATGCCGACAACAAGCAATTCCTGGAGGAACTGGCGGCCATGGAAAGAAACCACGAAAAGGTTTTCGCCATGCTGCGCGCCGACCTCGCCGAAGAACTGAAAAATTCCAGCACCTTTGATCCTGCGGGAGAAACCGGTCAGTACCTGAAATCCCTGGCCGACATGCGGGTGTTCTTTAAAAAGGAAATGGATTTCTCCTCCATGAAATCCATCCTCAAAGACGCCATTGTGGCGGAGAAAGACTCCATCGTCCTGTACCTTGGCATGAAGGACCTGGTGGACAGCAAGGAAGGCAGAGCCAAAATCGACCTGATCATCAAGGAAGAAATGGGTCACGTCACGGTTCTGACGAACCGGCTGACCAAAGCCTGATTCGCCGCATCATGCCGTAAATAGTCGGTTCAACCTCGCTCAATCCCGTCCTTGGCGGCTTGAGGCGCGTCGGACCGTGCAGGCTTACTTCATAATTTTTTCAATTATTTTTGTGTGTTAGTCGCCAATCAATAGCCGGCCTCCGCCCCAGGGGGCCGGTTGGATTTTTTTTGCCGGGTGGAGACATGACTCATTATTTGATTGTAGGCAATGGCGTGGCCGGAACCACGGCCGCCGAAACCATTCGCAAGGCCGACTCCCAAGGCCGCATAACCATCCTGACCGAAGAGGATTTGCCCTATTACTCACGGATTCGGCTGCCTGAATACATCGCCGGAGAGACGGATGAGGACGATCTGGTTATCAAGGCTCCCGACTGGTATCAGGAGCGCGCCATAGACATCCGCCTGAAGGCGGAAGTCGCCGGACTTGATCCCGATTCCAAAACCGTGACCTTAAAAGACGGCGAGAAGATTTCCTATGACAAGGTGCTGCTGGCCACGGGAAGCCGTTCATTTGTCCCGCCCATCAAGGGATCCGACCTGTCCGGAGTGTTTACGCTCCGTAATGTCCAGGACGCCCGGGCTATCAAAAGTTACGCCGAAAAATGCGCCAATGCGGTTGTCATAGGCGGCGGCGTTCTGGGCCTGGAAGCGGGGAACGCCTTGATCAAACTGGGGAAAAAAGTCCGGGTGGTGGAGTTCATGAGCCGCCTGCTGCCCCGCCAGACGGACTGGGAATGCTCCAAGCGGCTCCAGGCCATCCTGGAAGGCATGGGGTTCAGCTTCAGCCTGGACTCCAAAACCAGCGCCATTGAAGGAAACGGCCGGGTGGAAAAAGTCCTATTGGAAGGCGGCGAAAGCCTTGATGCGGACATGGTCATCATCTCGGCCGGCGTCAGGCCGTGCAAGGACCTGGCCGAGCCTGTGGATGTGGCCTGCGACAAGGCCGTCAAGGTGGACGAGCATATGCTCACCTCCATGGCGGACGTCTACGCAGCCGGAGACGTGATTGAATTTGAGGGCCGCCCCTACGGCATCTGGCCCGCTGCTTCCGAACAGGGCCGCATAGCCGGAAACAACATGGCCGGCAAAACCCAGGAATACGAGGGCACGCCCATGGCCAACACCCTCAAGGTGGCGGGCGTGGAACTGGCGGCGGCCGGCGAACTGGACCCGGACGGAAAATTGGACTCCGCGGTGTATGAAACCGAAGACGTGTACCGGAAAATCGTCTTTGACAACGGCCGTATTGTGGGGTGCGTCATGCTGGGCGACAAGACCGGCTTTTTTCAGGTGACCAAGCTCATGGGCAAGGATCGCGATTTTTCCCAATTCAAGGAGCAGTTCCAAAGTCCGGATTTCGACTTTAAACAATTGACCGCTTAATTTTATCAGCCGCTAAAAAAAAGGCCTGAACAGATTCAGGCGCCCAAGCAGCCTTTCCGGCGTTTTGCGCCTGACGGCCTTCCCTTAAATTTTTTCCCGCACAGCCGGAGTTTTTTGGCTGTGCGGGTTTTTTCTTGCTTAGCCGCATTTTCTTCCCGCTAAACGATTTTTTGTCATTTCTTCTCAGGTTTCGGTATTAATATTGCATAATTCCCAAAGCGATAAATACCGAGGCAAAAATCTATGTTGTTACAAATGGAATTGATCAAAGGCCTCCCGTAAAACCGGGAAGGCGGAAAATATGAACCGCTGAAGAAACTGCTTTCGTAAAAAAGTCCGGCCGCCCCTGGGCCGGCGTGGATCTGTCAGAGCTTTGACGGTTCATTCGCAATGGATGGCATCCGGTAAAGGAGACGCAACCATGGAGAACGGGTTGTTAAATCAGGAACAGCGCCCCGAAACCGCCGGGGGGCTGAAAATTCTCGTTGTCGAAGACGACTTTGTGGGACGCAAGCTGCTGTTTAAGCATTTGTCCGCTTATGGAGAGGTGGATCTGGCCGTGGACGGCGCCGAAGCGGTGAAAGCCTTTTATATGTCCATGCTGAAAAAAGAGCCCTACGATTTGATTTGCCTGGATGTCATGATGCCTGAGATGGACGGACAGGAAGTGCTGAAATCCATCCGGGAAACGGAAATCAGAAATGGAATCCGGCCGGGCCAGGGCGCGAGAATCATCATGACCACGGCCTTGGACGACACCCATAGCATTATGAAGGCGTTCCGGGAGCAATGCGACGGGTATCTTGTCAAACCCATCAAAAGAGAGGCTCTTTTAAGCACAATGCAGGATCTGGGCCTGATTAAAGATGCTCCGGGCTCCAAACAATAAAGATTTATAACATCAATCCAAAGAAACGCCCGGCCTAAAACTTGGCGCCGGGCGGCGATGGCTGTGAATGGAGGAAACATGTCCAAGGAAATCCAGGCAATGAACGCAGCAACCCAGGCGATGTCCGACCACGAAGGCAAATATCTCACCTTTACCCTGGCGGAGGAGGAGTACGGCATAGGCATTCTTAAAATCCGGGAAATCATCGGCATGATGCCCGTGACCACCGTTCCCCAAACCCCGGATTTCGTCAAGGGCGTCATCAACCTGCGGGGCAAGGTCATCCCTATTGTGGACCTGCGCCTCCGGTTTGGGATTGAAGGCATTGATTATACCGAGCGCACTTGCATCATTGTGGTGGAAATCGCTTCCGAAGGCGGAACCGTGCAAATCGGAATCGTCGTGGACTCCGTCTCCGAAGTGCTAAACATCCGGGCCGAAGACATTGAACCCACCCCGACTTTCGGCGCCAAACTCAATACGGATTACATCCTGGGCATGGCCAAAATGGAGGGCGGCGTCAAGATTCTGCTCCATATCGATAAGGTTCTGAGCGCCGAGGAAGTGGGCATGCTGCAAAGCGCCGCCTGATCTTCCATCTGCATAAAGCCAAGCCGGACCCATGCTTGGCTTCAAAAAGAAATCACGCCTTCGCGCACACCCTTTTTTGCAATCTGCTCCCCGTCTTTCAGGCGGGGAGTTTTTTTTTATCTCCGCCCCTGCACCATGCATCCGTTATCCGTCCGATCACGGGCGAATCATCTGTAAAAAATCCTTTGTTTCAAGCCCTCTAATGCGTTTAACGGCATTGAATTTGCACCCTGTTTGCCCGTATTTCCATTTACTATCCAGTTCGACCCGGTTTGCAGCGTATTTTACGGCCCGATTTTTCATCGATCGGAAGATTTTGTCCGGCGAATTAGCGCCGGCAGGCGCCGTTCCCAAGCTCGATAAAGGAGATGCATAATGTTTGACAAGATCAATCTGGGCGTCAAACTGGCCGTTGCGTTTTTGGCGGTGGGTTTGATCCCATTCGGCCTCGTGGGGGGCGTTTCTCTGTATAAGTCCGGCAAGGCATTGGAAAAGCAGGCCTATCGCTCTTTGGAAAGCGTTCGGGAAATCAAAAAATCCCAGTTGGAGGATTTCTTTTCAGCGCGTCAAGCCGACATGGGCGTGCTCATGGAAACCGTGGAAAGCCTGAAAGACGCCGCCTTCGCCAAGCTGTCCACGGCCCAGGAGTTAAAACGCACCAACATCATGGAATACATGGAAGGCATGATCTCCCAGATGAACGTCCTTAAAAGCGATCCCTACACCATGGACGCTCTGATTGAGATGGACGCCATCCTGGAGGCCTTTGACAACGACCTGGAATCCCTCGAATATAAAGGCACTGTCAAACGATACGACGTACGCATGAAGGCCATGGCTGAGGCCAACGGGTGGTACGACTTGCTGCTTATCCGGAAGAACGGAGACATCATTTACTCCACGGCCAAAGGCGCGGACCTTGGCCGGAACATCCTGGAAAACGGCCTGAAGGACTCCCCCTTGGGCAAGGCGTTCGTGCAAGCCAAGGCTTCCGAAAACAACGCCGCCTGCGTGGGGGATTTCGAGCCCTACGCTCCTTCCGGCGGCAAACCGGCCGCCTTTACGGCCGCCAAGCTGGTCAATCAAATGGGGGAGTTGCAAGGCTACGTGGCCTTTCGCATTCCCACGGAAAAAATCAACGCCATCATGCAGCAGCGGGCGGGAATGGGCGTCAGCGGCGAGTCCTACCTCGTGGGCAGGATCGGAGACCAAACCTCCTTTCGCAGCGACATGAAAACCATGGGCGATGGAAAATACGTGGTGGGCCATCCCATATCCACGCCCTATATTGAAGCCGCCCTAAAGGGGGAGTCCGGCCAAAATGTGTTTACGGACAGCACCGGCAAGCTGGTCATGACGGCCTACGATCCTCTGCCCATCCAGGGCCTGAACTGGGCGGCAGTCTCCAAAATCAATCTAAAGGAGGCTATCGCCGGCGTCGCGAATGGCGAAGCCCGGGATTACTTCTCCAAATTCGTGGATCAACTGGGGTATTACGACCTTTTTTTAATCCACCCGAAAGGCGATGTGTTTTACACCGTAGCCAGGGAAGCGGATTACGGAACCAACATCATCAACGGCGAATTCGCAGACTCCGGCCTGGGCAAGCTGACGCGAAAAGTATTGAAAACCAGACAATTCTCCTTTGCGGACTTTCAGCCCTACGCCCCCTCCAAAGGCGCGCCCGCCGCTTTCATGGCCCAACCCTTGATCCGCAACGAGCGGCTTGAAATGGTGGTGGCCCTGCAATTGTCTCAGGAGGCCGTCAATGCGATCATGACCAAAAGGCAAGGCATGGGCGAGACCGGCGAAACCTATCTGGTGGGAGCGGATAAGCTGATGCGGTCCGACTCCTTTCTGGACCCGGTCAATCGCTCCTTAACCGCTTCGTTCGCCAATCCGCAAGCCGGAAGCGTGGACGCGCCGGGCGCAAGGGCGGCCCTGTCGGGCCAAACCGGCAAAGGCGTCTTTCCGAATTACAGGGGAGACTCCGTGCTTTGCGCTTATACGCCTATCAAGTTCGGCGACACGGCCTGGGCCTTGGTGGCTGAGATCAACGAAGACGAGGCCTTTTCCTCGTCCAAAGCCATCATGGGGCTGATGGGCCTTATTGCGCTGTTTAGCTTTGCCGCCGTTGTTGTGGTGGCTTTTTTGGTCACCCGTTACATCACCAAGCCCATCAACCAGGCCATCGAAGGGCTTAACCAGGGCGCGGAGGAGGTCTCCTCCGCCTCCTGTCAGGTTTCCTCCGCCAGCCAGTCCCTGGCCGAAGGCGCGTCCCAGCAGGCCGCTTCTTTGGAGCAGACCTCCTCGTTTATAGAAGAAATGACCGCCGCCACCCGGCAAAACGCCGAAAGCGCTAATCAGGCGAACGCCCTCATGCAGGAAGCAGGGCAGGTGGTGGCCATGGCCAACGCCTCCATGGGCGAGCTTACCTATTCCATCGAGGAGATCGCCAAGGTCAGCGGCGAGACGTCCAAGATCATCAAAACCATCGATGAAATCGCTTTTCAAACCAATTTGCTGGCCTTGAACGCGGCCGTGGAAGCGGCCAGGGCCGGGGAGGCGGGCGCCGGTTTCGCCGTCGTAGCCGGGGAAGTGCGCAACCTGGCGACAAGGGCCGCCCAGGCGGCCGGAAACACGGCCGGCCTTATTGAGGGGACTGTCAAAAAGGTGGCGGAGGGGGCCGACCTGGTCAAAGACGCCAACGATGCCTTCATGGAAGTGTCCAACACGGCCTCCAAAGTGGGGAAGATCGTGGAGGAGATAGCCGCCGCCTCGGACGAGCAGGCTCGGGGCATTGAATCCGTCAGCAAGGCCGTGGGGGAGATGGAACAGGTCACCCAGCAGAACGCCTCCAGCGCCGAGGAATCCGCCTCCGCATCCCAGCAGATGAACGCTCAGGCCGAACAAATGAAGTCCGTTGTCAGCCGTTTGGCGGCCCTCATCCAAGGCTCCTCCGGCCGGAACGGAAAACCTGCAAAAGACTCGAAACGCGCAGCCGTTCACTCGTATGAGCAGGCGGAAGCTCAAACGTCCGGCCCGCCTTCCGCCCGAGAACACAGTGCGGAACTGGTCCGGCCCCATGACATCCTGGATGCGGATCAGCCCGACGATTGGATTGATTGACGCAACAAAGAAGTCTTTTTGCCAGCCGCGGCATGCAATGCCGGGGGCCGCCAGGCCAATAAGGGCCACCTAAAATGTATGTTGAAATTGGGGATGGTCGGCGGCCGAAAGAGCTTGTCCAAAACCGTTTTTTGTAGTCACGCGGCCTCCTCGCCGTATGGGCGTCGCTTGCTGCGCCCGGTAGTTAGGCGGTCCCCTCGTCCGTGGTTTTAGGGTGGCCCAGGCAACGGCAGTATGTTGCCTGGGTGCGATAGCACAGAAGGAGCGACCTGCATGATTACAGGATTTGAGGATGCCCGGCGGGCGCAAATCCATTTAGAAATCGTTTTCACGTAGTCGCGCGGTCCCCGCGCCCGTAGTTGGGAAGGTTCCCGCGTTTGAGTTTTTTGGGTGGCCCTGGCAGCGCAGTATCCTGCCAGGGTGCGAACGCACACTTTGTGCAAACCTAAAACGTTCCTTGAAAAGGAAAGAAATGGTTGGGTGAAAAACCACTTTTTCGTGGTTACGCGGTCTCCTCGCATGCAATCGCGCGCTCCCTGCACCCTGGACATTTCGTTTTCCAATCCCCCAATCAACAAGGTGGCGCCCCCCTCCGTTTAATGCTATCATTGCACGATCGGACAAACACATAGGGCTGCGGACCCATTTTTTTTCATCACCAAACCCAATGGCAGGCGAAAAAAGCAATCATGGATGCAAAATATCAAGAATTTCTGATGGGGGATTTTTCCCAGGGCTTTACAAAATACATTGGCATGGAAGCCGTCTCCAGCTCCGACGGCAAGTTTGAATCCCGCATGGTCATTACGGAAAACCATCGTCAGCAAGACGGCTTCGTCCACGCGGGCGCTGTTTCCACCCTGGCGGATCACACCGCCGGGTATTCCGCTTTTACCTTGGCCGGGGAGGAGAATCAGATCCTTACCATTGAGTTCAAGATTAATTTTCTGGCGCCCGCCCACGGGGACAGCCTGGTTTGCCGGTCCGAGGTCATCCGCAGCGGCAGAAAAATCATGGTTACGGAAAGCCGGGTGTATGACGTAAACGGCGATGAAGAAAAAATGACCGCCCTGGCCATCTTCACCATGGCTGTGGTGCCCAAAAAGGACCTTGTTCGTTAGAATCCTGATTGAATCGGACGCCCCCTATTTCATAACGATAACAATCTATTCGACGCCTTCGCAGCTCTTGTGCCGTTAGTATTCAGAACATTATTTGATCTGCGCCCTAAACCTATGTATCATGATTCACAACAACTCACACTCAAACGGGGCGTTCTATCATGACCGAAAAAATAAAAATGGGAATCGCGCGGTGCTTGATGGGCGAAAAAGTCCGCTATGACGGGGGCCACAAGCACGACCGGTACATCACCCAAACCTTGGGCAATTATTTTGATTTCGTTCCTGTATGCCCGGAGATGGAATGCGGCATGCCCGTCCCAAGGGAGTCCATGCGCCTGGAAGGCGATCCCGCGGCCCCGCGGCTCATGACCCACAAAACCCGCCGGGACCTCACCCCCATGATGCAGGAATGGGGCGTGGAAAAATTGAAGGAATTGGAAAAGGAAGATCTGTGCGGCTACATTTTCAAGACCCGGTCGCCGTCCAGCGGCATGGAGCGGATCGCCGTATACGGCGAGGATAAGACGGTCCGCAAGAACGGAGTGGGCATTTGGGCGCGGATGTTCAAGGATCATTTCCCCCTGCTGCCCGTGGAGGACGAAGGCAGGCTGCACGATCCCGGGCTGCGGGAGAATTTCATCACCCGGGTGTTTGTCATGAAACGCTGGCGCGACATGATCGCCGGCGGCTATGACGCGGGCAAGCTGGTGGACTTCCACACACGCCACAAGCTCCTGATTTTGGCCCATAGCCAGCAGCATTACCGCCAGATGGGTCCCATGGTGGCCAAAATCCGGGAGCAAAAGCCCGAGGACTTCTTCCCGGCTTATCTTGAAATCCTCACACAGGCCCTGGCTCTCAAGACCACGCCCGCCAAGAACATCAACGTGCTGCAACACATGATGGGCTATTTCAAAAAACAGCTATCCCCGGACGAAAAGCAGGAATTGCTGGAGCTCATGTACCAGTATCGCCAGGGCGCCGTGCCTTTGATCGTGCCTATCACCCTGATCAAGCATTTTGTTCGTAAGTACGATCAACCCTACTTAAAGGAGCAACTGTACCTTTATCCGCATCCCCTGGAGCTGGGCCTGCGCAACCACGGATAAGCCATGCACAAGACCGACGCCGCCCGCATTCGAAGGCTGAACGAACGTCCCGGGCAAAAGGGGGCCTACGTTCTTTATTGGATGCAGCAATCCCAGCGGGCCAAGCATAATCTGGCCCTGGAGTTCGCTATCAGCCGGGCCAACGATTTAGACGTGCCTGTCGTCGTCGTTTTCGGCCTGACCGTCAACTACCCCGAGGCCAACTATCGCCACTATCTGTTCATGCTGGAAGGCCTGGCCGAAACCCAAAGGCAATTGCGGGATAGGGGAATCCCCCTGGTTGTTTTGGAAAACTCTCCGCCCCTGGCCTCCCTGGATCTGGGCAAGAAAGCCGCCTTGATCGTGACGGACAAAGGGTACATGCGCCATCAAAAGGCGTGGCGGGCCCAGGTCGCCGCCCAGGCCTCCTGCCAAGTGGCCCAAGTGGAGACGGACGTCATCGTTCCTGTGAACATCGCCTCCCAAAAGGCCGAGTGGGCCGCCCGCACCATTCGTCCTAAAATCAACCGGGAGCTGGACAATTTTTTGCTGCTCCCGGAAAAATACGCCCTGAAAAACAAGCTCCGGGATTTTGATATCCAGGGCCTGGACCTGTCCGATCCGGCTGCGCTATTGAAAAGCCTGGGCATGCAGGCAAATCCATCCGGCGTTTCCGCCTTTTTCAAGGGCGGAGCCTCCGCCGCGCAAGAGCGCATGGATAAGTTCATCCAAAAAAGCCTGGACAATTACAGCCGTCACCACAACCGGCCGGATTTGGCGGACGTGTCCGGCATGGGGCCGTATTTGCATTTCGGCCAGGTGTCCGCCGCCGCCCTGGCCCTGCAGGTGAAAAATCTAAAAGACGCGGACCCTGAAGCGCAGGCCGCCTATCTGGAGCAGATCATCGTCAGGCGGGAGCTTGCCATGAACTTCGTCCACTTCACCCCGAACTACGACCAATACGCCTGCCTTCCGACTTGGGCGCAAAAGACCCTAAAGGAGCGCGCCCAAGACCCGCGCGACCACCTATACACCCCGGATCAACTGGAAGCCTGCGACACACACGATCCCTACTGGAATGCAGCCATGCGGGAAATGGTCGTCACCGGATACATGCACAACCACATGCGCATGTACTGGGGCAAAAAAATTCTGGAGTGGTCGCCCACGCCGCAAAAAGCCTGGGACGTCCTGCTTCATCTGAACAACAAGTACTTCCTGGACGGGAGGGACCCTAATTCCTATGCCGGCGCGGGTTGGATTTTCGGGCTGCACGACCGGGGCTGGAACCGCCGCCCCATATTCGGTACGGTCCGCTATATGGCCGCCTCCGGCCTGGAGCGCAAATGCAAGATTAAGGACTATGTCGCCCGGATTGATTCCCTAAAGCCATGATTCTCAACCGGGTTTGAATATATAGTTGCAATCAAAAGAGAAAAAATCATTAGGCGGCCTATTAGGCGCCAAGCAAAAATGACGCTGGGTCCCCGCTTGCGGTCGTTCCTGAAAAGCGGATCTCCCTCGCGGGGATGACGAGCGATTTAGGCGTTGGTAAACTCATCGTGGGATTGCAGCCTGCATTTGTTGGGTTTCGCAAGCTCTACCCAACCTACGTCTTTTCACGTAAAAATAGTAGGTTGGGTAGAGAGTTCGAATAACTATCTAATTGAAGGAAACCCGCTTCCGCCAAAAAAGAGGGTTGAGATTTAGGGAGCAGATCTCGAAACCCAACTATCAGAATGCCCACATGCTGTATAGGCTTTCACTCTCCGTCATCCCCGTGGAGCCATGGAGGTATGATGATTGCGGCTGAGTTGGGGGGACATGACCTTATCTCGCCTACGGCCTTTCAAAATGGTTTTGGGCTATTGAGATAAGGATCGTGTCCCCTCAACTCAATCCCGGAAACGGGGATCCAGTGTCACTGCATTGCTCCCAATCTCCTTATTTTGAACTTGCGGCAGTGCTGTGCAAGCTGCAACGCAAAATCAAAAACTTGCCAGCATGGGTGGGAAGCATTATCATTATTAAACGATGTGAGTTTTTGCTAAAAATTGTTCACTGGTTTGTGCGTCTTTCGTGGCGCCGCTCCAATTCCGCATTAAATGTTCCGTCCATCAATAATTGGCAGGGAGGATGACTATGTATTTCAAACAATTCGTAGCAGAGGGCCTTGGATGCCTTTCCTACCTGATCGGCTGTCCCATGGCCAGGGTGGCCTGTGTGGTGGATCCCAGGCGCGACATGCAGGTATACCTGGACGTCGCCCGGGAAAACGACATGCGCATCACCCATGTTTTTGAAACCCATGTGCATGCGGATCACGTCTCCGGCAACCAGGAAATCAAGTCCCGCACCGGGGCGGAAATCTGCTACATGGAGGACACGCCGGTCAAATTTGAACACACGGTCTTAACCGAAGGCCAGGAAATGACCTTTGGAAACGCCAAGCTCAAGTTCATTAAAACTCCCGGCCATACGCCCCACGCCATGTCCATTCTGGTGACCGACCTATCCCGGGGCGAAGATCCCTGGCTGGTTCTGACCGGAGATTGCATGTTTGTAGGAGACGTGGGCAGGCCTGACCTGGCGGGGAACGAGCACATCGATGAGCAGGTGCAAAACCTGTACAATTCCCTGTACAATAAATTGGGCATGATGCCGGACAGTCTGGAGGTTTTTCCGGCCCATGGAGAAGGCTCCCTGTGCGGCCGGGGCATGAGCTCCAAATCCAGCTCCACCATTGGTTTTGAAAAGCGGAGCAATGAACTTTTGCGTATGGCCGAGCCGGATTTTAAAAAGGAAATGTCCGGGACGTTCCCGGAGCGGCCCAAGAGCTTCTCCCATATCATCAACACCAACATGGAGGGCGTCCCCTTGCTGGACCGGTGCCCTGTCGTAAAAGACTTGTCTCCGGCCCAGGTGGAGCACTTCATGCAGCAGGGCGCCCTGGTGCTGGACGCCCGGGACACGGCCTCCTTCGGAGGGGTGCATATTCCCGGCAGCATCAATATCGGCTTAAAAAAGCAAACCGCCAACTGGATCGGCATGGTCATCGATCCCAAGGCGGATCTCATCCTTGTGGTTCCGGACGAAAAAGCCTATCATGACATGGAAATTCAGTTGCATCGCATAGGCTACGACCGGATTATCGGCTATTTGTACGGAGGCATTACCGCCTGGCAGGAAGAGGGCCTGCCGATCACCCAATTATGGCAGATTTCGCCCGAAAAGTTAAAAAACAAGCTGGCGAAGGGCCTGCCGAAATACTTTTTTGACGTTCGCACTCCGGCCGAATGGGCCTCCGGGCACATCCAGTACGCGGACCATTTGCCCATCACCCAGTTATTGAAGTCGCCCCCGGACATTCCCAAGGACGAAGAGGTGATCGTCACCTGCGCCGTGGGATACCGGGGCAACATCGCCGCCAGCTTTTTACAAAGTCAGGGCTTCGAGCATGTTCACAGTCTTGCCGGAGGAATGAAAGCCTGGATTAATTCGGGCTATCCGGTAACCTGAAGCCGCAGGTTTCATGACGTGTTCCCCCGTGGGTTGGCTGAATAATTTTCGTATTCAGGGAGGACGTATGACGTGGCTATTTAAACCCTTTTTCCTTATCAGGAGCGGAGGCGCCGCCTCGTGTGTTCGGCCGCTCCTTGCAGCAGGGCTTTTGGCCCTGCTTGCAGTTACCGCGGGTTGCGCCCGCTCCCAATGGGAAAACCGCTACGACTACGACAACATAGTCAGCAGGATAAACATTCAAACTCCGGCGCCGGAGCAACAAACTTCGCCAGCGGCCAAGGATCTGGGCAAAATCACCCTGGCAGACGCCATCAAAACGGCCCTGGAAAACAACCCGGACACCGACATGGCCCTGGCCCGCATTCGCCAGTCCGAGGCCATGATCGATCAGGCCAAGGCGGCCTATTGGCCCGTGCTTTCCCTGTACGGATCCTATTCCCAGGGGGATGCGCCTTCCGGCTATTTGTTTTCCACCATCGATCAGCGTTTGCTTCCTCCCAATACCAACTTTAATGATCCCGGATGGTTCGAGAATTACGAGATCGGCGCCAAGGTGGGCGTCAACCTGTTTAACGGCGGCCGCGACTGGCTTAACCGCCATATGGCCGAAACCGGACTGGCTATCAGCCAGTTGGATAGCCGGGCCGTCAACAACGGGCTGGCCGCGTCGGTCATCAGCGCGTGGTACGACTGCCTGGCCGCCGGGGATTTTATCGCCATCGCCGAAGAATCGGTGTCCACCGTGGAGGCTGAGTTAAGGCTCATGCAGGTGCGGTACGACGCCGGCGGCGTCTTGAAATCCGACGTGCTTTCCCTGGATGTTCGTCTGGCCCAGGCCAAGGAAGAGCTTGTGCGCGCCCAGAGCAACCGCAGCCTGGCCCTGGCCGCCCTGGCCAACCTCATGGGCCTGAACCCGGACGCCCAATTTGAGCTGGACGCTCAGGCCGCCATGAATCCGGATCTGCCGCCTGACTATTCCGCCGGCTCGATCCTGGCTTTGGCCAAACGGCCCGAGCTTAAGCAGGCCCGGCTCGCCGTCATCAAATCCGCCATGGGCGTGGATATGGCCAAAAGCCATTATCTGCCCACGGCCGACGCGCAGTTGAAATATTATATGGACGATCCGGACGCCTCTTTTGACTCGGACCGCGACAACTGGACCGCCGGAGTCATCATCAACTGGAACGCTTTCACAGGCGGCAGGACTTCCTCTGCCGTGCGTCAGGCTAAAAATGTGCAGGACGAAATGTTGGCCGCGGACCGGAAAGCCGCTCAAAACGTGCTTTTGGACGTTAAAACGGCTTATTTGAATCTGGATTCCGCCAGGGCGAGAAACCTTGTGGCGGCCGCGGCAGTAGAGCAGGCCCGGGAATCCCTGCGTTTGGTGAAGAAGCAATACGAAGGAGGCTCGGTGACGGTCACCCGGTATCTGGACGCGGAACTGGCGTTCAACAGCGCCCGCATCCGGTCGTCTTCCGCCGTGTTCGACAGTGAAAAAGCAGCGGCCTCCGTCGGCCGCGCCTTGGGCTTATGGGCTTCCCTGGAGGGTGAATCAAATGAGTAGTCAGTCAAAAGCGAAAAAAATCATCGGACCTGTCATCGGCCTCGCCGTGCTGGTCTTGCTCATGTTGTACATGACCGGCGTGTTCGCCGGAGGAAAAATTCCGCCCGGCGCCGTGGACAGCAAGGTTTCCGCACCTGCGCCAGAGGCAACGGCGACCGTGTCCGTGGAGGACATCATTGAATATTACGAGGCCGTGGGAACGGTCCGGCCCCGGACTGAAACCCAGATAGAGGCCCAGGCCACAGGCCGCATCCTGCAATATAATGTGAGCCCCGGAACCCAGGTGCAAAAAGGCCAGGTGCTCATCCAACTGGACAGCGATCAATTGAACGCCCAGGTGGAGGAAGCGACCCAAGGCCTGGTTTCCGCCCGAGCCATGCACGAGCAGGCTAAGCAGGGGTTGGAACAGGCCAAAGCGGCCTTTGACGAAGCGGCCAAAGCCTATCAACGAGTGAAGACCTACTTCGCCTCCGAGGCGGCCACCCAGCAGCAGTTGGAGCAGGCCGAATCCGCCTATCTCCAGGCCCAGGCCGGAGTAAGGCAGGCCGAGGACGGAGTCAAGGCGGCCAGAGCGGGCGTGGCCGGGGCGCAAAAAGTGGTGGATCAGCGCATGATCGCCAAGAGCTACACCACCATTACCGCGCCCACCGACGGCGAGGTGGTCAAAAGGCTGGCGGAAAAAGGCGATCTGGCGTGGCCGGGCAAGCCTTTGCTGGTCATCCAGACGCGCAGCCAGCTTAGGCTGGAAGCGGTGGTCCGGGAGGGGCTCATCAGCCGGGTGCGCATTGGAACGCCCTTGGAAATCGCCATCGACTCCATGGATTTGATTATTGAAGGAACGGTGGAGGAAATCGTGCCTTCGGCCGACCCGGTCACCCGCACCTTTTTGATCAAGGTGGACCTGCCCCAAACCCAGGGCATGTTCCCCGGCATGTTCGGCAGGCTTATGATTCCCGCATCCACCCGATCTGTTGTGGCGGTCCCCAAATCCGCCATTGAACGGACCGGCCAGCTTGAGATGGTCACGGTCCGGGAAGACGGAATCTGGAAAAAGGTTTTCGTCAAGACAGGCAATCTTTTGACGGGCGGCAAGGTGGAGGTGTTGTCCGGCCTGGAAGGCGGCGAAACCATTGGAGTCAGGGGGGGAGAAAATGGCTGATCAGGACCGCGCGCCCGGCGGATTCATTACTGGGGTGGTCCGCCTGTTTTTGGAATCCAAGCTGCCCATATTGTTCATCCTGTTCGCCATCGGCATGGGAGCGGCCAGCATTTACGTCACGCCCCGCGAGGAGGAGCCGCAAATCGTGGTGCCCCTGGCGGACGTGTACGTCCAGGCCCCCGGGGCCAGCGCCGAGGAAGTGGAGAAGCTGGTGGCAACGCCCCTGGAGCGGCTGTTGTGGCAGATAGACGGCGTGGAATATGTGTATTCCACCTCCCACCGCGACATGGCCGTGGTTACGGTCCGGTTTTTTGTGGGCGAGGATCGGGAGCGATCCATCGTCAAACTTCATAACAAAATCATGATGAATCAGGATCAGGCGCCGCCCATTGTCAAAGGGTGGGTGGTCAAGCCGGTGGAAATCGACGACGTACCCATCGTCAACCTGACCCTGTATTCGGAAAAATACGACGACCACGCCCTCACCCGCATCGGCCAGGAAGTCCTGGCGCGCCTCTCCGAGGTGGAGGACATCTCCCGCACGTCCATTGTGGGCGGCCGCAAGCGTGAGGTGCGCGTGGAGCTTCTGCCCGACCGCATGAACGGCCTGGGCGTGAGCATGCTGGAGGTGGGACAGGCCCTGGCCGGAACCGATGCGTCCGTCGCAGCCGGATCCTTCTCCCGCGCTAACCGTGATATTACCGTCACGGCCGACGGATTCGTCTGCTGCGCCCGGGACGTGGAAAACCTGGTGGTGGGCGTTCACGGAGATCGCCCCGTGTACGTGCGGGATATCGCCAGGGTCACTGATGGGCCCGAGGAGGCTTTCTCGTACTCCCGGTTCGGCTACTCCCAGCATTATCGCCAGGAAAACGGACTGGACGGCGAGCCTGCTGAATACCCTGCAGTTACCCTGGCCCTGGCCAAGAAAAAGGGCGTCAACGCCGTTAACGTGGCGCAAAACATCCATGAAAAGATGGAAGAGTTGAAAAAGGACGTGATCCCGCCCGACGTTCACGTCATAACCACCCGCGACTACGGGCAGACCGCCCAGACCAAGGTGGACGACCTCTTGAGCTCGCTCTTTTTCGCCATCCTCACCGTGGTGGCGCTGCTTATATTCACCCTGGGGTGGCGGGAAGCCATGGTGGTGGCCCTGGCCGTGCCCATCAGCTTCGCCCTGGCCCTGTTCGTGAACATGATGATGGGCTACACCATCAACCGGGTCACCCTGTTCGCCCTGATTCTTTCCCTGGGCTTGGTAGTGGACGACCCCATCACCAACGTGGACAACATCCAGCGCCATATCGGCATGGGCAAATTGAAGCCCAAGGGCGCCACTTTGTTCGCCGTGAACGAGGTGCTGCCGCCGGTCATCATGTCCACCCTGGCTATCATCGTGTCGTTTACTCCCATGTTTTTCATCACGGGCATGATGGGCCCGTACATGTCTCCCATGGCCGCCAACGTGCCCCTGACCGTTATATTCTCCACGGTCTGCGCACTGACCATCGTGCCGTGGTTCACATTCACCCTGCTTAAAAAAAGCGGAGTTCCCAAGGAAGCCGGCCAGGACGTCACCCCGGCCTGGGTAAGAAAAGGCTACGCATGGGTGATTCGGCCGTTTTTGGATTCAGGCCTGCGCCGCATTCTCCTGGGCGTGGTGGTGGTCGGGCTGCTGATTTTTTCAGCCTCCCTGGCTTTGTTCCGCCATGTGCCTTTGAAGATGCTGCCTTTTGATAACAAAAACGAATTTCAGATCATCCTGGACATGCCGGAGGGAACGCCCCTGGAAGCCACGGATCGGGCGGTCCGCGCCTTTGAAGAATACCTCCGGGGAGTGTCGGAAGTGACCAATACCATTTCCTACGTGGGCGAGCCTTCCCCCATGGATTTTAACGGCATGGTGCGCCACTATTATTTGCGCAAGGGCGGAAACATGGCCGACATCCGGGTCAACCTGTACGATAAAGTCCGGCGCCAGGAGCAAAGCCACGCAATCGTTTTGAGGCTGCGCCAGGACCTCCAGGCCATCGCCGATCAGCACGGCGTTGACATGAAAATCGTGGAAGTTCCGCCCGGGCCCCCGGTCATCTCCACGGTGGTGGCGGAAATCTACGGCTCGCCGCAGATGCAGTACCGGGACCTCATTGACGGCGCCGCCCACGTAAAGGAGATCTTCCGGCAGGAAGATTTTGTGGTGGACATCGACGACACCACGGAAACGCCCCGGGATCGCCTGGATTTTGTTCTGGATAAGGAAAAAGCCGCCCTTCACGGGGTGACTACCGAAATGATCGCCCACACCCTGCGTATGGCCGTGGGCGGCGCCAGCCCGGCCACGGTGCACGCTCCGGGGGAACGCCAGTTCCTGCCCGTGACGGTCATCCTGCCCCGGGCTCAGCGGTCTAGCGCCCAGGGCTTGTCCCAGGTTCCCGTCAAGACCGCCGCCGGCAAGATGGTAGCTTTGGGCGAGTTGGGGACATTTCGAAAAATCCCGGTGGATCAGCCCATTTACCATAAAAATTTAAAGCCCGTGGTTTACGTGTTCGGCGAAATGGCGGGCAGGGCGCCTGGCGAGGCCATCCTGGACATGCAGTCGCGGTTGAAGGATAATCCGCCGCCTCCGGGCATCAGGGTGGATTGGGCCGGAGAAGGGGAGTGGAAAATCACCCTGAGCGTGTTCCGGGATATGGGCCTGGCCTATCTGGCGGCCTTTGCAGGCATTTACGTGCTGTTGGTCATCCAGATGAACTCCTTTTTCATGCCCGTGCTGATCCTTATGGCCATTCCCTTGACATTCATCGGCATCATGCCGGGGTTCTGGCTGTTTAACCTGTTTTTTGCAACGCCCGTAGCAGCCTTTGAAAACCCGGTGTTTTTCACGGCCACAAGCATGATCGGCATGATCGCCCTGGGCGGCATCGTCATCAGGAACTCGCTGGTGCTCATCGAGTTTATCCAGCAGGCCCTGGGCGAGGGCATGGGCCTGAAAGACGCCATCCTGCAAAGCGGCGCCGTCCGGCTGCGGCCCATCATCCTGACTGCCGCAACCACGGCCCTGGGCGCCTGGCCCATCACCCTGGATCCCATATTTTCGGGACTGGCCTGGGCCTTGATTTTCGGCTTGTTTGCGTCCACGGCCTTCACCCTGCTGGTGGTGCCGGTCACCTACTTTGCGTTGAACAAAAACAAGGCCTGATTCAACAGGCAAATTTGCTCAAACCCCAAAACCTCCCCGAGACAACTTTCGGGGAGGTTTTTTTTGGGCGGTATTGCACATGGAAGATGGGCCGGATAATTAACTGTACGAAAAGGTTTACTTGCCAAAAGGCAATACTCCCTGTAAATAATCTTCAGACCATGTTGCAATAAACCGCCTGGATTCTCATTTATTTAACACAGACAGCTATTATAGAAATCTGGACGGAGGCCTGTGCATGGTGCGGCGTATATCGGGCCGCTAAAAAATTATGCGCCGTAAAGGCCCATGCGCCCCCCCCCCGGCGTGGTTCCCGACAAAAATATGGAGGAGCAAGCCATGATTCGTCGAGTAGCGATTTTTCTGGTTATCCTGTGCGTCCAGCCATTGAATGCAGCTTATGCCTTAAACGTGGAATACTCCTCCCCCAGCCATGTCCAAGTGCTGCTGTCGCGTTGGCCGGGCGATTTAGGGTCTGTTCGAAAAGTGGAACTCTTTTCAGGGGATTCTGAGCAAGCCTGGATAATAACAGGAACCTGGGGCGGGATGGGAGACGTAACCGGTGAAACCTTCGCAGATCTGGCTGTAGGACCGGGAGTTCATTATCTGCGGGCGAAATATTACCGATATGACTCTTTCGAGGAAATTTGGACCCTGGAAGAAACTCAGACGCTTTCGCTGAATAAAATTTCAACTTTTGGAACGCTCCGGCCTTCGCTGACTGGGATAGGCATGGTAACTTGGTCAAACAGCGTTTGGCTATCAGATGAAGTGGTTGTGGAAGATGGGACTCTTGTTATTGAGCCCGACGCCGAGGTGACTTTTTTGGACACCGCTAGCCACGGCGCTATCTTGCGCATATCCGACGGCGCTCTCCTAAAGGCAAATAAAGTTAGTTTCCGTAATGGGGTTTCGAGCTCGCTTTATGGCGAGGTGATATGTGAGTCGGACGCTTCCAGCGGTCTTCAACAAACCCTAATTTCAAACAGTACGTTCCATGACGTCGATCTTGTTGTCGTTGGCTCAAACCTGCTTTTTATGGATAATATTTGCGGCCAGGTGGAAATCAAGGGAAACAGGAATGTCCTGACCGGGAGCACGATGGGAGATCTCCACCTTTCGTACGCTTCCGAAGCTCTCGTGCAAGACAACACCCTGGATTCAATCGTTGTCGGATACAATACCGCCACGTGTATTTCAAACACAATTCTCGCAAATAAATGTGAGTTCATTATATTTCCCGACACCCTCAATACGTCGGATGGAAACGTCGTGGAAAGCAATGAGACAGGGCGCATTTTCATAGGAGGAAAGAACAACCGGGTAATCAATAACAAAGTGTCCTGCAAAGAGTGGGAACCCGCCATAGTCATAGCAAATGAAGGAAATGAAGTGCGCGGCAATAAACTGAGCGACTGCCAGGACAAAGGCATCGAGGTGAGCTCCAGCGACAATATTATTCATCGGAATATAATAAAAAATTGTGGAGACACAGGCCTCTTTTTACGCGCTTTTACGCCGGGAGCCGTGGGGAATGAAATTACAGAAAACGAAATTTTGGGATGCCTCGGAGACGGCATCGCAATTTATGGCGGACAAAACACGGTGATAAAGGGCAATAAGATCAGTAACTGCGATCATCCCCTGCTTGATGGTGATGCGGGGATAGCTCTGAAGGATTTCAATCCCTACGTAGCATCTGCCAATTTGGTGACGGAAAATGAGATTGAATCCTGTGAAATAGGCATCCTGTCACAAACCTCGGCGCCTTCCAACGAGCCGCTGTCAGCCAATCAGTGCGAGGACAATCAAATAGCTTATTGTGAAGTAGGCGTCTGGGTCAAATCAGGCCTCGCCGTGGTAACCAACAATGCTTTTGTCGAGAATGACACGCACGCCCTGGATGAGTGGTCGGTCGGCGTCTGGAATTTGGCGCTCAGCGATGCGGAGAGAAACATTGTGGGAGGCCCCTTTTGGGGCGGTAATTATTACTCAGGATACAGCGCGCCTGACGTAAACGGGGATTACATTGCGGATGAGCCATATGCCATTTATGATTTGCTACAAACTATAGAGACTTACGACCAGTATCCCCTGCTTATTCCCCGGCAGATTGCCGTCTCGCCCAAGAGCTATGATTTCGGGGGGCTGATACCAGGCGCCTACTCTTCCGTTCTGGTGGAATTTGGGAATGCCATAGACTCCCTGGACTCCTTGGAAGTAAGCAATGTGCAATTGACAGGTCCCGGAGCCTTTTCCCTGGACCTGTCCCCGGTTGGGAATCCATGCGAAGAAACGAATCTGTTTTTCAGTCCGGGCGACGCATGCAATGTCCTGGTCGCCTTTTCGCCCGCCGGCCTGGGCCAATTTGACGCCGTGTTGACGATTTCCTCGGACGACCCTGACGAACCCGAGTTTGAAGCGACTTTTACGGGCAAGGGAGTTGCTTTGCCCGGCGACGCCAACGGGGATTATGTCCTATCCCTGGCTGACGCGATTCTGATCCTCAAAGTATGCGCAGGCCTCAAGCCATCGGAGCTTTTTGTCGAGGGCCTCGCCAACGGATCGGATTTTGTCCCTGACGACATTTTGCAGGTCAATGATGCTCTTGGAATCCTCCAAACTATAGCCTTGAGCCGATAGTGAATCGAGGAGCCGCTCCATTTCCTATACCCCCCATTCCATCATGCCATGCCTTGCGAAAATGTAAGGCCCGGAAGGCTGCGCGCCTCCCGGGCCTGATTTATCTAACCGAGGTTATTCTACGCCGCCCTGATTATCCCAGGATGGCTTTCAGGTCCTCGTCCGGGGTGGAAATAGGCATGATGTTGAAGTTTTTCACCAGCACGTCCAGGACGTTGGGGGTGATGAAGGCGGGCAGCGTCGGCCCAAGGCGAATGTCCTTGATTCCCAGGAACAGCAAGGTCAGGAGGATGGACACGGCCTTTTGCTCGTACCAGGACAGGATCATGGACAAGGGCAGGTCGTTGACTCCGCATTCAAAGGCGTTGGCCAGGGCCACGGCGATCTGGATGGCCGAGTACGCGTCGTTGCACTGTCCCACGTCCAGGAGTCTGGGGATGCCGCCGATGTCGCCCAGTTCCTTGTCGAAAAAACGGAACTTGCCGCAGGCCAGGGTCAGGACCACGCAGTCCGAGGGGACTTTTTCCACGAACTCGGTGTAGTAGTTGCGTCCGGGCTTGGCGCCGTCGCAGCCGGCCACCAGGAAGAAATGCCTGAGGGCCTTGCCCTTGACCGCTTCGATCACCTTGTCGGCCACACCCAGGACTGCGTTCCGGCCGAATCCCACCAAAACTTCCTTGCCGGGGGCGTCTTCGGCGAATCCGGGAAGGGCCAGGGCCTTTTCGATGACCGGGGTGAAGTCGCCGTCGGATATGTGCTGCACGCCGGGCCATTCCACCACGCCGCTGGTGAAAATGGCGCCCTCGTATTCTTCCTTGGGCTTTTGAATGCAGTTGGTGGTCATGAGGATGGCGCCCGGGAAGGCTGCGAACTCCTTTTTCTGGTTCTGCCAGGCTGTGCCGTAATGGCCGTAAAAATGGCCGTACTTTTTCAGCTCCGGGTACCCGTGGCAGGGCAGCATTTCGCCATGGGTGTAAACGGTGATCCCCTTGCCTTCGGTCTGCTTCAGGATGGCTTCCAGGTCTTTGAGGTCGTGGCCGGAAACCAGGATGGCCTTGCCGGCCTTGACGCCCAAGGGTACGGGAGTGGGGACCGGATGTCCGTAGGTTCCGGTGTTGCCTGCATCCAGGAGTTCCATGGCCCTGAGGTTAACCTCGCCGCACTTGAGCACCAGGCCGACCCATTCGTCCAGGCCGAGATCCTTGTTCAAGGGAGCGGTCAGGGCTTCGTACAAAAAGGCGTACGCTTCGGGATCGCTCTGGCCCAGGATTTCCGCATGATCCATATACGCGGCCACCCCTTTAAGCCCGAAAAGCAGAATATGCTGCAGGGACAGGATGTCCGGATTGACGTCCGGATCGGACTTGAGGCCCACTTCGGCGGCCTGAACCAGCATTTCGTCCATGGTTGCGCCGGGGACGAAGGCGGCCGGGCCGTCCAGGGTCACACCCAGCTTTTCCTTGCAGGCGTCGCGCAATGCCACGGTTTTGCGGACCCATTCAGCCAGGTTGTCTTTGTCAAAGTTCACGTTGGTCAGGGTGGAAAACAGGGCCCTGGAGGTGAACACGTCAACTTCCTTGTCCACGATTCCCTTTTTACGGGCTTCCAGGGCGTATTGGGCCAGGCCGCGGAGGGCGTAGACCAAAAGATCCTGCATGTCAGCAACCTCAGGCTGCTTGCCGCAAACGCCTATGGCATCGCATCCGGTTCCTTTTGCCGCTTGTTCGCATTGGTAACAAAACATGTTGGGGCCTCCTTTGTTGTGTGAGTTATCCTACGTAATATTGGGCGAAATCTTCTTTATTGAGCGTACATCGAAAGGGCTTTTTGCCTGCCCGTTTCGGTTTTGAAAACCTTGTTGATGAGCTTGGCCAGGTGTTCCTTGTCAAAATCCGGGTACACGTCCGGGATGTTCACCAGCCAGTCCGAATCCCAAAGGATGCGGAACTCCGGAGTATCCATGCCTCTGACCGTGTGGTGGTTGGCGATGATGTCGCACACATGATCGATGGTTTCCTTATCCATGCCCAAACCTTCCATGATGGGCCGGGCGATGGGCGGGCCTTCGATCTCCTGATAGCGGCCTCGGTTGCTGCCGTGCTTTTTTTCCGCTTCCTGGATGCCGATATCGTGCAGCACCGCAGCGGAAAGCACTACCTTGGGGTCGCCTTCTTCCGACTTGATCAGGTCCTGGGCATGGCTTAAAACTTCCAGGGCGTGGTTGATGCGTTTTTCATCCTTGCCGAACTGCATTTTCATGGCGTCCACCAGTTGATCCACCAGGGATGCGCCGCCTTCCCCCTCGCCCATTTTTTCCTTGGGATCGTAGCCCAGGCATTCCTTGGCGTGCTCGCACCACAGGGCGCAGCCCAGGTTGAGCTTGGGGTTTTTGACCATATGCTGGCACTTGGGGCATCTACGGCGGGCGTCGTCGCGGAAAAACTCGATTTCGTGGCCGCAATTGCCGCACGGAATTTCAAAAACATCGTCTGCGGACCAAAACATGGTGTCTTGTCCGGGGCACATTGTTCTTCCCATTATTTCCTCCTATTCCAGCGGATCCAAAAATCCGCAAACCGTTCATTTTCCAGGCCGTGATCCAGATAATCCCTGACAATTTTGTCGATCACGGGCATGGCGTCCCGGGGGCTGGCGAACTCGCCCACAACCCTCGCCAGGTGGGGATGGCGGCCCAACTTGCCGCCGGCCAGCAGCCTGCCGCCTTTTTCTTCAAGGTTAATGCAATCGGCCGGGCAGGCCTGGGAGCAGTTGAAGCATCCCTGGCAGGCGTGGGGATCATGCACCGGGCGGTCGTCCTTCATGGTGATGGCCTTGTCCGGGCAGGATTCGGCGCAGTCGCCGCAGCCCACGCATGCGTCCAGGTTAAACTCAGGCCTTGCGTATCCCACGATAGCCAGGTCGGATATCTGGGGCCGGCTGCAACCGTTGGGGCAGCCCGAGACCGACACTTTGACCTTGTTATGAAATTTGACCGTGTCGGCTTGGACCTTTTGCCGCAGCTTTTCCGAAATCCCGGCGGCCTCGGCCCAATCCTTGATAGCCTGAGTCCATTCCTCCGTGTCGATCAAAGGATTTTGGCAGCCCGCCAAGGCGTTATGGCAGGCGTTGAAAGCCAGCATGGGAACCCCGGGCTCGTTTTTTGCCGGCATCTTGCCTTTCAGGGAATCCATGGTCTTGCCGGACATCAAGGCCTTGAACCGTTGCTCCGCCGCCTGGTAGTCGGCCAGGGAGACTTTATCCCCGCCTTTCTCCCGCACGGATTGCTCCACCTTGCCGCGAACCATGGGGCGCACCACAAGGGGTACGGATTTCAAGGCCTGTTCAGCCTCCTGATTCCAGGGCAGGCTGTCCGGCGCGTCTTTTCGGGCGAATAATTTCATCAGCTAATCTTTCCGTCCTTATCCAGGTTTCCTTCCATCAATACATCGCCGTTTCGTCCGATTTGGATCAGCCCGATGGGCATGTCCACGCCGGCCTTTTCCACGGCCTTCTGTGCGGCGTACACAAAACCCTTGCAGCATGGCACGTCCATAAACATGACGGTCAGGGACTTGGGCGTGGCGCCTTCCAAAATCTGGGCCAGCTTGTCGATATGGGCCTGCAGGTCGTCCAATTTGGGGCAGCCCATGGCGATGGCTTTATTGGGCAGCACTTTCTGATGAAGCGCCGGGTTGGAAGCCGCCGCGCAGTCCGCCAAAAGCACCAGGTCGGCGCCTTTTAAAAACGGCGTGTTGGGCCCCATCAATTGCAGCTTGACGGGCCAGTGGCCCAGAGAGGAAGCCCCGGCTTCTCCGGGAGTCCCCTGGGGGGGCATGGTCATGATCATGGCCTGGGAGGACGGGCAGCCGAATCCGGCGGGCGCCTTGGGCGCACCATCCTTCATCTTGGCCATTCTTTCGTGCACGGCTTCCTCGTCAAACTCAGGGGCTTCCCGTTCGATGAGGTGCAAGGCGTCCTGGGGGCATTCGCCCAGGCAGGCGCCCAGACCGTCACACAGAATGTCCCCGACGAGCTTGGCCTTGCCGTCAATGATTTCCAGAGCCCCTTCCGCACAGGAGAGAATGCACTGTCCGCATCCGTCGCATTTTTCCTCGTCGATCTCGATGATTTTTCTAAGAGCCATGGTTTGCCTCCTGTATTTGTTTGGCCGGTATTTTCGGTCGTTTTTTTTTGTTATGTCCGGGGAATTGGGTTCCGTCCCCGTTGTTGACTCCAGTTATAGGACGGAAACAGCGAGCGGTCCTTGACCTGAGTCAAGAATGAAAACTTTTTTTGAATTTTTTTAATTGGGGCTGATTTTCTTTTTGAAGCAAAATACATACCACTGGATTCGTGGGCATGTACGGGAGACAAATGGGCAAACTGGTCCGACCAGTAACCCAGTGAACCAGTTGGCGTTGGATTGTGATTTTGCGCGTGAAGAAAAAACAGGCGCCAGGGCAAAGCCTGGCGCCTGGTTAATTTCCATTCAGGCCGGGGAGGCCATTGGGGGTATATCAGTTGATCTCGATTTTCCTGGTTTTTTCCTCCTCAGTCTTGGGAAGGACAATCTTCAATACGCCGTCGGCGGTTTCGGCTTTGACGCCGCCCAGGTCCACGCCGTTGGGGACTCGCAGGCTGCGGGAAAAGCTGCCGTAGCTGCGCTCCACCACGTGGTAGGTATCGGTTTCCTCTTTCTTTTCCTGCTTTTTTTCACCCTTGATGGTGAGCAGGCCTTCACTGAGGCTGATGTCGATGTCTTCCTTGGCCAAGCCCGGGATTTCCGCGGTCACCACGTACTCCCCTTCGTTTTCCGCAACATCCAGAGAGGGGACCCATTCCTTGTCTTTGGCAAGCCCCAGGCCGAAGTCTTCGAACATGCGATCGAACAGGTCCCAGGCGGGACGAGCCAACAGTCCTTGCCTACGAAGTTCAGGTAAATATGCGTTCATAATCGCACCTCCTTTAATAATTATATCAAGCGGTTAATGCCGCCTTACCGCAACTGTAAAGTAATCATTTTCAAAAGGCAGTCAAGGAGGTTGCACAGCAATTTTTGATTTTTTGAGGTGCGTAGAACAGCCCTAAATCGGCCCTGGATCGGCCAGTCTGTGGGTGAAAAATATGGTGTACAACACGGCTATGTAACCGCCCACGGCCGCAAAGGCCAGCATGGGATGCAAATGGCCGATGGGCGCCAGCCCGATAACCACAAACCAATGCCAGCCGATGAGTGTTTTGGAATTCAGGCTGATGGGAAAGTCGTAATACCTGGCAATGACCGCCAGCCCGCACAGATTCCAGCCGTACAGGGAGGCGAAGGCATGGAGCCGAAGCAGCCATCTGTATTTTTCGGAGGCGTATCCCGGGCCTATCTCCAGGAATATGTAGGCGATGCCCGTGACGGCCGTAAACAAAAGAAAGCCCAGGCCGGAGGTCAGGAATTGCTTTTGCTGCTGGGGCAGGCCCAACTTCATGTGGATGCCCAAAATCATGATGACGGCGGCGAAAAGGCACAAAGTCACCACCACCTGCCAGGCAAGTTGCTCGAATATGATGAAGATGAAAAAAATGATCACGCCCAGGTTGATGGCCCAGAACCCCAACTCCTTCAAAGGGCCGGCCGCGCCTTTGTCGCTTTTTTCCATGTAAGAGAAAATCAGCGACATGGTGATGAGGGAGGACGGAAAGCTGAATCCCAAAAAGAACACGTTCAAGGTCAGCTTGGGCAGATAAATCCAGTGCATGAATTGGTTGTTCAATATGACGGCCGTGGAGATGAACAGGCTCATGGACAGGCACAGGAGCGAAGCCTGATGAAACTTGGCGGAGACCGGCTCGTTTTTCCGTACGAACCCCCATGGAAACACGGAGAATTTTTCCATGCGGATGCTTTCCACGATTCCGGCCATGATGACCGATACGATCATGGCGGTGATGTACATTTCCAGAAACGCCAGGATGGCGTACCCGATTCCCAGGATCAAAAAGCACGTGGTCCGGAGCGTCAGGCGTCTTTTCTCTTCGCTGAAAAGCAGGATGATGGTTCCGCCGCTGCACAGGTTGAAAAGGAAAATGTGCAGCCTTTCAAAGCTGTGGGCGGAGGTTACGAAATAATCCAGGTATCCGAAGGCCAGGGCCAGGGACATGAGGCTTGCAAAAAAAATTTTCAGTCCGGAGCTCATATTTTCCTCTATCTTTTCAGGGCGGCGTCCAAATTATTATTCCTTCTCATCCTGCTGCAAAGACTCCCCGGTTTTGCCGAGCATATGGCGCAGGGCGGCTTCCAGGCCGGGATACCGGAAATCATAGCCCGAGCCCGCCAGTTTTTCCGCACTCACCCGTGCGCTGGCCAGCACCACTTCCCGGCCCTTCTCCCCAAAGACCGCGTCCACGGTGAAGGCAGGAACCGGAAAGAACGCAGGACGCTTGAGCACGCCGGCCAGAGTCCTGGTGAATTCCAGGTTGGAGACCGGCTCCGGCCCCACGATGTTCACCGGGCCTTCCACCTTGTCGCTGCAGACCAGGTGGAACAGGGCGCCCACGGCGTCGTCTATGCCAAGCCAGCTAAGATATTGTTTGCCGCTCCCCACCTTGCCGCCCAGGCCCATCCGGAACAGGGGCAGGAATTCCGCCAAGGCGCCTCCCTGGGGGGATAAAACCACGCCGATCCGGCCTAAAACGGTGCGGATGCCCGCATCCACGGCCGGCTGGGCCGCCTTTTCCCAGCGGTCGCACACCTCGGATATGAACAAATCTCCGGGGCCGTCCGATTCCGAAACAAGGCGGTCGCCTGTATCCCCGTAAAATCCGATGGCGGAAGCGCTTAAAAACACCTTGGGCTTGGGATTCATGGCTGCGGCTGCCTGGGCCAGAAGCCCGGTTCCAAGCTCCCGGCTGTCGATAATCCGGCGTTTTTTCTTGTTGGTCCACAATCCCTGGCCGATGTTGTCTCCGGCCAGATGAATGATGGCGTCCGCGCCGTCCAGGTCCCTGGGATTCAACTTGACGTGGACCGGGTCCCAGAAGATTTCGTCTTCATTGGCGGGCTGTCGGCGAACCAGCTTTTTGACCTTATGCCCGCCCGTGGTGAGGAACGGGACCAAAGTCCTGCCGATCATGCCCGAAGCGCCGGATATGACAATGGTCATGGGTTTGGCGGCGAGTTTTTTATGCAAAGCCACGTCCTGGAGCACGGTTTCGTGCCGCCACGTGAACATGGTTTCCAGTTGCTTGGCGGTCCACCATCCGGCCGCCGGGCTGGAAACAAAGGATAAAGGCAGGCGGTATTCCACGTTGTCTTCGTAAATGCAGTCGCCGTTATCCGGGTGAAACCGGTGCTTGTGAATCCATTCCGCAAAGGGGCCGCTCACCTGCTGGTCCGCAAAAAATCGGTTTTCCTCCAGGGCGAAATGCTCGCTGCGCCATTTATAGGCGATTGGGCCTGTTTTCAAACGGAGCGTAACCCTGCTCCCTACTTCCAGGAGTCCGGTCTTTTCCAGCACGGCCATGTCGGTCCAGGGAGGCGTCAGACGCTCCAAGGCGCCGGGCCTTGCATGCCAGGCAAAGACTTCCTCCACCGAAGCGGGAATGCGGGATTTTTTGACAAATATGGTATTCGGCATAATGGGTTTGCCCCTTTTATTCAATTTGCAGCGAAAAACGATTTCTTAACGGCTGCGTACATTGTCATTTTTCAACAGCGCCCATGATTGTGCATCAAACGGAATTTTTATCACATGACACAATGTAATCTGATTATCATCGTCTGGCAAGGGTTTGGAGGAACGTTCACCATACTTATCTCCACATTCTTCCTCGCTAAATTGCAGGCCTGTCAGGGAGATAGGCTCATGTCCCCGGAAATCTATAGCTCCCTTGAATGCTCCTTCTCCACGAAAGTCGTCATCCCGGCGAGGGCGGTCCGCTTTTCGGGGCCGTCCCGCAAGCCGGGACCCGGCGTCATCTTGGACCTGCCTTTAAAATAATTTCTTGCTCGAACGCAATTTGAAATCTGTTCGTTTGCTTTTTTGGAGGGACAAGTAAAAAAAACTTGACGGCAGGGGGCTTTGTACATTAAGTCACCAGTTAGTGACTTTTAGGGCGGACGCCTCAGAAAAAGGATAATCATGAAAACCCCCACACGAAATAGGGAAGCCACCAGGCTCAAGCTCATCAACGCCGTGGGCCAGGTGCTGGCGGAAAAAGGCTTCACCCATTTGGGCGTCAACGCCGTCGCCAGGCAGGCTGGGGTGGATAAGGTGTTGATTTACCGCTATTTCGGCGGGATGCCCGGGCTCATCAAAGCCTTTGGGCAGGAGGGAGACTTCTGGCCGTCCATGGAGGAGCTGGCCGGGGGGGATATCGACGCCTACCGGGTTCTTCCGTTGGAGGAAAAACTCAAGATCATGGGCCGGAACTATCTGGAGGGCATCCGCAAGAGGCCTTTGACCCAGGAGATCATGGCCTGGGAGATGGTGGAGCGCAACAACCTCACGGAAGAGCTGGAGATCATCCGGGAAACCCGGATGCTGCGCTTTGCTGATCTCTTTCTTCAGGTGGGCGAGGAGGCCGTGGACGTCATGGCGGTGATCGGACTGATGGGAGCCGGTTTAAGCTATCTGATCTGCCGGAGCCGCAGGATTCGCTGGTATAATGGGATTGATCTGGAAAACGAGGAGGGCTGGAAGCGTTTGGAAAACGGGATCGATCTTGTGGTGGAGGGGGTTGCAGGGCTGATGCAGGCGCGGGACTAGCCGGGTGTTTGCGTACATATTCGGGCTAGGGAGCGCGCTTTTTTTTATTTATAATGTCACCAATTAGTGACAAAGGAGAGACTGATGAACAGTCGACGCAGCTTTATGAAAGATGCTATGGCCGCAGGCCTGGCTTTCGCCGCCGGACCTTTACTTCCCGCCCGCGCCTCCAATCCCCGGGCCTTCCGCCGGGAGGCGCTTCCGGATAACTCCCTGTCTTTTCTCGACGGCCCTGAACAGGAAATTCTTCATCTGGCCAGCCTGGCGCCCAGCGGCCATAACAGCCAGCCATGGAGAGTGCGGGTTGCAGGACCGGGGCGTTGGATCGTGGAGGCAGATCCGGCCCGCCGGCTGCCTGCGGTGGATCCCGAAAACCGGGAGCTGCTTTTGTCTTTGGGCGCTTTTGTGGAGAATTTATCCCTGGCGGCTGGCGCTTTGGGCTTCCGGGTGGAAGCGGAAACCATAGCGGAAGGCCGGGGGGACAGGGATATTGTGCGGATTTCCCTAATCCCAGACCGGCGCCAGCCCTTTCCTGGGGAGTTGATGCGCCTGCGCCGCACCGTCAAGACGGGGCAAGCGTCCAGGGAGATTTCTTCCAGGGACATAAAGGCCCTTTTTCAGCATATGGACGGGCTCGCCCATTATTTTTCCTGCGGTTCGCAGCACGCCTCCTGTATTCGGGATGCGACTGTCGAGGCGTTTCGCGCCCAATCCTTTCGGGACGACGCCCAGGAGGAGTTGGTCAGGTGGCTGCGCTTGTCCAACCGTTCCGTAAAAGAACACAGGGACGGGTTAACCGTCGCGGGCATGGAAATCAGCGGCATGACGGGCTGGTATTTGCGGAATTTCGGAAAGCCGGAGGATTTTTTAAAGAAATCTTTCAGGGAGCAGGGCGCGGACCTCGCAGCCAAAACGGCCGCCGAAGGCGCGGGGTGGATTATCATCACAAGCCGCGGGGATTCGGTCGGCGACCTCATAAAAACAGGACGGCGCTTCGAGCGCATGGCCCTGGAAGCCAGGGCTCTCGGCATTGGAATTCACCCCATGACCCAGGTTCTGGAAGAAGCGACCGGCCAGGATGCTATCGCAGCCAGCCACGGCAGGCCCATGCATCTGCAGTTTGTGCTGCGGGCGGGATATGTGGAAAAATATCCCAAGCCGGTTAGTCCCCGCCGTTCATTGCCAAGTTTTGTGCGCGGCCCTGGGGCGGTCTAATCAGCAGGGAATCATGGGGCGTTTTCAATCAGCGGTTGCGCCGGGGGCGTCTTCTCCGTAGACGACAGCGAAAACCTCTGCATCTTCCGTCTCAAATGAGGGAGTGGGATTTTTTCCTAACTTGTTTTCGGGAAAAAAGCCCTTTTTGGTTACATAAAAAATAGTCGCCCCTTTTTTTAGATCGCACTCATTTTCGACGTTGGGGAGCCCCGCCCTATACATATAGTATTCGGTGGTTGCATCCGAATTGTGGCCGTGAGGGATCATCATGTCTCCCTTTTTCATGTGGGTCGATAGGTAGCACACGACTTTATGGGCATCCGGGAAATACCCCGTCGCCGGATTGACCGTCACGGGATCCTGGACGGCCGTCACTATAGCAGCCGTCAGGGAAAGGACCAGCAAAACGCTTTTTCCTGTTTCTTTGAATTTGCCGGCCAATAGGCAATAGCCCGCGTCCATCGCAACAAGGGCGAAGGGCGGCAGGTATATCCACGTTCTGGGAAAAGGTATGGACCGTTTGGCCAACAGAATTATCAAGCTGCAAACGAGAATGATAGGCGCCAGCCAGATTCCCTGTTGGTTTTTTAGCCGGGACAAATGAAACAGGCCCAATGCCAGTATAATAAAAAGCAACATCAGGACGACCGGAGACAGCCCCAGGGCCATCTGATTTCCCATTTGAGCCAAATGTTCCGGCAGTTTTCCCAAAAAGAGTCCCAAAGGTTTGGCTTTGACGAACTTGTTGCTGATTATGTGGCTCACCCCGTTGCTTGCTATGATCACGGGAGTATATAAGAACAGGGCTCCCGACAGGCTAAAGACGGCGCAGGGCGCAATAAAGCCGGCTGCAATGTCTTTGGGGCGGGCTCCGTTGATTTTCATGCAGGCCGCCGTCCAGACGGTGATTCCCGCAGCCGGAAAAAGAAATGTCGGGACGTCGAATATTCCCAGGCTGATGATCAGAGAATAAAGAAAGCATAAGGGAAGGTTGGGCTTTTCCGCCAGCCTGAGTCCTGCAATAGCAAGGCAAATGCTCAGCAGGCAAAGGATGGTGTATCCCCGGGCCATGGAGCTGTACAATATGAAATACGGAAGGACGGCTGTTAAGGCCGCAGCAAAAAAGCCGGATTTTCTGGATTTGAGAATCAGTCGCGTCAGCAGAAAAACGGCGGGAATGCATAATACTCCCGCGGCAATGGACGGCAGCCGGATGGCGAAAGGACCGGTTCCAAACAGCGTTACGGAAAGTTTCACGAACAAAGTATGAAGAACGTGATTGTTCGGGGCGGAATAGGAGAATAGATATAGAGCGCCGTTATTGACAAATTGGAGAAATGTGTGGGCCTCGTCAAACCGCATGGGTTGAAAAGCAAAATACACCCTGATGCCCGCGCCGATCAGCACAAAAGCGCCGATCCAGGCCCATTCCCCGCGGGTTTGGGTCTGGCTTCCCGCCCATTTCAGCAAGTCCATGGCTTCCGTAAAAAGCAGCTTGCTCCAATCCGTAATTTTTTCCGCCAGGGTTCCCGCTTTTCTCTTGAGAGAAAAAAAGGCCGCCAGGGCCAGCGCTATAAAAATCATTCCCCAGACGCTAAAAACCAGGTCGCACATAGGGCCGTGGGACGCCCAGAGGGGGTGGGGGGCTATTTCGCCGAAAACTTCGGCTGAAAAATGGAAATTTCCGAATAGGAATAAAATGCAGCCAGCTATGGCAAGGCCGCTGATTTCGATCAGAGGGTAATGTTTTTTCATCCCAGTAAGACGTCCAATTCCGGCAAAGCTGTTGTCAGAGAGAATATGAAACGGAGCATGGTAATTCTGTGGGTCTACTTAATGCACTGAAGCCCTATACACAACCCAAAATAACAAGATTTCCGCCAAAATGGAGTAAAGAAAATACAACAGGGGCCGTTTATCCTTCCTTGTTTTGGAATGCGCCCCAGTTGCGCATATCCCTGCCCGTGGGGTTTTGAAAGACTCCCAGGTCGAATTCCGGCAGAATCGCCAGCAAATGGTCGAATATATCGGATTGGGCGGCCTCGTAATTGGCCCAAACCTTGTCTTTGCAAAACACGTAAATTTCCAGGGGCAGGCCGTTTTCTCCGGGCGGGAGCTGCCTCACCAGGAATGTCATGTCCGGATGAACCAGGGGGTGGTTTTTCAGGTACGCGCTGACATAGGCCCGGAACGTGCCGATGTTGGTCAGCTGGCGGCAATTGATCTTATTTTCTCCGTCCGATCCCAGGGCGGCGTTGTGTTCGGCCAGTTCAACGCCTTTGTCTTCCATGTACTTGGAGATGTAACGGATGCGGGAGAACCGCTGCATCATGTCTTCCGTGCAGAATTTGATGGTGTTCATATCAATGTGTATGGCCCGCTTGATCCGTCTGCCGCCGGACTCCTGCATGCCCCGCCAGTTCTTGAAGGAGTCGCTGATGAGCGCGTAAGTGGGCACGGTGCTGATGGTCTTGTCGAAATTGCGCACCTTGACGGTGGTGAGGGTGATTTCCTCCACGTCGCCGTCCGCCCCGTATTTGGGCATTTCAATCCAGTCCCCGTGCTTGAGCATTTTGTTATAGATCAATTGAATGCCCGCCACAAAGCCTAAAAGGGGATCTTTAAACACTAAAAGGAGAACCGCGGTCATGGCGCCAAGACCGCTTATGAAATACACCGGGGTTTTGTTGAAGACCACGGAAATGCCCAAAATAAGGGCGATGAAGTAAACCGCAATCTTAACGACCTGGACGATGCTGGTCAGGGGGATTTCCCTGGAAACGGCCAGGTTTTGATACATGGCGTGCAAGGCGTTGATCAAAGCCGTGATCACCAACATGCCCGTAATGATGAAATACAGCCTGAGTCCGCCTTGCAAAGCCAGCCGGGCCTGGGGGTATCCCGCGGCCAGCAGGGGCAGGGCGAAATGCACAACCAGGGCGGGCGCCAATAGGGAAAGCCGCCTGAACACCTTATGCTCAACCAGGACGTCGTCCAGGGTGGTTTTGGTGGCCGCTTTCAACTTGGGGATGACGGTGTCGGCCAACCGGCGGGCCGCATAAAGGGCGGCGGCGCTGAGAATGACCGTCGCCAGGACCACGATGATTCTTGCCAGGAATTCGGCGGTCGCCTGCGATAACTCCGCCTTCATCAGTATTTGTTCGATCCATTGAAGCTGGGCCATTAAGCAATCCTCGCTAAAAAAAGCAAAGCGCGGCCTTAATTAGGAACGGCCGCGCTTTAGTATCAGTTGTTATTGAATTTCAGATCCATAATGGCGGATCTTACAAATTATCACCTGCAGGCGTCAATCCTGTTTTTAATCAGGGCCTCCACCACCGCCGGGTCCGCCAGGGTGGAGGTGTCGCCCAGGTTATCCAATTCGTTGCACGCCACCTTACGCAAGATGCGCCGCATGATCTTGCCCGACCTGGTTTTGGGCAGGCTGTCGGTAAACTGCAGCACTTCGGGCGTGGCGATGGGGCCGATGTCTTTACGGACGAACAGGGAAAGCTCCTTTCTAAGTTCCTCCGACGGCTCATAACCGGAGGACAGGGTCACGTAGGCGTATATGGCCTGGCCCTTGATGTCATGCGGAAAGCCCACCACCGCCGCTTCGGAAACCGCCGGGTGCGCCACCAGGGAGCTTTCGATCTCCGCGGTTCCCAAACGGTGGCCGGACACGTTGATGACGTCGTCGATGCGGCCGGTGATCCAGTAATACCCGTCCTCGTCCCTGCGGGCGCCGTCGCCGCTGAAATAAGTTCCGGGGCACTGGATGAAATAGGTGGACTTGAACCGCCGGTGGTCGCCGTATACGGTTCGGGCCAGGGCCGGCCACGAGTCCAGCATAACCAGGTATCCTTCCCCCGGCCCTTCCAGTTGGTTGCCTTCTTTATCTATCAGGGCCGGCTGAATTCCGAAAAAGGGCCGTGTGGCCGAACCCGGCTTTAAGGCTGTTGCGCCGGGTAAAGGCGTAATCATAATGCCGCCCGTCTCGGTCTGCCACCAGGTGTCCACAATGGGGCAGCGCTCTTCGCCCACCACCCTGTGATACCACAGCCAGGCTTCCGGGTTGATGGGTTCGCCCACCGTGCCCAGCAGCCTCACGGATGTGCGGGACGTCGCCTTCACCGGCCCGTCCCCCTGCTGCATGAGCGCCCGGACCACCGTAGGCGCGGTGTAGAAAATGTTCACCTGATGCTTGTCGCAGATTTGCCAGAACCTGGAAAAATCCGGATAATTGGGGATGCCTTCAAACATGATGGTGACCGCCCCGTTGGCCAGGGGGCCGTATATGATGTAGCTATGGCCCGTCACCCAGCCGATGTCGGCCGTGCACCAGTAAATGTCGCCGTCGTGATAGTCGAAAACGTACTGGTGGGTGAGGGATGTATATACAATATAACCGCCTGTGGTGTGCAGCACCCCCTTGGGCGTGCCCGTGGACCCGGACGTGTACAGGATGAACAAGGGATCTTCCGAATCCATGCTTTCAGGCGGGCACTCCGTGCTTTCCTTGGCTGTCAATTCATGCCACCAGAGGTCCCTCCCCGCCTTCATGGGAACGTCCGCGCCGGTGTGCTTGACCACAATGCATTTCTTGACCATGCCGGCCTTGTCCATGGCCTCGTCGGCGGCTTCTTTCAGGCCAATCGCCTTGGGGCCGCGCAGGCCCTCATCCGCGGTAATGAGAATGGTGCACTCCGCGTCCGTGATCCGGTTCGCCAAAGCGTCGGGCGAAAAGCCCGCAAACACGATGGAATGGATGGCGCCGATGCGGGCGCACGCCAGCATGGCAACCGCAAGCTGGGGAATCATGGGAAGGTAGATGGAAACCCGATCCCCCTTTTTGACCCCGCAGGATTTCAAGACGTTGGAGAAACGGCACACCCTCTCGTAAAGCTGGCGATAGGTGATTTTCTCCTCCACCCCGGGCTCGTTGCCCTCAAAAATAATGGCTGTCTGATCCCCCCGCTTCTCCAGGTGCCTGTCCAAACAATTGTAGGCCACGTTCAGTTTGCCGTCCAAAAACCATTTGATGTCTACGTCCCCGTTAAAACTGGAATTCTTGACCTTGCTAAAGGGCTCGAACCAGTCAATGCGCTGCGCTTCCCGAGACCAGAATGCATCAGGATCGTTGACCGATTCATCATACATTTTTTGGTAACGCGCGTCGTCGCACCATGCTCTTTTTTGCCAATCTTCAGGGACGGTGAAAAGGTTGTTTGACATGCTTGCTTCTCCTTTGCTGAAACGGTTCCTGTTACAAACAACGAGCAGCTTCCAAACACTAAACCCACTACAGGCGAGGGCTTGATTTTTGATTTTAAAAGAGACGAAATAAAACTTCGAAAAAGGATATTTACTAGCCAGAGGCAACTTGGAGATTACGGCTGAACTGCTTGGATAAAGCCGGGGAACATCCCGTCGGCCGACAGGACGACTTCCGGTAAGGTTGATACAACGATATCACGTTCAATGGTTTTATGACCATAAAAAAATTGGGTAAAAAATTTCACTCGAAAACATTTTTCTTGTGTGAGCGGCGTTCAGGCCCATAACAAGGGAGAGTTGCTGAATAAGCGCCGCTTCTCCCTGGAACTGCGCTTCGACCTGGAGTCGATTTGTCCTTTGGTTTAACTAAATCTTCGGGCGCGGCATTAAGTCTGAGAAAAGGCGCCCCGCTCTGAATACCGGGCGCAGCCGCCCCTCCATCCCTTAACTATGAATTGCGGCTGAAGTACTCCCGGACCTTTTCCGGATGGTTGGTCGTGATGGAATGCAGGCCCATGCCCCGGTACCACGACGCCTGCTGGGGCGTGTCCACAGTCCACACGTGAACCTCCAGGCCCTGGTTGTTCAAATACTGCACCAGGGTTTTGTCCAGGGACTCCTGCTGTTCGATGCTGATGCCGTCCGCGTTAGCGGTCCGAGCTTTTTTCAAGAGGCCGGAGGGCGTGTTGGCCTGATAGGGCAGGTAGGTTTCCTTTAAATAGCTGGAAAGCCAAAAGCCCTTCACCTCCGGGACGGCTTCCTTCCAATCGCGGATGACTTCCGGGTTAAAGCAGATGACGGCGATGTTTTCCGGGGGCGCCGGAGACTCTTCCAGAATCTGTTTTAAAACCGGAACGATTTCAGGGCCGCATTTGATTTCTATGAACAAACGCTTTCCTTCGGGCAGAGTCTCCAAAACTTCGGAGAGCAACGGCAGGTGCTCCCCTTGCCGGATTCCCTTGCCAAAGGCGCGTTTGGCCTTTTTATAGGATGCCTTGGCAATTTCAAGATCGCCGAAAAGCGTGCGGGATATAACCGGGTCGTGGTGGCACACGATCAGGCCGTCGCGGGTAAGGTGCACGTCGGTTTCTATTCCGTCCGCATTCTGGTTCCACGCTTCATCAAAGGACGCCAGAGTGTTTTCCCTGGCCGCTTCAGGAACCCCGCGGTGGGCGATGATCAGGGACTGATAGGTATGTTGCGAATCCAAATGATGGGTCCTGACGGGCGCTGAATTTGGCATATAATTAGGAAGCCTTGGTAAATGGTTAAAGAACGCGAATCAATCCTATTATACTAATATAAACACACGGGAAGATTTAATAAAGTCTATAATGGAAAAAATTGGAAAGAAAAAGTCCGGTGGAGAAGCGCAAAGGCGTAAAAGCCCCGCCCTCCGCGGGTTGCAGCACGACAATCGCCAATGGGGGAAGCCCGGGAAACCCGGGGCTACGCCAGCAGGGCCTTGACCGCGCTTTTCAGGTCCCCCATCCCAAAAGGCTTGGGAAAGGTCCTGTGCGCCCCCTTGTTCCGGGCCGAGGCCAGATCCACCCCGCCTCCCCCGGAAGCATTGGCCGACATGGCGATGATTTTGACGTGGGGAAAGCTCCTGGTCACTTCATCGATCACTTCCAGGCCGTTTCGCTCCGGCATGGCGAGATCCGTAATGATCACGTCAAAGGGCTCTTCCCTGTAAATGTTTTGAGCCGCCATTCCATCCGAGGCCTCATAGACCTCATACCCGTCCGATTCCAGAACCTGGCGCAGCATGCTGCGAATCATGGATTCATCGTCAACAACAAGAATACGGGATTTCATGGCTTTCATTTCCTGTGTCCGGGTTATCCGGCCTGGCCGGAAAAGGGGCGGGCCTTAAGCCTCGCCCGGCGTTTTGTATGTAGGCACTGATAAACAGCATATTAGGCATAGATCTGAAGCAATTAGTATGCCATAGTAAGTCATAAATCACTTTAAATCTTGGATTTACTAATTTTATGCTATTATTAAACCATTTGTTAAGTATTTTAAATGATATTTTTTGGTAAATTTTAAGGCTTGAGTAGGAGTCGGAAAGATGATTCAACTATTTACAGCGTCAAAAATCTTGGCTAACAATTTGAAAAAACGTCAATTTTCCTGCATGGCAGGAATAAATGAACAGAGTGCGGGTAAAGGCGTTCTAATTTTGCGCCAAGGCCGCGCCTCAATCATGGCGATGCAACTGATCGGGGAAAGCCTTTCATTAAGAGATTCTGCAGGGATAAAAACCGGGGTTCAGGCAAGGCGTCCGGGGCGAACCACTCCCACCCGGAACACTTGTGGGGCTCCCTTAAGGTCAAGTCCCCGGAGGCGTACTCGCAGACCATGAACAGGGTGATGTAATGCTTGCCCTCCTTTTCAAACAGGTCGTTGGTGTAAGGGCCCGGCCGCATGTTTTTGACGGACATGCCGGTTTCCTCCATGACCTCGCGGACCGCGCACTTTTCCGGGCTTTCCCCAAACTCCAAATGGCCGCCGGGCAAGGCCCAGGTTCCCTCGCCGTGGGCGTTTTTCCGCAATCCAAGCAAAACCTCGCCCTCCTTATACACAATCACCGCAACCCCGATCCGGGGGATTTTTTTCATGGCCTCGGCTCCTTCTTAAAAATCTGGACTTCTCAATGTCAACTCCTATGCTCTTTCCTGATTGTATGCTATTTTACAAATAATTTCATCCAAGGAGAGAAAACGCACCATGATTCCCAATGACTTGGAAAAGACCGTAAAAGAATACAAAAGGGTCTGGCCCATATTGACCCAACTGCAAATGGAAATTATTGGGCTGGCGAAAAAGGACGCGTTTTTGGCCTGCGCCAAACGCCTGGGAATGTTAGCCAGGCAGGACGGCAAAAAAGTCGTGGTTTTTGAACATGAGTTGGAAAGCGACGTTTATCATGATTATCTGATTTACATGCACCGGCCCCGGGGGATGAGCCTTGTCCGGCAAATGCTTAACCTCAACCGCTATCCCCAGGGAAGCGACCAAAAAAATTTGTTGGAGAATATGGTCAAGGCCCGCTTTTCGGTTTTTTGGGTAAAAGAGGTCATCCGCCCTGCAGGCTTTATCGGCCTGGATATCGTGAGCGGCGAAGAGAATTTTATTCTTGACCGGTCAATCGCTAAACAAGATGCTGTGGGAGCAGTGTTAGGATTGCGAATTTTTCCTTTCGGGGATATCTGGATGCATACGGGAGCGAATCTTTCTATAGGGCGGCTTGAAGACCAGAGCGAAATCCAACCCCAAAATAAACTTCTCACTGAAAAAGAGGAGCGGGAATTGAATGAGGAGGCCATTTTCAGATACCGGGAAGTGCTTCGTGAACAAATGGAGCAGGAGGACGGCCCCGGTTATTATTAGGGCCTGCTTTTATAATGACTCAGTCGTGTTAAGTCTTATTGCGTAGGGCCTTTAATGAGAACAAAGCGCCTATAATGCAATCCGCCGTCCTTGAGACGTGCGACCCGCCTCCGACCGCCTTGTCAAAAGCAGGGAGGGAACAAAAGGAATGGACGAAGATTTAAGAACAACCATAGCGGATCAATTCAAAAACACCCAATTGGGGTTTATGAGGATCAAGAAAAATCTCGGGATAACGCATTTTTCTGATATTGAAACGGAAAAATTTCTAAAAAGGATAATTTTGGCAACGCCCATTGCCGCCATAGAAAGCAAGGGTAAAAATCACTATTTCACCTGTTCGGCATTTAATGCCGTCTTAACTATTAATGCCAATTCGTTTACCATTATTACCGCAAAAAAAATAACGAATGATTGAAAGGCGTTGGGGCCTTTGAGCTCAGTCCAGGGGGGGCTTCCCTATTGGACGCAGCGGCCAAAGCCCCTCAAATCGTTCGGCAACAGGCGCCCGGGGGGCATCAATGGGCGTTCATAGAAAGCATCCGTTCAATATTGGGAATTCAATTTTACTAGTTTAGTCAATTATTGCTAAATAATAGGTAATTTATTCAATTATATACCAAAAAGTAATTTGCTCCTTGTTTTTTTTGTTAAATCAAAAAAAGCACTAGTTTTCTTTTTATTTTTACTTGTAAAAAAAATGACCGTGTGTTCAAAAAAAGATTGACTAAGCGAAAAAAATCTTTATGATGGCCCAAAGACTGACACGTCAGTCTAAAATAGCGCCTGCTCAGACCGGGCCGTCCCAAAAACAGGCCGGATCGCTCTCCCAAACCGGCCCCCTTAGGGACGCACGATGCACCAGCCCGGTATTTTCCGAATCGATAGCAAAACGAACACAGATGGAGGGTACTATGTTTGATTTGTCGTTGTCCAAGGAACAAAAAATGGTGAAGGACTCCTTTTCCAAATTGGTGAAGGATCTCATCGCCGACAACGCACACGAAATGGACGAAGCCGGGGAGATTCCCGTGAGCGCCGTCCAAAAGGCCTGGGAGTTGGGTTGCTCCGTGTCCGGGGTGCCCGAGGAGTTCGGGGGGTACGGCATGGAGGATTCCCCCATTTTATCCGCCCTGGTTTTGGAGGAACTGGCCTACGGAGACATGGCCTACGCGGTCGCCGTCACGGCCCCCTCCCTGTTCATCACGCCCATCAACGACATGGGGACGGAAGACCAGAAAAAGGCCTTTTTGCCCAATGCCTGCACGGACGACTACCATGTCTACACCATGGCCATGTGCGAGCCCCATTTCGGAGCGGACGCGGTGAGCCTCAAGACCACGGCCGAAAAGAAAAACGGCTCCTACGTGCTGAACGGCGTCAAGTGCTTTGCACCCTGCGCCTCCCAGGCCGAAAAGATGCTGGTCTCCGCCAGCCTGGACGGCGAGAACAACCTCTTTGTGGTGGAGAAAGGCGCGGCAGGCCTTTCCGTCAGCGAAAAGGAAAAGAACCTGGGCCTTTACAGCCTGGAAACCAATACCGTCACCCTGGAAAACTGCGAGGTTCCCGCGGACGCCCGCATAGGCGGCGACAAAGGCGTGGATTACGACCGCGTCCTGGCCCGCTCCCGGGTCGCCATGGCTTCCATGGCCGCCGGCATGTGCCGTTGCTCGTTGGACATCGTCAAGCAATACGCCGTGGAAAGGGAGCAGTTCGGCGAACCCATCGCCCACAGGCAGTCCATCGCCTTTATGATCGCGGAAATGGCTTACGAGACAGACGCCATCAGGCTCATGGCCTGGCAGGCCGCCTCCCGCCTGGAAGCCGGCAAGAGCGCCAAACGGGAAGCCTACTTGGCCAAGCTGTACGCCGGTGAAATGGCCATGAAAATTTGCGACTACGGCGTCCAGATTCTCGGCGGTCACGGATACATCCGGGAAATGAACGTGGAGCGTTTGTACCGGAACGCCCGGAGCATCGCCTGCGTGGAAGCCTTGTCCATGGCCTAAGCGCCGCCAATCCGTCGCTGCAAGCGGAGGCGTGTTTACTAAATCCGCCGCCGCGCTTCAAATATGCAATGAATCATCCCTAAGATGAACAGGAGGATGTGATGATAAATCTGGAACTGCCTGATTACCTGGATAACATGAAAACCCAGATGAAGGGTTTCGCCGAAGGGCTTCTGCGCCCCATCGCCCGGAAATACGACGAAGCGGAGCACACCTACCCCGTGGAGCTGGACGTGCTCAAGGGCATGCCCGTCATGAGCCGCCCCAAGAAAAAAGCAGGGGAGGAGAAGCCCAAAAAGGACGCGGAAAGAAAAAACGGCTCCAATATGAGCCAGGCCGTCACCGTGGAATCCATATGCTGGGGCGACGTGGGCCTCATGCTCAGCATCCCCGGCGCCGGCCTTGGCAATGCAGCCATCGTCGCCGTGGCCACGGACGAGCAAATGGAGCGCTTCGGCTCCAAATGGGCCGCCATGGCCATCACCGAGCCCGGCTCCGGCTCCGACGCCGGCTCCATCCAGACAACAGCCGTTCTGGACGGGGACGAGTGGGTGCTGAACGGCGAAAAGATCTTCGTCACCTGCGCGGACCGTTGCGACGCCGTGGTGGTCTGGGCCAACGTGGATCCCAGCGCCGGCAAGGCGGGCATCAAGTCCTTTATCGTGGAAAAGGGAACCCCCGGCTTCACCCTGGAAAAGCTGGAGCACAAGCTGGGCATCCGGGCTTCCGATACCGGCACCTTTTTCCTCAAGGACTGCCGCATTCCCAAGGACAACATCCTGGGCAGCGCCGAAGTCAAGAAATCCACCGAGGGCTTCAAGGGCGTCATGAAGACTTTTGACAACACCCGCCCCATGGTGGCCTCCATGTCCAACGGCGTGGCCGGCGCCTCCCTGGAATTCCTCAAGCAAAAAATGGAGGAAGCAGGCATAGCCCTGGACTATAACGAAAACACCAACAACGTCAGCGCCATGCAAAAAGAATATTACATGATGGAAGCCAACCTGGAAGCCATGCGCCTCCTGACCTACAAGGCCTCCTGGATGGCTGACGAGAAGATTTTCAACAACGTGGAAGCCTCCATGTCCAAAGCCAAGGCGGGCCGCGCAGGAACCCTCATCACCCAAAAGGTGTGCGAGCTCCTGGGCTCCATGGGCTTCACCCGCGAGCACCTGGCCGAAAAATGGATGCGCGACAGCAAGATCCTGGACATCTTTGAGGGCACCGGCCAGATCCAGCACCTGATCGTGGCCAGGAATATCCTGAAACTCTCCAGGAACGAGTTGAAGTAACCATGTAGAATTTTGCGCTTGAGGAACCGATGCTCGAAGATTTTACCAAAAAGCAGACCGTCCGCGCAGGGCGTTTGAGAAAAGGCCTTTTAAAAACGCCGGTGGCCGGCTCCGCTTATAAAAAGGCCGAAGGCCTGGGCCTGAAAATGGGATTTGCCAATCTCATGTACAGTTACACCTGGCTGTTCAGGATGACGGCCTTCCGCCACGATTCCTTTAAGGAGCGTCTGGCGGAAAAGGAGTTCACCCTGCTTATGAAGGACAAGGAGGGGGCCTCCCAAAGGTGGTTTTGCTTTTCCGGCGGAAAGATCAGGACCATGGCCCAAAAGGGCCCGGAGCCGGATTTCTCCTTGATCTGGAAAACCATCCCGGCCGGATGCAAAATCATGGCTGACATGGCCATGGGCAAACCAAAGGTTTTGAAAAACGCAATCATAGACGGAAACTTACTCTTAGCAGGGGATGCGGCCATGGTGGCCTGGTTTTTGGAAACCAACAACCAAATGGCCAAGCTTAATCGAAAGAGGGCGAAACCCAAAAGCCGCATGGTGTAGGGGGGTGGGGCGCCGGCCGGAAGCCTACCGGCCGGCGTCCCCGACTATCCCGTCTCCCCTGCATTTATCTCCTGCGCCCGCCGCCGCGAAATCTTGATTCCGCCCAACCCGGAGCCGCGCCCAACCCGGGGCCGCGCCCATCCCGGGGCCGCGCCCATCCCGGAGCCGCGCCCAACCCGCCTCGGATAGCTTGTCCTTTAAAAGAAAGAATCATCCGGAAACGTTTTTTCTGGCGCTGCTTTTTTAGCAAGGGCGCCGCATGCGCCGAAGGCCTTGCTTCGCAGGGCTATCCCTTCGCTCCCCTTTTTGCCGTGACGTCTGTGGGTTAATTCTGGTATGACCTCCGTGTGAAGTAGATTCATTCTCCCAAAGACGCTCGCCATTTCCGGATCAGGTTTGGAAATCGCCTATAAGGAAGGTCGTTTAATGAAATCCAGATTCGCGTTGATTTATATTGTGGCAGTTCTTTTTTTTATCTGGGGCGTGCTTTTCGCCAGATATGAGTGCTTTCCATGGAATCTGGCGGGGGATTATCTTGTCCAGATAGAAGACTTTGCAAAAGGGGACCCTTTTGACGACACTCCGTTTTTAAAAAGGCTTCAAGGGGTGTTTTCCCAGAGCACCGTCCAGTTCGAGGGGGGGAAGTACAACGTCATAGGGGCGGAGCAATCGCTTGCGCCCGATTTCTTTTATGCCGGCCAGAAGAATCTGCCGATTTTGCTCACGGCGAAAGAAGATGGGGCCTATCTTGTTTACGGGGTTTTTCACGATGCATCGGACGACATTTCCCCTTACGCCCTGCTGATCGGCGTGGACGGCCGCACCGTCAAGCGATCATGGAAAATCCCCTTCCTGGAGCAAAGCAAGCACGTAAGGCGCATGCTTATAACCGCAGAGGGCGATCTAATCACGAACAATTCGGACGCCCTCAGATGCTATTCCTGGTGCGGCGACCTGAAATGGGAAATCCCGCCCAGCGGTTTCCACCACGAAATGGATGAGTACGAAGGCAAGGTGTACCTCTGGAGGGGGGACGCTGTGGCAGCCGTGGATCTCCATGATCAAAGCGTCAAGACCGTTTTGAAAATGAGCGATCTTATCCTGAACAATCCGGACGTGAGCCTTTTAAGGGTTCCCTTGAACGACGCCTTCCGTTATTCCGAGGACTATAGGGAAAATACGGCTTATGACGAGAAGGATCCGGATTTGAAAAACAAGACAAAGGCCTACCGATGCGATGACCCGTATCATCAGAACTCGGTGATGGTGAATAAAGGCGTCTGTTCAAGGTATCCCAAGGACGCCCTGCTGCTGAGCTTCAGGCATCTGGACGCCGTCATGGTGGTGGAGCCCCGCACCGCCAAGATTTTGTGGATGGAGCGCTTTGACCGTCAACACTCTCCAAGATGGCACGCCGACGGCATATCCGTCTTCAACAACCGCACCCACTTTGACGCCACCAAAATCGAATATGTGGGCTTTGACGGCGCAAGGGAAACGATTGTGGACGGGGAAAAGTATAATATCCACCGGAGGATAACTGGAAACCATCGTTTTTTGAAGGACGGGTCCATGATGTTTCTTGGCAACCCGCCGGAGTTTTTTCATTTGGACGAGCAAGGGAGAAAAATCACCCATTTTATAAACCTGTATGACGACAGGTCTCTCATCGTCACCAATGCTTATTATATCGAGCAAGCAGACCTGGATCGGTATGAATCCCATTGCAAGGGCGAGTAATTTTAGGCATAGCAAGAACGGCGTCTAACAGGCGCCGCGATAGTTTACGCGTAAACAGCAGGAATTATCTGTCTGCCCAAAAACAAAATTGCAATTTTTCGAGTTTAATGGTAATGATATACGGATAGGCGTGAGATTTTTTCATGCCAAATGGCCTTGGAATCCCCTAAAAATCACTATGCATGTCTATCGCGCGCCGACGCCTCTGAGCGTTAAGGCTGAGTTCGCTTTGCAAGCGCCGGACAAGGCGGGGTTTCGCCTTTTTTTTAAAATCGCCCGTTGAGGCGTCTCATCCGAATATCATTTTACAAAAGAGTCCTATGAACGGCAATGCTTTGACCCAGGAACGGAACGCAGGCTACGATTTTTTACGGTTTATCGGAATTTCAGCCATCATTGGAGCGCACGTCGATCTTCCTCCGCTTTTTTTTCAGTTTAGAAACTTTGACGTCCCCTTGATGGTTTTTCTGGCGGGCATATCCTTTTCTCAGTTTTCATCCGCACACTATACTTCGTATTTCAAATACGCCCTATCCCGCTTCCATAGAATCATTCTTCCCACCTGGATATTCCTGGCGCTGCATAATTTTGTCTATTACATGCTTTACGACAAAGCGCCGGACTTGAATATTATAATATCCCAAATCACCCTCATAGGCGGGACCAAAGTCGGGATTTGGATAATCAGGACCCTGGCGATTGTCGCACTCATTGCGCCGCTTTTGAATTATCTGAATAAGATCTCCAAAAAGGATATCGTCTTTTATATCGTAATTTTTCTGATATACTTCTCCTACGAGATTTTAATCAGAGTTTGCTTTCTGCACCGGGAAAAAATCAACATAATCCTGATTTTTAGCTTAATGGCCCCGGCAATGGCTTACGGCAGCATTTTCCTGTACGGGTTGCGGGCTCGGTTTTTTGGGAAAATATCGTTAATCGTTCACATGGTTATCGCCCTATCCATCTATATTATATATACTTGGTTAATATATGGCTACGCGGGCAAATTCGTTCAAACGCAACTGTTTAAAAATCCTCCCCAGATATATTATTTTTCCTACGCAATGCTCATGACGATTGTTCTTTATTATATAGTGCGTTTCCGGAATCCAAAAATCATGAATTTTCGCCTGTTCCGCTTCATCGGCCGGTCAACGCTTTGGATTTATTTATGGCATTGGATGTTTATTCTGATATTCCAGTATATAAAGCTGTATTCAAGCATCATAACCAGATACTTTTTGGTTTACGCCTTGGCGGTCGCAACCGTTTACATTCAAACCATGATTGTCGAATGGGCCGTCAAAAAGATTCCCATGAAAAAGGGCCGCCAAAAATTTATCAGAACGGTTTTTACAGGATGATCAGTGCGGGCCGCCGTGGAAGGGTCTACCCCGGATTCCCGGGGGCGTTCCTTTGAAAACTGAGGAAAAAGCCCGTTTTACTTCAACCCTTCGTATTCCGCCAAAAAACGGGCGAAAAAAGCCGTCATAAAGGCGTGGCGCTTGCCGGCGATGCGCTTCCCCTCCCGGGTTTGCATTCGCTCCTTGACCTTTTTCAGCTTCACCTCAAACTCCCGAAAGCCCGTGTCGTCCTCCGTATAAGGCTTGGACTTAAAAGGATCTTTGCCCGGGCTGTGCAGCCTCGCTCCAACCTCTCCCGCAAAGGCGAAGGCCCTGGCTACTCCGATTGCGCCGATGGAATCCAACTTATCGGCGTCGAACAATACCTTGGCTTCCAGGGTTTCGGGCGCCTCTCCTTTGCGAAATCGGTGGGCGCGGATGCAATGGAGAATGTTTTCCGCCTTATTGGGCGGCAATCCCAATTCCTGAAGCAAGGGCGCAGCCATCTCCGCCCCCTTTTGGGCGTGGCAAATGGACCCGTTGGAAGCGTCCTGCCTGGCCCTGCCTATGTCGTGCAGACAGGCGGCCATAACCACCACCTCCTGGTCAGCGCCTTCCGCTTCTCCGATTCGCCGAGCCAAGGCAATGACTCGCTGGGTGTGGTCCCAATCGTGACTGGTGCGCGCCTTGGCGAAAAGGGCCCGGGCCGCCGCCTCCACCTGATCGGCTAATGACTCCCCTTGATTTTTATCTTTTTCCATGCTTGTGTACTCCGGCGGGTCCACAATGCCTATCTTTTTGGAAAAACTCAATAATTTGAATTCCTTTCCGAATTTTCGAATATTTACAAAATTTTGGATCAAAAAACAACATATAAGGGTGTATTTTTATGGCGAATTAGGGTGTGAATGGCGTCACATTTTTATTGTGAAACCCTTCATTGAGAACTGTCGCTAATAGGGATACTAATAACACACTAAAAAATTGGGCGGTACGCTTTTTTAAAAAAAGGCGGCCGCTTTTTTTGTCATCGATTTCTCCATTCTATCCTCTGGGAATCTGCCGGCTTCCATCCATCCAGCTGATGAACCCTGTAAAGTCATGTTCAAGAAATTTCCCTTTGCTTCCGATAAAGGTTCAAAAGAACGTTTTCGCCATAAGAAAGGGACTTCGATATGGGATGCAACACATCAGAAAAAGGCTTGATCCGCAACAACCGCATATTATTTGTCGATGACGAGGAAAACGTAACATCCATAATGAACATGATGCTGGAAGGCTTGGGTTATGAGGTGACCAGTCATGCGGACGGCGCCAAGGCTTACGAGGATTTCACCCAACGCCCTGACGGGTACAGCCTGGTTATTTGCGATCAGGTAATGCCCGGCATGTCGGGCATGGATTTGCTGGAAAAAGTGAGAGGCGTCAGCCCGGAGACGCCGGTGATTTTATGTACAGGCTATACAAGCGACGAGTTGCAGGAGCAAGTTAAGAAGAAATCCGTTTCCGCTGTACTCACCAAGCCATTCGCCATGCAAAAACTGGCCCGCGTAATCAGCACCGTTTTGGACAACGCCTACGAAACACAAGCGTATGGCTGCGCGTCTTAGCGCCGCACGCGCTCTTTCATAAAAAAATGAAGGGGCGCCAAGCCCTCGTAAAAAGGCATTGCAAGCCCCTTCGCTTTCCAATTGGCAGGCATATCCTGCAGGCGGAAAGCGGCGGGGCTTTGTCATTTAATTCCAGAATATTAAAGACCTTTCTTGCCAATTGATTCAAACATGCTATAGTAACCGGGTTATGAAATATCAATCAACCCGGCTGGGAGGCCTGCGTGAACCCCATGATTCGCGTAAAAGCCCGCCCGTCCGGTGGTTATTGATTAGAAAACCAGCCGCCGGGCCGCCTTGATTAGGGCGCACACCGGCTTCCGGCTGGCCGAATATACGAAAGTCCCGGAGCAGCCGGGTGGGAAAGGATAGAATGACCCAGGATTCTGAAATCGATCAGACTGAAGAAAGGGCGGCCGGACCGCGCTTCCTCACAAACACCACATTTGCGGACTTTGATCTGCCGGAAACATTGCTGGAAGGCCTGAAGGACGCCGGCTTTGAACGTTGTACGCCTATCCAGGCCCAGGTTCTGCCCGTGGCCCTTTCCGGCAAAGACATCGCCGGACAGGCTCAGACCGGCACGGGGAAGACGGCCGCTTTTCTCGTTCCCATGTTTTCCAAACTGTTAGGGCTGGAAAAACGGAGTAAAACCCTGCCCTCCGCCCTGATTGTGGCCCCCACCCGGGAGTTGGCCCTGCAGATATACGAAGAGGCCGTTGTTTTAGGCGGGCACACGGATTTCACCATCGCCCAGGCCATCGGCGGCATGGATTACCGCAAGCAAATGGACATCCTCAAGCAGGGGGCCGACGTTCTCATCGGCACGCCGGGCCGCATTATCGACTATTACAAACAAGGCATTTTCAAGACCCACGCCATTAAATCCGTGGTGATCGACGAGGCGGACAGGCTTCTGGATTTGGGCTTTGCAAAGGACATGCGCTACATCCTGCGCAAAATGCCCCATTACGAAAAGCGCCAGTCCATGCTTTTTTCCGCCACCCTGTCCTACAGGGTTTTGGAACTGACCTACGACTATATGAACCTTCCCGAGTTCATATCGGTCACGCCCGAAGAAGTGACGGTCAAGGGAATCGACCAGATTTTATACCATGTGGGCCAGGATCAGAAGCTCCCCTTGCTTCTTGGCGTTTTTAAAAACGAGGATTGGACCCGGGCCCTGGTTTTTGTAAACACCAAGTCCGGCGTGGAGTTTGTGGCCCATAAATTGAGGGGAAACGGGTTCCCGGCCGGCGGCATTACCGGAGACCTCCCCCAGCGCAAACGATTGCAATTGATGGAGCGCTTCAAGAACGGGGAGCTTTCCATTCTGGTGGCCACGGACGTGGCGTCCCGCGGCATCCACGTGGAGGACGTCAGCCATGTCATTAATTACGACCTGCCCCAGGACCCGGAAAACTACGTCCATCGAATAGGCCGTACGGCCAGGGCGGGCAAGACGGGCAAGGCAATCTCCCTGGCATGCGAGCATTACGTGTTCCACCTGGAGCCCATGGAGGAAATGATCGGCTTATCCCTTCCTGTGGAATGGCCGGAGGAAGAGTACTTTCAGGAAGACAAAGCCGGACCCATGCCGGCCAGAAAACGCGGCCCCAAGCCGGACCAGGGCCAAGGCAGGGGCAAAGGCCGGGGAGGAAAGCGCGGCGGAAAGCCAGGGGGAGGACCCCGGCGGAGGAAGCCCCGCAAGGAAGGCGGAAGCCCAAGCCCCGAAAACGCCCCCGTCCAGGCCGATGGAGAAGCCCCGAAAAAGAAACCCAGGAGAAGGCGCCGCAGAAAAAAGAAGCCCGCCGCCTCCCCGCCGTCCGAAAACCAGTCCTGAATCCATCCGCCCGGCTGCAAAACCGGGCGGTAAACCCAAAAACAATCCATGACCAAACCCGCCCACCCAGCCTGTTATCCTATCCTGTTCCTGGCCGCTCTGGGCTGCCGGCTCATTTTTTTTTACAACCACGGGACGGCCGAAGTCTTTGGAAAATACCCCTATTTCGCGCAACAATTGCTTCAGGGCCGCGACCTGGGAGAGCGTCTCCTGGACCTGAGCCCCCTGTACCTCTATTCCATGGCTTTTTGCATGGGCCGCCTGGGCCTGTCCATCCACGCCCTGGAAGCCGTGCAGCTTTTTCTGGGCGCCCTGAACGTCCTGCTGATATTCGCCGTGGGGCGCCGCCTTATGGGATGCCTTGCAGGGTTCTCAGGGGCTTTGTTATACGCCTTTCACGGCAATATCATGGCCTTGGAATCCACCTTTGAACCCCTGGTCCTGCTGCTTTTCTTAAGCCTTTTGTGCATCCTGTTTTTGGTTAAAGCTCAGGACTCCAAAAACAACTACAACAAGCGATTCAAGCTCATTGCCGCGGCCGGGCTTTTCGCCGGATTGGCCCTGATAACCAAGCCCAATTTCGGGCTCTTCTGCCTGGGAATAGCTTTCTGGCTTTTTGCGGCTTTCGACCCAGGCCTCAGCTTAAAAAGGCGTACAGCCCTGGCCGCTGTTTTTTGCATTCTGGCCGGTCTCGTCATTCTGCCGATCTCCGTGCGGAACTATATTAAGTTTGATGATTTTGTGGCCGTGTCCGACTCCTACGGCAGGCTTTTTTATAATGGAAACGGGGGCGCGGCAGCGGCGTTCTTTCCCCAGAACCTGGAAGGCCAGGACGCAGTCCCGGACGGAAAGACGGACCCGGATCACAGCCACGTCTTTTTTCGGGAAAGGGCGTCCGCCATGGCCGGGCGGGATTTAAAGCCGTCGGAAAGCGCCCGGTTCTGGTTTCTGACGGGCTTGAGAGATTTAAAAGCAGACCCCAAAAGGGCGGCGGCGCTCTGGAGCCAAAAGGCGGCGCTTTTTTTTCACGGATACGAAAATCACCTGATCGACAGCGCTTACTTTAAATGGCAATGGACTCTGAACAAGCCGTTCATCCCTTATATTCTGATTTCATCCCTGGCGTTAGCTGGAATGATATTGAATAGCAAACGCTGGCGGCGGCTTTTTCCGTTGTATTGCCTGGTTTTCAGCTTTTTGATTTCCTGCACCATCTTTCTATCCGGCTCCAGGTACAGAGCCCCGGCCCTTCCGGCTTTATGCCTGTTCGCCGGGTCCGTCATAGCTTATATGCAGGCTTGGATTGGTCAACGGGAATGGAAAAAGGCGGCCGCAATGGCTTTGGTCATTGCGCTTTTAATCGCAGGAGACTCATTGCTTTTTAAAGAGCCGGCCGCAGCCCATGACCGGGCGTTCCAGCCGGAGTTGCGCAGGCAATATGAAGAAGAGCATCCGGAATCCTATTCCTCGGAAACCGTTCCTTTGCCCCGCAGCGCTGCAAGCACGGCGCCCGCCAAGGCTGCGAATCCGCCGCACATCATGGCTTGATGGAACGCCGCCATAAATCCTTCCACATGTTGCGCGCTGTACGAGTCCAGAGTCGCTCCCGGGTAAACGGAGGTGTACACGGCGGCAAAAACCGTACTGGCCATGGCGATGCCCATAACCATGCCCATGTTCCTCGCCGTCGCTATAAGGGCGGAAGCAATGCCTCTGCGATTGACCGGCACGGCGGTTATGGCGGCGGCGTTATTGGGGGACGTGAACAAAGACGTTCCGAAGCCCGCCAGGGCCAGCCTCCAGAAAATGGGAAAAATATCGGTGGTGGGCTCCATAAACATGAAGGAGAAAAACGAAGCGGAAAGCATGAGCATGCCAAGGGTGCACAAAAGCCTGGACCCCAGCCGGTCGGACATGGCGCCGAAGATGGGGGCGCCCACCAGCATGAATAAAAAGGGAACCACCAGCATTCCGCCGGCCCCGGCGTCCGAAAAGCCTCCCGGATACTTAAGATAAAAAGGCATGAGAAAAATCAGGCAAAACAGGCTGATAAACAGGGTTACTGCAGCGCAGAGCGCGCAAGCAAACAGCCTGATTCTAAAAAGCTCCAGGTCCACCAAGGGGTGGGGCGCTTTCACCTCCACAAATATAAACAAGACCGCGCCTACGGCAAAGGCCGCTATCAGGCCGACTATGGGAACGGATGTCCATCCCATTTCCTTGCCCATGGATATAGCCAGGGTAAACGACCCGAACACCAGGGCCAGAAGCAAGGCGCCTATCCAGTCGAAACTTTCCCTTGGGCCCGAAGCCTGGCTTTCCTTTAAAACGCGGTTGGCGGCAATGATGGCGCCCAGCCCCACCGGGAGGTTGATGAAAAAGATCCAGTGCCACGAAAAATGCTCCAGGATCAGGCCGCCCAGAGCAGGGCCAACGGTCAGGCCCGAGGCCACCACCGCCCCGATCATGCCCATGGCCATGCCCCGCTCCTCGGGGGGGAAATTGTCCGCGATCAAGGCGGGAGTGCACGACATGATCATGGCCGCCCCCATGCCCTGAAGAGAACGGGCCGTAATCAATACGCCCGCTGACCCCGCCAGTCCGCACAAAAGCGACCCCAGGGAAAACACAAACAGCCCCCGGGTGTATACGCGCCTTCTGCCTATCATGTCCGAAAATCGGCCGAAGGACAAAAGCAGGCACGATATGGTCAAAAGATAAATAAGGGGCACCCAGCGAATGGTTGAAAGGCTTACGCCGTAGCTTTTGAGAATGGAGGGCAGGGCGATGTTCACGATGCTTCCGTCCAGGGTGGACATGAAAATCCCAACGCCTACAATGCCGAATACAAACCATTTTCCTATTGCAGAATCCGTTTTCATGGAAGAACACTTGTGCACAATTTATGCTAAAAGGCAAATCTTCGTGCTTGCAAAACAAAAAAAATCCGGGTATTCTGTTTTAAATCGTCCGAACGTTCAAATCTCACTCGCATTACTTCAGCCTTACTTTCATTTTCAAGCCGATCTAACCAAAACTAGCCTCACCAATTTATTGAAAAGGAGCAGCCCCATGGCAAAAAATTTCAAGTATTGGCCGGATGGTTGGCCCGAGTCCCTCAATTACCCCAATGTCCCCGTTTTTAAACTTTTGGACCAGACGGCAAAAAGATCTCCCAACAGGCTCGCCATGATTTTCGGGGGCATGGAACTGACCTTTTCCGAGCTGAAAAACCTGACGGAGCGGTTTGCGAACGCATTGAAATCATTGGGCGTGGGCAAAGGCGATAAAGTGGCCATACACCTGCCCAACTGCCCCCAGTTCGCCATTGCCTATTACGGCGCATTAAGGACCGGCGCTGCGTTTACGCCGGTTTCTCCTTTATTGTCTCCTTCGGAGATCGAGCATCAGCTTAACGATTCCCAGTCTAAGGTGCTTGTGTCCCTGGACCTCTTGTATCCCGGGGCGGCCGAGGCCGTGGCCAAGACCACGGTTTCCAAGGTCATCACAACCAGCATCGCAGACTGCTTCAGCGCGGTCATCCAGCCCCTCAAGCCATTGGGCAAGTTTCCCGTGGAAGGAACCCTGGACATGGCCCAGCTTCTGGCCGAGCATCAGCCGGATCCCCTGGCCGTGGAAATCGACGTGGAAAAGGATCTGGCGCATTTGGCGTACACCGGCGGAACCACCGGGGTTTCCAAAGGAGTCATGCTGACGCACAAAAATGTGATTTGCAACGTGCTGCAGTACTCCTGCTGGTTTGCAGGCGCCCAACTCATACTCCGGGAGGACGGAACCTTTGGCCCCGATTATCCCCCGGACGTGGATCCCCACGTGGACCGCATGGCCGTTACGGACGAGGAAACCGCTCTGGTGGTCGTGCCCTGGTTCCACGCCATGGGAACCATCGCCTACCTCAATAATCCGGTTTACGCAGGCTCCACCATGGTGGTTTTCCCCAGGTTCGATCCCGTGGAGTACATCACCGCCATTGGGAAATACGGCGCAACCACCCTGGGCGGCGCGCCCCAGCTTTTCGTACCTCTGGTCAACCTGCCCAATTTCAAGGATTACGACCTCTCAGGCATCAAAATGGCCGGATCCGGCGCAGCGCCCCTTCCGGTTCCGGTGCTTAAGCAGTTGGAGGAGTCCTTCACCGGAATCGTCCTGGAGGCCTACGGACTTACTGAGGTCTCCATGGGCGCCACATGCAACCCGCCCATCAAAGGCCAGACCCGGGCCGGCTCCGTGGGGCTGCCCATTTTCGACACGGAAATCATCATTACAGATCCCGCCTCCGGCGATGAGCTTCCCATCGGCGAGGAAGGCGAGATCTGCATCAAAGGCCCCCAGGTCATGCAGGGGTATTGGGGCCGCCCGGAAGCCACCGCCGAAGTGCTTAAAGACGGCTGGCTCCGCACCGGCGACATCGGCCGCATGGACGACGATGGATTCCTGTTCATCACGGACCGCATCAAAGACCTCATTCTATATAAAGGATATAACGTCTACCCCCGCCAACTGGAAGAAGTCCTGTACGACCACCCGGCCGTGGAAAACGCCGCAGTGGTGGGAAAAAAGGACCCGGACGCGGGCGAAAAGCCCATCGCTTTTGTGCAGCTCAGGTCCGGCATGGACGCTACGGAAGAGGACATCATGGAGTTCGTCAATTCCAGGGTGGCGGCCTATAAAAAACTCCGCGGCGTGATTTTCGTCAGCGAAATCCCCGTCAGCGGCGCCGGCAAAATCCTGAAGCGCGAGCTGAGAAAGCAACTGGAATAAAAGGCGGAAGCCACAACATATTGTAGAGGGCGTTGGAGGTTGCCGCAACCCCCAACGCCCTTCTTATTTGCCGCCTCTTTCACCGTTTAAAATATTTTTCAGGCCGATTCCACTATTACCCAGCCCAAATTTTAACGCCCTGCGTCATCAAATCAGCCCCCTTTAAAACAGCCTTCATCGGCAAAATTTCCCCCGTTCTTCATGACGCAAACGGGCGGCGCTAAAAACCCGCGATCCGGCCTTGAACCCCAATATGTCTGAAAAATAATCTTGACAGACACAATATGTAGTGGTAATCATGTTTCCACACTTAAAGCAAATCACTGCTTGCATTACGAATTACATCATTATCCCAGTTCTGGAGATTTCCGGTTTTTTTTCTTTTATCGGGTAGGACGTGACACAAATATCAAGGAAAAAACGAGGGCGGAACTGGCGCCTGACCAATGACTTCAAATGGCTTAACTGCTGAGAGAATCCAAAATACTGCCCTGTAGCGAGCGAGGTGCCCATGTTTGAACAGATAAAAAAGCGCGACGGCCGGATTGTTCCGTTTGATGCCGCCAAGATTACCAACGCCATAGCCCAGGCCGGCAAGGCAACCGACGAGTTTACGGAGCGGGAGGCGAGAAAGCTCACCCTGAGGGTGGTGACCCTGGCCCATGACATGCGGCTGGGTTCCATTCCCGAAGTGGAGGAAGTGCAGGACATCGTGGAGCATGTTTTGCTGGATTCTCCCTATTTTATGAGCGCCAAGGCTTACATTCTGTATCGGGAGCAGCACGCCCAGATTCGCCGGATCACCCGGGAGGACCGGATCGATCTGGTGGACCACTATATCAACCGCCTGGACTGGAAGGTGAAGGAAAACAGCAATATGTGCTATTCCCTCCAGGGGTTGAACAATTACATCTCCTCGGACATCACCTCGGAATACTGGCTGGGCAAAATTTATCCGCCTGAAATCCGCCGCGCCCATAAGTCCGGCGATATCCATGTGCACGACCTCAGCCTGTTGTCCGTATACTGCGTGGGATGGGACTTGCAGGACTTGCTCTTGGAGGGATTCAAGGGCGTGGCCGGCAAGGTGGAAAGCGGCCCCCCGCGCCACCTGCGCTCTGCATTGGGCCAGATCGTCAACTTTTTCTACACCCTGCAAGGCGAAGCTGCGGGCGCTCAGGCCCTGTCCAACTTCGACACCTTGCTGGCGCCTTTCGTCCGTTTTGACGATTTGGATCAGAAAGAGGTCAAGCAGGCCCTTCAGGAATTTGTGTTCAACATCAACATCCCCACCCGCGTTGGATTCCAGACGCCTTTCACCAATATTACTATGGATCTCCAGCCCGCCGCCACCCTGAAGAACGACCGGGTGATCGTTGGCGGTGAATACCTGGACGAAACCTACGGCGAGTTCCAGCATGAAATGGACATGATCAACAAGGCCTTCGCCGAGGTCATGATGGAAGGCGACGCCAAGGGCCGGGTTTTTACGTTCCCCATCCCCACATACAACATTACGCCGGATTTCGACTGGGACAACCCCAACCTGGAGCCTGTCTGGAAGATGACCGGAAAATACGGCATTCCTTATTTTTCCAACTTCGTGAACTCCGATATGTCGCCCGAAGACGCCCGCTCCATGTGCTGCCGCTTGCGCCTGGACAACCGGGAGCTGCAAAAACGGGGCGGCGGCCTTTTCGGCGCCAATCCGCTCACCGGCTCCATCGGCGTGGTGACCATCAACCTGCCCAGGCTGGGTTTTCTGGCTGCGGACGAAAAGGATTTTATGGAGCTTTTGGACGGCCGCATCGAGCTGGCCCGCCAGAGCCTGGAAATCAAGCGTAAGGTGCTGGAAAAGTTCACGGAAAGGGACTTGTATCCCTACTCCCAGTTCTATTTGCGCAAGGTCAAGGAAGGCACGGAAAAATTCTGGACCAACCATTTTTCCACCGTGGGCATCATCGGCATGAACGAAGCCTGCCTCAACCTCCTGGGCAAAGACATCGGCACGCCCGAAGGCCAGGAATTCTCGGGCAGGGTCATGGACCACATCCGGGACGTCCTTTCCGCCATCCAGGAGGAAACCGGAGAGATGTTCAACCTGGAAGCCACTCCGGGGGAAGGCACCTCCTATCGTCTGGCCATGGCGGACAAGAAAATGTATCCGGAAATCCTTTGCGCCAACGAACCCCAGGTGCAGTCCGGGGCCTCTCCGTTTTATACCAATTCCACCCAACTGCCCGTGGATTACACGGACGACCTGTTCCAGACCCTCAAGCTGCAGGACGACCTCCAGGCCAAGTACACCGGTGGGACCGTGCTGCACATCTTCCTGGGAGAGCAGGTGACCGACTGCGATACGGTCAAGAACCTTCTTCGGAAAATTACGTCGGGCTTTAAACTGCCCTACATGACCCTGACCCCCACCTTCTCCGTCTGCCCCTCCCACGGATACCTGGCCGGCGAGCATCACGAATGCCCCCGGTGCCAGTCGCCCACGGAGGTGTATTCCCGGGTGGTGGGATACCTCCGTCCCGTCCGGCAATGGAACGACGGCAAACAGGCGGAGTTTTCGTTGAGAAAAACCTTTAGCGTTGCTTCCTGATCGGAGCGCCCGGCCCGGCCGGGGGCTTCGATGTTTATAAGAGGGAAGAGAGGAGGACGGCCCGGGGGGAGCCGCGCATGTTGATCTCCTAAGGAATTCGTGCACGACTCCAACAGTTGACAGGCTCTGACGCGGCTTTGCACCCCATCTCCACCTTTGCTCCCCCCGGAGCTTCTTTCCACTCAATCGGTCCGGGCGCTTAGGCGCCCGGATTGATGACCGCCGCCCTATTGCTCAATCAGTTTTATAGGTCTGCATGAAAGACTTCTTTGCTTGAGAATCCAGTATGCATTCCCACGCGAAGCATGGGAACAAGTTGATATGAGACTGAGTGGAAGGGAACTATCAACCATTTTGTTATATTGCATGAACGAAGAGCAAAAACATAACTCAATGCACTCCAACTAATTATTTTAACAAAAAGAATGATGAATTTCAGGACTGGATAGGAATATACGAGTTGGAGGTTTTTGGGGAAGAAATATAGCGGAAGCGATGAAACTTCTCGTTCCCATGCTGTGCGTGGGAATGCATACAGGAGCAACTCGTGGGCAGAAGCCGTTACACGTTCAGGCAGCAGGACGCGCCTTACTTTGTAACCTGCACTGTCCTTAACTGGCTCCCTGTATTCACCCGCCCTGAACCGGTGGGCGTTATTATTGACTCCCTAAACTTTCTCAAAAAGGATGGAATGAAGGTATACGCTTACGTCATCCTGGAAAATCACATGCACTTAATCGCCCAAAGTGGTGACATGGGCAGAGACATAGGGCGCTTTAAGGCCCACACGGCAAAGCAGTTGATCGCCTTGCTAAAGGATTTTAAAGCAAAGACAATATTGGATCAGTTGAGATTTTATAAAGAGGCTCACAAACAGGATCGGACATATCAGTTCTGGCAGGAAGGCGCCCACCCTGAGCTGATCCACACGCTTGATATGATGCGGGAAAAGGTGGAGTACATACACCAGAACCCGGTGAAACGCGGCTATGTAGATAAGCCGGAAGACTGGAGGTATTCCAGTGCACGGGACTACATGGGGCGGCAAGGGATGATTGAAATTTGTAAGCAGTGGTAAGTCCGGTATGCATTCCCACGCAAAGCATGGGAACGAGAAGACGGGGGCGATCCGGTTAGGCTGGAACAACGTCTTCCTGGCTTGATGGGCCGGTATGCATTTCCGCGCAAAGCATGGGAAGGAGAAGGCGGGGGCGATCCGGTTGAGTTGGACAGCGCCTCCATGGCTTGATAGGTAGGCGTGCATTCCCAGGCGTGGCACGGGAACGAGAAGGCGGAGGCGATCCGGTTGAGTTGGACAGCGTCTCCAGGGCTTGATAGGTCGGTATGCATTCCCACGCAAAGCATGGGGGCGAGTTGATGCACTCCCGCGCAAGGCGTGGGAGTAAGTTGATATAGGAAGGTGTTGTAAAATGGTTTTCGGCGGCATTCAAAAAACTTCGCTAATAGACTTTCCGGGCAGGGTGGGGTGCGTCCTTTTTACGGCTGGCTGCAACTTCAAATGCCCTTACTGCCACAACCCGGAATTGCTGTCCTTTTCCACGGCCCAGGTCATCAAAAATAACTGGGTCATGAGTTTTTTGAAGGAGCGCACAGGCTTCCTGGACGGCGTAGTCATAACAGGCGGAGAGCCCACGCTGCATAAGGACCTCATGGATTTCATGGCCGCCATCAAGGACATGGGCTTTGAACTCAAGCTGGACACCAACGGAAGCAGGCCGGGCGTTCTGGGGCAAATCCTGGAGAAAGGCCTGGCTGACTATGTGGCCATGGACCTGAAAACCGATCCCGCCTTGTACGCGGAAATGGTGGCTTCGCCTGTCGAGCCCGAAAAAATCCGAACGAGCATCCAAACCATTCTGGATTCCGGGACGCCCCATGAGTTCCGGACCACCTGCGCCCACCCCATGATTGACGCGGACATACTGGCCGGTCTGGCGGACCAATTGTCCGGCGCAGATCTATGGGTCTTTCAGGAGTGCCAGGGGACCAGAATGCTGGAGCCCGACTTTTTGGAAAAGGCGGAAATAGTTTACACCCGTGAAGACGTGGAAGCCTTCGCCGCCCAGGCCTCTTCCTGCGTTAAAGAGGTCCGGGTGCGATAAACCCCCGCCGCTGTATGTCCCATTTTACCCTTACCCTTTTCCGGAATTCTTGCTTTTTCCCGGCAATCTCTCTATGATTTCCTTCCGAAGCGCCTTGGAACCTCACCCCCTCTTGCTGCATTTCGTCTGAATTAAAATGGAAAGGACTTTGTATGAAAGCCCAGACCCGGAGAAACGGCCTGGTAGACTGGTTGAGCGCCCTGTTTGAGCAAATCGCCGGCTGGTCCTACGACCATAGGCTGATTGTGCTTTTCCTGTGCCTTGCCGTTTTGGGAGGGAGTCTTTTTTTCGCCGCGCAGGTCCGGCAGGACAACAGCTTTGAGGCTTATTTCGACCGGAGCGATCCCGCCTACGGCGCATTTCTCCAGTTCAGGGAGGATTTCGGCTCCGATGAAATATCCTACATTCTATACGAAGCCCCCGGGATTGAGCACGGCGTCTGGAACCTGGAGGTGATGGAAAGAATCCGCGACCTGACCGAGGCTCTGGAAGACCAGGTCCCGTTTGTGGATAAAGTCACGTCCCTGGCCAACGCCGAGTTTATTGAGGGGGACGAGGACGAGCTTTTGGTTTACGACGCGTTGGAGGATTTTCCGGAAACCCAGGAGGATTTGCTCGCCTTCAGCGACCGGGTGATGTCCAAGCCTTTTTTCGTGGACGCCCTGGTCAGCGAGGACAGGAAGTACGCCGCCATCGTCATTGATATGGAGAAATCCAGCGTGGACCCGTTGGACGAGATTGTCCTCGACCCCGGGAAAAGCTCCAGCGACCTGGACAACCTCTATCCCCAGGCTGCAAACAATAAAATTGAGGAGATCCTGGCCCGCCCGGAATACTCCAAAATTAAATTTTACCACACCGGCGACGTGCCCCTTAACGCCTTCTATAACAAGACCACCACCAAAGAGAGCCTAAATTTGGGTTTGTTGGCTTTTGGCATGATAGCCCTGGTTCTGGGCCTGTTTTTCCGAAAATTCATGGGCGTGATCGGCCCGCTGGCGATTGTGGCTTTATCCGTTGTTTTGGTCCAGGGATTCATGGGAGTCATGGGGTGGAGCCAGGACCTCATGTTCATCATGCTGCCTGCTATTCTCACGGCTGTGGGCGTGGCGGACGCCGTCCACGTCTTCGCCGAGTTTCGGACCTTTTTCGCCGAGTACAACGACCGGCGTCAAGCCGTGGTCCGCACCCTGTACCTTGTGGGGGCGCCCTGCCTGTTCACCTCCCTGACCACCGTGGTCGGCTTCGCCTCCATGAGCATATCGCCCATCAAGGCCATCCGGCATTTCGCCTTGTACAGCGCCGTGGGCGTCGCGGGGGCTTTTTTGTTGAGCATCACGCTTTTTGTGGTGTTTTTATCCCTGGGCAAAAGGCGTCCGGCCAAAAAGCCGACCAAAGCCCAAAGGGCTTCGGCCAAAGGGGGCGCGGCCTTCAAGGCGGGATTGGACGCAGTCAGCCGCTTTAACATCCGCCGCAGAAAACTGATTGCTGCGGCTTCCGTACTTATCATCGTGATTTCCTGCCTGGGAGCGGCCCGGCTTACGGTGGACTCCAGCTTTTTGAACGAGTTCAGCAAGAACGTGAAAATCCGGCGGGTGACCGAATTTGCGGATAACGTCATGGGGGGGAGCGCCAGCTTTTCCTACATATTCGAGTCGGAAGACTATAACGGCATCCTGGAGCCGGAAGCCCTGGCGGAAATCGAGGCTTTTCAGAAGGAAGCCGAATCCCATGGCGTGGTCATTAAGAGCAATTCCATTGCGGATATTTTAAAGGATTTGAACCGGGCCTTCCATGAAAACCGGGAGGAGTATTATATTTTACCGGACTCCATGGAACTGGGCTCCCAGTACATGCTCTTGTACGAAAGCTCCGGCGGGGACGAGTCCCACGACTACATCTCCTCGGACTACCAACGCGCCAATGTGGAGCTGCGCTGCAAGATGGTGGAAACCAGCAAGTATCAGGCTTTGGTTGAGGACCTGGAGGAATACTCCCTGGCGCGCACCGGCTCCCCGGTTCCGCCCCCGGTATACACGGGCATGGGCTCTTTGTGGGTCAAGCTCCTGGATTACATCGTCCGGAGCCAGATTCAGGGATTCGCCCTGGCTTTCACCATGATCGCCATTATGATGTGCCTGGTTTTCGGCTCCGTGCGCACGGGGCTTCTTGCCATGATTCCCAACCTGACGCCGGTCCTGGTCACCCTGGGATACATGGGGTGGGCGGGAATCCACCTGGATTACGTCAAGCTGCTTATCGCCTGCGTGGCCATAGGGATCGCCGTGGACGACACCGTGCATCTGATCACCCGGTATCGTCATGAGTTTTTCACCCATGGATGCTACGAAAAAGCCCTGCTCCCCTCCATGCGGGAGGTGGGCAGGGCCTTGTTCATTACCACCGTGGTGCTGGTGTGCGGCTTTATGGTTATGGCTTTTTCCGAAATGGCCAGCCTGGCGGCCTTCGGCATCCTGGTGGCCGCCACTGTGTTAACGGCCCTGCTGGCGGATTTTTTTCTGTTGCCGGCGCTGGTGCTTTTGGTTAAGCCCTTTGGCCCGGAGTTCAATCCGGAAAAGGATTAGCCGCTTATTTGTTGGCCGCGTTCAATTCGTCCAGGGAAATATCTTCGTTCCAGATTCCCGCGCTGACGATCCAGGGGGTTCCGGCGACGGGCAGAGTGAAGGAAACCTTTCTGGCAACTTCCTCCGTGCCGGGCTTGTTCCACCAGTACTCGCCCCAGTAGCCGTTGGTCTGAACGTCGTCTTTTTCCGTTTCCTCACAACTCATTATGAGGATGGGGCGGCCGGTTTTTTTGCACTTGATCACGCTGGGGTCCATCTGGCGCACCTGGGGAACGGGATGCCCCACCACTTTTTTCTGGGCGCAGTCCGTCACAATGACGTAGGTGTCCTTCCAGGCGAATTCCCCATTGGGATCGTTAAAGGCCGCCAGGCCATCTTCTCCCAGTTCTCCCATCAGATAAGCGGCCTTGGCCACCATGTCGTATACTTCCTGGGGCGTGGCCGACTCTTGGGCCCATGCCGAAAAACCCAAAGAAAAAATCATAAGGGATGCCAGCAGGGCAACGGTCAACTTCTTCATCAAAAAAACCTCCATTGTTGATTGAAAACAATTCCGGGGAAGACCCCGGGGCGTGCATCATGTCCGGAGGATGAAGAAGCAAAACTCATACCAAAAGGATGTGCAGGGCGGGGGGGGGCTGATTCCCGGGAGGCGGCGGAGCCGGCCAGGGAGAAAAGCATCAACGAACTAAAACAGTCATAAAAACTTTTTTCTTCTACTTCCTTCACGGTGATTGGCAAATGCGGCTTAGGCCGGGTCATAAAACAAGGCCTTATGCCGGTTGGCCGAAGTCTGTTCATCACGAACTTGCCAGGTCAAGAAAAGTCCTTCTCTTAAAATGCTCCAAAACCTCCCGCCAGTGCCTTTCCAAAAGCTGATCGCGCTCCGCCTGCAGCAGGGTTCTCCAGACGGGCTCCTCCTCATAGCGCATGTCCTGCACCAGGATTTCATGGGCCCTCCACTGCGGCCCTTCATATTCCGGATGGGTGTGGATCAGGCGGGCTTTTCCTTGAGACCATTCCGGGTCAAGGAAGCGGTAGGTGTTTCCGTTTTTCAGGCGGGCGGTGGTTTCTGGAATCATTGAAGGGCTCCGTGTCGCTTTAATTTGCGGGATTACGGAGACCATTGTATAATACTTTGGGTATTATGTCAATGTTTTTTAAGCTGATCACCCTTCAGGATATCTCATGGCCCACCCAGATAACCCTGCCAATAATTCGAAAATAGGCGCTTTGGTCCAGGCAGTAGGGCGGTTCGCCCGACTCCTTGCCTGAGTGGACCCATAACTCGGCGCCCTGCCATTGGAGGTTTTTCACTTTGGTGTGGGCGCCCTCCACCAGGGCGTAGGGCCTGCCGCTGATGACGTCTTCCGGGCCGGAAAGGCTTTGGTCCACCAGGACCACGTCTCCGTGGCAGATGACCGGGTACATGGAGTCGCCCGTCACCTCAAACAAGGCCAGGCTCTCCCCGCCCCCTTTGGAGGCGATCCAATCCGCCCGAAAGGCGAAATTGGCCTCCACTTCATCCGAGGAGCTCAGGCTTCCCGGCCCCCCGGACAGGCGGGCTTTGTATTTGGGAACCAGGGCGAACTCCGGCCTTCCTTCTCCGGAGGGGCCTTCCCATCCTTCGGGCCGGGGTGCGGCCCCTTGAGCCAGCAACTCCTCCACATCCATATCCAGGGCTTTCAGAAAACGGTTCAGGGTCTTTTCGCCCATGCCCTTTTCCCCCTTTTTGATGGCGTTCAGATGCTGGGCGGAAATGCCGGTCCTGCGGGCCAGTTCGGCCATGATCCATCCCCGCTGCCGGGCCTGTTTCCAGACGCTTTTCCATAGGATCAGGGCTACACTTTTGGGGTATTTCTCAACCATGATGACTTTTTGACTGATTTTAATATTGACTCTTAATACTTTTAGTGTTACTATTTCCCCAAAATACTACCGAGGCTGTTAAGAAGCATACCAAAAACCCATTCTCTGTGCAACTAAAAAGGCTATTTGAGAAAGGATATTGTCATGTCCGCCAATACCATTTTGTCAGGCAGAGACCAAATTCAAAAATTTTTGGGACGCTCCTGGAAAACCGTCAGGGCCTGGATCGATATGGGCGCACCCATAGCCAAGCTGGAGGGAAGATGGGAGTCCGACGTGGAACAGTTGCTGGAATGGAGGCGCTCCCAGATCGCCTCGTCCGTGGATAACGCCTGGAAGCCGGATCAGGGAGGAAATCCGCCCTGGCGCTCCCCCGCCGGCAAGGCCGGGAGGCCGCCCTTATGCTGAGGATGGAAGGCGCCGGGGGATGCGCAAGGATCATTCAGATCGTCATTATGTTGACTGTCCCGCCAAAGTTCTGACTCAATTGGCTTGGATTGCGTGGATTTTGCCCGCCAGTTCTTCAATGTCAAAGGGTTTTTGGATAAACCCGTGGCACCCCATCTCCATCAGGCTTCGGGCCTGCCCCTCCACACTGTAGCCGCTGGACAAAAGAATCCGGGCCTCGGGCGAGGATTTTCGGATAATTTTGAGAGCCTCGTCCACGCCGGATCCAGGCATGATCACGTCCAGGATGACCAGTTTGATGTCCCGGGCGTTTTGGCGAAAAAGCCGCACCGCTTCCGATGCGTCCGCAGCGGTAATCACTTCGTATCCCAGTTCATGGAGCATCCGCCCCCCCACGTCTCGGATCATGGCCTCATCGTCCGCCAGCAGGACCAAACCCCGGCCCCGATGCAGGGCCGGCGCCTGATTTTCCGGCGCAGCTTCCCGGATGCAACCTTGGGAGGCGGCCAGAAAAACGGAAAAGGTGGCGCCCCGGCCTTTTTCGCTGTAAACATGGATGAACCCGCCGTGGTTCTTGACGATGCCGTAGGCGGAAGCCATTCCCAGGCCCGTGCCCCGGCCCATCTCCCGGGTGGTGAAAAAGGGCTCGAAAATGCGCTTTCTGGTATCCTCATCCATCCCCACGCCCGTATCCGTAATGGAAATTTTGGCGAATTTTCCGGGTGCGACTTCCATGCCCCGGGCTTGAACCTCGTCCACGGTGCAATTGCAGGAGCGTATGAACAGATCGCCCCCCGGGTCCATGGCGTGCCACGCATTGACGTATATATTCAGCAAAACCTGCTCGATCTGGGCGCGGTCCACCTCAGAGGCCCAAAGCTCCGGGGACAGGTCCAGATGAATGCGGATTTCCTTTCTGGCCCTGCCGAACATGGCCGCCGTATTTTCAATGATCGTATTGAGATTGTGGGGCCTGACCTGGTACTTGCCGCCTTTGGCGTAGCCCAGCAGCTGGCTGGTCAATTCCGCCCCGCTGCGCACGCACTGCTCGATGCAGCGAAGGCTTTTCGCTTTTTTCCGGTCCAGGTCCGAGGATAGCAGCATGAGCGAGGCGTGGCCCTGCACGGCCATCAGCAGGTTGTTGAAATCGTGGGCGATCCCGCCCGCCAGGGCGCCCAAAGCCTCCATGCGCCGGGCCTGCTGGATTTGCTCCTCCCTCTTCCGGGATTCCGTGACGTCCCGCACCAGGACCAACAGGGCGGGCCTTCCCTCCCATTCGATCACGGCGGCGGTCAGCTGGGCGTTGATGCGCTTTCCCGACTTGGCGATGGCGTCGAAGTTATAGGGATTGGGAACCTTTTCCCCCTTCAAACGTTTTAAATGCGCATTGACGACGCGCTCCCGAAAATCAGGGTGCACCAAGTCCAGCAAATCAATTTCCAACACTTCTTGGGGCGTGTATCCCAGCATGTCCGCGGCGGCCTTGTTGAAAAAACAAAGCTCCCGGTCCTGAATAATGCATATGGCGTCCGAAGCGTTTTCCACCAGATACCGGTATTGGGCCTCTGATGCGCGAATTTGCGCCTCCGCCTGGAGCCTGCGCGTAACGTCCGTGAAAAAGTGCAGGACCGCCGCCTTCCCTTCATAGGGGATGGCTGCGCCTCTGGACTCCAGGTATCGTAATCCCCCGCTCTTATCCATAAGCCGCACCACCCAGAGCTTTTCCTCCGGCTCCCGGCCGTCCAATCGCGTCAAGTAGCGCTCCATGGCCAATTGCCGGTCTTCCGGGTGGAGGAATTCCAAAAAGGGCTTGGAACTCAGCTCCTCCAGGGTTCTTCCGGAAATTTCCATGGCTTTTTTGTTGGCCGCTTGAATCACGCCGTCCTGGGTGATCAACACCGCTTCATTGGCGTTATTTATGACGGCTGAAAAAATATCTGAAGAATCGCCAAGCCGACTCAGGTCTCGGGCGCAGTGCGGGCGTTCTCTCCCCTTTGCGCAAGGCAAGGGGCTTTTAGGCTGTGTTGACATGGATATGAAAGACTCCCCCCCGTTAAAAACCAAAGCCGCAATAAAAATCGTAGGGCGACCCAGGTCTTTTATTCTCGCATTTATTATAACCCAATAATTTTAAAAAGCAATGGTTTTTGCTAAAAATACAGGATATTATCAATGCTGATGCAAAGGCTCCATATAAATTTTCAAGACGCCTTCATAAACGCGGCGCCGCACTATGTTGCAGCATCCAAACCAAAAATGGTCAGGTGAATGAGACATAATACCCCTTGTTTATCGGCAGATACGGAATATTTGTTGTGCTCCGCGTAAAAACATGCAAAATTTTCAGCACCCTTGGCTCCAGAAAGGTCCGGCGCTACTACGCATGATAGCGGCCTAAGAACGGTACGTATGTTGCTTGCACATCTTGCTTGGGCTTCGCCCACTCAACAAATGCTAAGAAAAATATCCAAGAATAACCAACTGCCAAAGGAGCAATCCCTTGAAATCAAGATCCGCATTTACAATCTCCGGTTGGATAGTTTTATTAATCGCGTTGTTTGCCACTGGATTTGTCAGCCCGGCCCTGGCGGTCGATTCCCAGTCTTTTCAGGCGGATGATTCCCTGGCGGAAATCCGGGAAAAAATCGAACTGAACGGATACAGCTTCACGGTTTCCGATAACGCCGTATTCTCCCTGCCCCAGGCTGAAAAGGACAGGCTCCTCTCCCGGCGCCAAACCACGCCGGGCATGGAACGGAAAGCCCTGCCCGACCCGGGCCCCCTGGCCGAACATCTTGACCTGCCCCTGCCTCCCTCCTTTGACTGGCGGGATGTGGGCGGCAAAGCCTACATCGGCCCTGTCAGGAACCAGGCGGGTTGCGGCTCCTGCTACGCATTCGGGGCGATAGCGGCGGCGGAAGGAACCTACAACCGGGCCACCAACAGTTACGGCGCCAATGCCGCGGATTTTTCCGAAGCCTTTTTGGCCTTCTGTCAGGGCAATGACTATTACGAGCATTTTTACGGTTGCGAGGGCGCCGATTACGAATACATGGAGCTCCAGGCCATTGTGGACCAGGGCGTCATTACAGAAACCCTGTATCCATACTCGGATGACGATTCTCAGGACTGCCCCTTTGAAACCTATCCCCCAACGATCGGCTTCCAGTCCTGGCATCGCATCGGCTGCCAGGATATCGACTCGATCAAGGCCGCCATCATGACTTACGGGGTGGTGGACGCGGCCGTTTACGTCACCAGCGCTTTTGAGGCCTACGACAGCGGCGTGTACGAGGATGACAACAACGGCTGCGACGCCTGGGGCTATCCCTGCTACTATGCAACCACCAACCACGCCATCGCCCTGGTCGGCTGGGACGACAACCCGCCGGAAGGCGGAGGAGGATGCTGGATTCTCCGCAACTCCTGGGGCGACGCCTGGGGCGAAGACGGATACATGCGCATCCGGTACGACTCCGCCGCCGTGTCCTGCGCGGCCTGCTACCTGGTGTACCAGCCCATGGGCCCCACAGTGGAGACCGGTTCGGCCACGGGCGTCAATGCGACTACCGCTCAACTTAACGGCAGCGTCAATCCCAACGGGCTGGAGGCTGAATTCTATTTTGAGTACGGAGATACAACGGATTTTGGCCAGTCTACGCCTAAGGAGCTCGTCGCCACAGGAACCGCCAACGTGGCTGTCTCCCAAGCTCTGGCGGGCCTGGATCCGGTCACTACATATTATTACAGGATTTGGGCCGGCAATGCGGACGGCGTCAGCATGGGGGCCGCCGAGTATTTTACAACAGCAGGCGACCCCATAACCCCTACTGTGGAAACCCTGGACGCTGAGGTGGAATGGAACTCCGCCTTTTTAACTGCAAATGTCAATGCACACGACGCAGCAACCGAGTATTATTTTGAATACGGACCGGACGCCTCTTACGGCATGGTGAGCGACGAATCAGGCGTTGTTTCAGGAACCCTGAAAACCAAGGTCGGCATCGAGATTGACGGCCTGGACTGGGACGCGGTGTATCATTATAGGGTGGTTGCATCCAATGAGGCTGGAACCGCTTCCGGCGCGGACCGGACTTTCGTCACGCCTTCGGCGCCGAATCCCCCGCTTGCCCAAACAAACGCCGCCGGACCTGTAGGCGCTCAAATGGCCGTCCTCAACGGAACCATGGATCCCAATAACGCCGAAGACTGCGACGCCTATTTTTATTTCGAATTCGGCCTTACGAATGAATACGGCTCAACCTCAGACTATTACGCCGTTGAGGAATACAGCGCTCCTTCGGATGTCCGTGCAGTGTTGTACGACATGGACCCCATGACCACCTACCACTACCGGCTGGTGGCCGGGAACGTCCTCACCGAAACCGTGGGCGAGGACCGGACATTCACCACCGGGCAAACCGTTTATCAGGAAGATTTTGACCATAATGCCTTTGAACCCGACGACTGGACCCAGGAGGTAGTGGACGGAAATGGGGCCTGGGTTTACTCCATGGGGACCGTGGGGAATTACTGGGGGTATTCAGCCCTGCTTTGCGGGATAGAAGACGGGGACAACGTCCGGCTCGTGACTCCGCCCCTGGATCTTTCCGGCGCCGTCTCCCCCACGGTCAGTGTTATTTATGACGGAGATCTTGTTCTCTTATACAAGACCAGCGAGGGGGATGATTGGACGTTTCTCCCGGAGAATCTGGACAGTTCGCCAAATAGCAATTATGCAGTGGTCAACCTCCCCAACCCCTCTTCCACCTATTACCTGGCCTTTGACGGCTTCGCCTACATGGAGGAGTGCATCGGCCTATACGACATTGTCTTCGGCGCTCAATCATGGGGGGCTGACGCGCCCATCGTGACCACGGACGTGGTTACGGACACGACCTCCGTCTCCGCGACCCTGGAGGGGGAAATCCTTTTCGAAGGCGGAAGCAGCCTGACCGCCCAGGGATTTTGCTACAGCACAAGCCCCATGCCCACCCTGGCGGACGGCGTCCTGCAGGTGGAAAACCAGGCGGGCGCTATTTCCGGCCAGTTAACCGGCTTGACGCCCAACACGCGGTATCATGTCCGGGCCTATGCAACTAATGCCTCGGGCACGGCATACGGAAAGAACATCGAGTTCCGAACCGAGGAACTGGACGGCCCGGTCGCCCAGGAAGGAACCGATATCTACGCCAACCAGTTCACCGCAACCTGGGATCCCGTGGACGGGGCGGCCGGCTATTATGTGGACTTGTGGACCTATCCCACGCCTTTAAGCACAAAAGGGACCGAGTCCGTTCGCAAAACCCTGGACGGTAGCCTGACCATGGAAGACGATCAAATCAACGCGCAATTCCTCTTTGACAAAAACGACCTCGGCTTCTCCCGGAAGGACGGATACGTCCACGTTTCCCTCAAGGATGGAGTTCTGCCGGACCAGGAACCGGGAACTCCCAGTATGCCGGCGTTTTATGCAAACATTCTTCTGCCGTCAGGCGCTTCCGCCGAAAACCTGACCGCAACCGCCTCGGAAAACATTGTCCTGGAAGACGCCCTGGCCTATCCGGCCCAGTACGCCTCCTCTCCCAGCCTGCCCGCCCCGGAGTGGACGGATCCCGATACGGCGGTTTACGCATCGGCTTCTCCCTGGCCCCAGGCCTTGGCCTCCATTGAAGGCGTATACTCCATGGGGGGCAATACTTTCGTCTCCCTGCGTCTGAACCCCGTGCGCTATATTCCGGCGAAGGGGGAAATCTCGCTTGCCTCCGCAATCAACGTGGCCATAGATCTGTCCGCGGGCCGCAAGTCAACGGTCGCCGCATCGCCCTTGTTTATGGAAGCCGTGAACACCATGGTGGTCAATCCCCAGGAAGGCGACTCCCGAAAAAACCTGACGACCGGCAGCACGGTTGATTATCTGATTATCACTACGCAAGCCCTGGCCGCCGCGTTTGAAACTCTGGAGGTCCACCGTACAAGCATTAGCGGCATGGCCTGCGCGGTGGAGACCGTGGAGGACATCGAAGTCAATTACCCGGGCCTGGATTCCCAGGAGAAAATCCGCAATTGCATCAGGGATTATGTGGAGAACCAGGGGACGACTTTCGTAGCCCTGGGCGGCGATGACACGGTGGTCCCGGCCCGCATGTGCTACATTGCATACGCTTATTACGAAGAGGAAACCCCGGCCGACCTGTATTACTCCGATCTGGACGGAGACTGGGACGCCAATGGAAACGGCGTTTACGGCGAGGTGGATGACGATCTGGACTTTGCCCCGGACGTCTTTGTAGGCCGCATTCCCGTCCGGAACGCGGATCAGGCATCGGCCTACATCAACAAGCTGATAGCCTATGAAACCAATCCCGAAGCCTGGGGCATGGAAAAAATCCTGCTCATGGGAACGCAATTGCGAACCACCTACTGGAACGACGACCGCCCCTCGGACATCATTGGCGACGGCTATCCCGAATTCCGGAATCCTCACCATCCCAGCGTCAGCGATTCGGAAATGTGGACCCGCAGAATGTATCGGGACTCCATCGCCCCCAACTGGCAGCCTGAAACATTGGGCTTGGCTTTTGACACCCTCACAACCTGGGACGCCGCTGACGGCGGGGATTATGACCTAAGCCCCGGCGCCATGAACGCAGCCATGGATCGGGACTGGACCCATTTGTATTTCAGCGGCCATGGAAACTACACAGTTTGGGCGGCGGAAGACAATGCAGGATATTTTTCCGATGACGCCCTGGCTTTGGACGGCCTTAGCGCCTTTGTGTACACCATAGCCTGCATGAGCAACGGGTTTGACAGCGTTGCAGACCCCTGCCTGAGCGAGGCGTTCATTCGCAACCCCGACGGCGGCGCCCTTGCCTATATGGGATGCAGCCGGTATGGCTGGGGGGTGATGGACAACGCCCCTGCCGAGAATTATTCGCCTCATAACAACTCCGAACTGTTTGCGGAAACCTATTACAAACGCGCCCTGGGGTCCGATTTTATCTCCTCGGGCGAGGCCTTCGCCCTGCACAAGGCCGATCTGGCGCCCATGGCTGTATACACCGGTGTGCACCGGTGGCTGCAGTTGGGCATCAACCTCATGGGCGATCCTGCGATTATGCAGGGCGCTTCCTACGTTCCCGGCTACTACCGTTACTACGTGGGCGACGCAACCAGCTTCACCTTCACCGGACTGGACAGCGGCGCGACCTATTACTACCAGGTGCTGGCCGAAGACGGCGTGAACCCCTTCTCCACTTCCAACGGAGTGGTTGTGACGACAAACGCCATGGACATCTCCCTGGATAACGATTCCGTGGACGAAAACTTGCCGTCAGGATCTGACGTGGGCGAGTTCTCCACAGCGGACCCGGAATCCGCAGGCCACACCTTCACCCTGGTTTCCGGAGAAGGCGATTCCGGCAACAGCCAGTTCACCATGGACGGGACAACCCTCAAAACCGCCGCCATGTTCGACTATGAAACCACGGATGAGTACAGCATCCGGGTTCAGACCAACGACGGCTCCGGCGTTTACGAGGAAGTTTTCACCATATATATAAACAATGTCCCGGAGGCGGACATCGCTTTGGATAAAAACGTGGATGACGCCATGCCGCCCGTGGGCGGCCAGGCGGTGTACACCATCACGGCAGCCAACCTGGGGCCGGACGACGCTTCCGGCGTTGAGATTGTGGATCTTCTCCCGGCCGGCCTGAGCTACGCCGGCAGCGCAGGGGAGGGCGCCTACGACTCCGGTTCCGGCCTGTGGACCCTGCCGTCTTTGGCGGACGGCGCCTATGAGTCCCTGGTGATCACCGCCACGGTGACGGCCTCGGGAATAATCACCAATACCGCGGTCCTGTCCTCCACCATTTCCGTGGAATATAACTCCGCCAACGATCAGGCCTGGGCCGTGATCGACACGGACACGGACCGGGACGGTCTGGGCGACGCCCTGGAAGCCGCCTATTGCACCAGCCCGAACGACAGGGATTCGGACGACGACGGCCTCATGGACGGAGAGGAAGACTTGAACCTCAACGGCTTTGTGGACGCAGGCGAAACCTCCCCCTGCAACCCGGACTCCGATAACGACGGCGTCTGGGACGGCGTGGAGGCGGGCCTGACCGCAGCCGACGTGGACGCGGACACGGACCTTGTCGTGTTCAAGGCGGACGAAGATCCTTCCACCACCACCGACCCGCTCAACCCGGACTCGGACGGCGACGGCTGGATGGACGGCGAGGAGGATGTGAACGGAAACGGTAAGGTGGACGAAGGCGAAGCCGATCCCCTCAATCCGGCCACGCCTGTGGAAACGCCGCCGGTAGTCATCCAGACCATCCCCCAGGATCAGGCCGGCATCGCGGACGACCAGCGCATTGCGACCAATACATGCTTCGCCGTATTCCTGAAAGACGAGGACGGCATTGACCTCACCGATCCCGTGAGCGTTATTTTCACCATAGACGACGGCGTCAACGCGGTTTACGAACGAAACCTGGGAGACGCGGATACGGTGCGGATCGTCAAACTCACCGATGACCCGGATACGGCCGTTACAAGCCTGTGGGCTGTGTACAACCGGGCCTCCGAGCCTGTGCTGGATGCGGTCTATCCCTACGGCGCAACAGTCCAAATCAGCGTGGACGCAAAGGATCGGCGCCTGGATTATATGGATCAGGCGGCCTTCGGGTTTAAAGTGGAATCCCAGCAGCAGCAGGAGGACGCCGCAAACTCCCAGCCGGAATTTCAGCCAGTCGATCCGTCCGACTCTGCATTGGGCGGTGATTACGACACGGGCGTGGAGGCGGCCGAAGCAGGTCTGGCGGGCGCCAAGATCGTATACAACAGCGGCCAAGACCCGGCCCCGTACTTCGGCCCCTCGGATGAAATTCCCGGCCTGAATGTTGACGGGGCGGAGCGCGCCGGCGCAGCCCTCAACCTCCAGCCCCCGGCTGTCTTTGCAACTCCGGTCAAGGTGTTCATCCCCTACACCGGAGACAAGGAGCTCACCGAGGCGCTCATCTATCTTTACGACGGAACCGAGTGGGTGTTGGCTTGCGACGGCGCAGGCAATGTGGCGACGGGAGGAGAAGGCTGGATGGTTCCCGGCTCCCGGGTGAATCATCCTGAAACCACGCCGCCGACCATAGAAATCCAGGTGTACCATTTCACCGGGGTGCAAACGGCGATCAAAGAGGACGCCCAGGTCCCGCCCGACTCCGACTCGGACAACTGCTTTATCCGGGCCTTGAAATAACAGCCAACCATAACGGCCCGGGCTTCTCCGCCCGGGCCGTTTTTATCCCCACCCAAATGTGGTGAATCTGCCGTTAATTCGATTTCCACCTAATCTGCTTAATACATCAACAAAAGCTATTCTTAAGATATTTTCTTGCCTTGTCTCCCCCAAGATAATATATCTCCCTGCTATCAACGAAATCATAATGGTTATTTTCTTGCGACGGAGAATGCGATGCATGCATTGCATGAAAGCGATTTACTATGAATTCAACAAGCAAAGAGCATAAACCGCCTTATGGGAAGAAGCCTCCCCATAGCCTGTATGCCGTCGGATGGGGATGGATCGCGTTAGGGAGCCTTATGTTGGTTTCCGCGGCGGGGTTCGCTGCATTGCTATTCTCAGCCGGAAGCGGCCTGTTGGATGATCCCGGGGCGCTTTCGTTTTTGAGATGCGCCGCTTTGTTTTTGATTGCCCTGGCCCCCATGGGCGTCTCGGGGCTGGCGTCCGCCATTCAATTTCTCAGGCTCAAATCTTGGGCGCGCACTGCGCTTGAGCTGCTAAGTTGGATTTGCGTCCTGTTTTTTCTCGGTTTGGGCCTTTTAGGGATCATCTCCAGGGCCGCGCCATATTTGGCGCCCGGCCCTCTGGAAGGATTGGGGACGACGGAGCTATTCATATTGCTATTTATTATCGCAGTGAATATGGTCCCCTTTGCATTAGCCGTAATAGCCTTGAGGGGCCAGGATGTGAGAAACGCATTCAATGCCTCAACTCAGCCGGAATTGGACCGCCCGCCGCCGGTTCCGTGCGCCGATAAATGATGATAATTTAGCCTACACAAACCAACATTAATATAGGGAGTGGCATGAACGATGGATGTCAATTCGTTTATCAATGAGTTGGGCGCTATCTTAAGTTTGAAGGTTTCAAGGCCGGTGCAGCGGCTTTTGAAAGCCCTTGTCCGTTCGCCTTTGTATCTAAGCCCTGAAGCAAGAAAGTTTTATCTCAGTGGGGTCAAGGATATGTCCTCCATTGATTTGTTAATGGAGGCAAAAAAGGAAGACGCCAATTTTTTGATGACAGTCAGACAGGCGTGGCTGGAAAAGGTGGATTTTAACCTGGTAAACGCCCAGTCCCTTTTGGCCGACATGAAATCTTTCTCCATATACAGGTCCTTACTGGAAGACCTGCAGGAGGCGGAGGATGAATCGGACCAGGAGGATATTGAGATTGAACCCCATTGGATGGATTTGGCGGATCAGTTTTATAGAATGAGAAACGAACCCTGGAGGAAGCAGCTCCTTATAAACGCCGTGAAGGATGAGGCCAAAAATCCCGGAAAAATTAACAATAAAACCATCTGGAACATCGCTATGATGGAGGAGGCTGATTTTCACGATTTATTCGACTTTTTAAGAAATGCAGCCTGCTTGTATATTGACGGTGAATTTCAGGGATACATGGTTATCGGGTATTATGCAGAAGTTTTAAAAAGAGCGTATGACAAGTCCCTGGGAGGAAAGGGCCGCTTTGAACATTTGATTAATCGTCTTGAAGGGGAAGGAAACTTGACTCAGGGCAATGGTTCTCTGACAATTAACGAAAATTCCATTATTGAATTGATCTGTAAAACACAGAAAGTGACAATTATCGGGAATGGCTTGACTGATGAGAATCCGGATATCAGCTTTTTAAAGCAGAGAGGTGTGGATGTCGGTGATGAGCAAAAGAAATCCCAACTGTTCGGATTGCCCTTAAATTCCAGAGGACTCCAAATATCCAAATACTGTGATTGGACCATGGATGCTCAAGCAGAAAAGGAATGCATCGCTGCTTTAAATTTGCAAGCGAAAGACAATAATCTTTCGATAAGAGTATTGTCTTTGCCGGCATCCCAGCTGGAATAAGGCGTAAAGGTTATGAAAAAAATGGCTGAACAGAAAAAACGGCCGATGCGTATAACGGCGATTGGATGCATAGAGCTTGTTTTAAGCGGGGGCATGGCCTTGGCGACCGGCGCCGGCTTCCATTATTTTTCCGCAATTGACGAGGCTTGGCGGAGTCAGCCGGAAATCGCCTTTCTGGCCAAGTTTTTCCCCTTTATTTTGGCATGGATGTTTATAATCACGATATTATTATTCATCTCTGCAATATTTTTCCTAAAATTAAAACCCTGGGCGCGCAGGACGCTGGAGGCGGCGCATTGGATCGCCGTTGCAGGCATTACAATATGCACGGTTTATTGGCTAGGCTTTCTGGCGGCAAACGCAACAGTCTACGGAGAATCAACGCGAACTATGATTGCCCTCGCGTTTTCAAACGCAGTGCTTGCTGCGATGATGGCGGCCCCTTTTGGTTTTACGTTGATTCTACTGCGCGCCAGGGATGTCAAACAGGCTTTCTCAGACCTTGCCGAACAACACGATGGACAAGGGCTGACGCCCCCGCCTCTTCCCGGATCTCAATCCAAGTAGCCCGGCGCAGGTAATTATCAATCCATATTATTCCTGTTATTCACACTGGTTTAAAAAGGGATTGCCCGCCGCCTCCGCCGAAAAATTCGGCCTGATGTTTGCAAATTCCTTAAAAGGATATAAAATAAGGCGATTCTTTAAAGGCAGCCTTATTGTTTAGCGGACAATTTTTCCGGAAAGGAATGTTCATGTACGAAGTCTCCGAAGCGCACAAAGCGCGATACGCCATTCATCAGTTCAAGGTGATCACCGACTCCCTGGCGATCCGTGGGTTTTACCGTCCTTCGGGGAAATTCGGCAAGGCTTTGGAAAATTGCCTCCGGAGCCTGAGCCCGGAGATATACGGGTCCCTGAACGACCCCCGGGTGGTGGAGTTGAAGGGGCTGGAGTACGTGATCGACCGCCTGCCCCGCGGCATTGAGGAATGCACCCGGGTGATTCTCACGGAGGAGGACCCCTTCAAGGACTCGCCTTTTGAGCGGATAGAGCCGTTCAAGCGCCGCAGAACCTCCTACCGGATCAGCGACAAGGAAATCTGCTTTGTCATTTCCAGGGGCCTGAGCGAGATTTACGACATCCTGACCCACATGACCTTCCTGAATATGGAGGCGGCCAAGATCCACACCAAAATGCGGGACGACTCCGGAAACATCACCGTGGAGTGGGCCGAGCTGGAAAAGGTCGCCCTGCGCAAGGAGCCTGTGTCACGGGATAAGGTGGATCAGGCCTTGTGGAACCTCAGTATCATCCTGGGCCGATCCTACGGAGAGACCAAAGCCACCTATGAATACCTGGAAAAGACCAAGGTCGAATACAAAGCGAATAACGGCTTGTTTTCCCTGGTGTACCGGCTGGGCAAGCGGATCGATGAGGAGTCTTCCTCCCGCGAGAACATGCTGGTTATTTATCTGACTCCCTCGCTCATGAACATTATCGGCCACCAGAAATACGGCCGCCAATGGGGGGCGGACATCAAGGAAAAGCTGGCGGAGCTGGGGCTTAAGGACCGGCCTCTCCACATTGTCAGCGCCAACCTCCACAGCGTGGTCAACACCTTGTATGGATACGCCGCGATCAAGGAGGTTCATCCCGATATTGCGGCGTTGGGTGACGTCTACGCGTTTTTTGACGCTCTGAAGGCCCACGGGGACGACGTGCTGGCCTTTGCCGAGAAAAACGGCGTGCATCCCATGCCGGATCAATCCGGTTCCCATATCGATTGCCAGATTATAGATACCGCCCCCCTGAAGTGCGTGGAGGTGCACCCGGGCCTGGATATTGAAACGTGCACCCAGGACGCCAACCCTCCCGTCATTCTGGTCATGGACTATGCTTTCGGCGCCCAGGCCTTTGAGCTGATGGAAAACCTGCTTAAACCCCTTAAGAAGGATAATGGCGAGATTCGCTTTGATATCCGTTCCGTCTCCGTCATGGGCAAGGCGGGAATTCTGACCGGCAAGCAGGGAGACATCATGCTGGCCACGGCCCATGTGTTTGAAGGAACCTCGGACAATTACAACTTCCGGAACGACATGGTCCCCGAAGATTTCAATGCGGAACAGCACAGCGTTTTCGTCGGCCCTATGGTCACGGTCCTGGGAACCTCCCTCCAAAACCGGGACGTGCTCCTAAAACTTAAGGATGACTGGAAAACCATCGGCCTGGAGATGGAGGGCGGACATTACCAGCGGGCCATAAGCGCGGCGATCATCAAGGGCAATATACCGCCGGGAACCAGGGTCCGGTACGCCTACTACGCTTCGGACAATCCTTTGCAGTCCGGCCAGACCCTGGCCGCCGGGGCCATGGGCAAGGAAGGGGTGCGTCCGACGTATATGATCACCAAAGTGATCCTGGAAAAAATTTTCGACAAGTCCGCCGAGTGATCATCTGGCGTCCAGGACGCTCCTGACCACCAGGGCCACGTCCTTTTTGCGCATGGGCTTTTTTATGACGCCGTCCACTCCCATATCTTGCGCTTCCTGCAGGGTGAGCGCTTCGGCGAATCCGGTGCACAGGACCACAGGCAGGTCCGGCTGCATGGCTTTGGCGTCCCTCGCCAATTGAGCGCCCGTCATGATGGGCATGTGCAGCTCGGTGATAATAAGGTCGAACCTGCCGGGGGAGTTCGCCAGGGCGTCCAAAGCCTCCTTGCCGTTGGCCTCCGCGTGGACTGAATACCCCAGACGAGTCAGCACCTGAGTGTTCATCTTGCGGATTTGCGGATCGCTTTCAGCCAGCAATATGGTTTCGTTGTCCTTGGCCGCAGGCGCGGCGTCCATGGCCTTGGACCGCTTCTGTTCAATGGCCGGCAAATAGATTTCAAAAAGCGACCCTTTCCCCGGCGTGCTTACGGCCCTTACGTCCCCGCCGCAGTTTCTTGCGAATGCGTGAGCCTCCGAAAGCCCCATGCCCGTGCCGTCGCCCACGTCCCGGGTGGTGAAATAGGGCTCGAAAATGCGATCCATGATCATAGGATCGATGCCCGCGCCCGTATCCCTTACGCTAATCTTTGAGTATCTCCCGGGAGGCAGGGCGAAATCAGGGACTTCTTCAGGCCTCAGCAAGGCTTCTTCCAGAGAAACCTCCAACTCCCCGCCCTTGTCGCGCATGGCGTGAAAAGCGTTCGTGCACAGGTTCACCAAGGCTTGGTGCGCCAGGGAGGGGTCGGCCATGACCGCCGGAGCCTCGTTGGAGATGTCCTGCGTGATCTTTATGGTGGCCGGCAAGGTCCCCCGCATAAGCCGCACCACCTCATGCACTATAGGCCCAAGCTCCGTGGCCGCATGCTGTTCCTTGCTTTTATGGGCGAAGGCCAGGATCTGGTGCACCAGGTCCTTGGCCCGGTTGATGGCTATGAGCACTTCCTGAAGATTATGGGCGGCCGCGCTGCCTTTGGGGATGTCATCCACGGCCATTTCCGTGTATCCCATGATGGGATACAAAATGTTGTTGAGGTTATGGGCGATGCCTCCGGCCAGGGTCCCGATGGCCTCCATCTTCCGGGTCTGCCTCAGGTTTTCCTCCAGACGCCGCCGGTCCGTGATGTCCCTGCAAAGACCCAAGGTGGCGGGGCTGCCCTCATGGGGGATCACTTGGCACACTGTTTCGAGCCACATCAGGGTTCCGTCCTTTTTGTAAACCCGAACGATCTGGTGAGGGTCCACCTTTTTTCCGGCGAGGCGGTCCAAAAAGCGCGCGGCGAGTTCCGGATAATCGTTGGGGTGAACCAGTTCAGCCAACTCCTGAATCGAAAGGGCCCGCAGATCCCTGGCCGAGCGCCCCAGCATTTCCTCCAAAGCGGGATTGCAGTAAACCACTTTTACGGGCTCGTTCCGGATTATTCCCACTCCCTGGAGGGATTGCTCCACCAGGGTCCGGTACATGATCTCCCGTTTTTTCAATTCGATTTCTGCATTTTTCCGGGCGGTTATATCATAAATTACCGCCATGATCGCCGTGGCCTCGCCTGACTCGTTCTTGAGCATCCCGCCTGAGTGCCAGGCGGGAAAGGTGGTTCCGTCTTTGCGAACGTGTCCCACCTCTCCTCGAAAGGACCCCGCCTCCAGGGTTTTGTTAATAAAAGGCAAGACGTCCAGCCGCATTTGATCCGGGGTGTGGAATGTACTCAGATTTTTTCCCTGCAGTTCCTCCACTTCATATCCGTGCATACGGGCCCAGGCTGTGTTGGCAAAGGTAAGGACTCCGTCCATGTCGGCCACGGCAATGCCTTCCGTGGATTGCTCCACGGCCGCCTGCAATTCCATGGCCTTGATTTCCGCCTTTTTTCTGTCCGTCACATTGGCGCCGACGAAAACAAGGATATCCTCTCCTTCCAACCCTACAAAAAAAATGTACTGCCCATGAAGCCAAACCCAGTCTTCTCCCTTGCTTCTGGCCCGAATGTCCCCCACTGACGCGGGAGTGTTGGGCGTCTCCATGCATTCGGCGATGACGGCATCCACCAGGCGCCAGTCTTCCCGGTGTATAAAGGGCTGAATTGTATTGCCTATCAGGTCTTCGGGTTCATAGCCGAAGGATCGGACGGTGGGGCTGGCGTAGATGATCTCATGCTCTTTGGTATGGGCGATAATAATGTTGGCGCCGCATTCCGCCACAGCCCGAAAAAACGCCTGGCTCATCTCCATAATCCAACGGGTCCCCTGTGTATGAAAGGCGGGGGGAGCCTTTCACTTTTTTTAAAATTAATATTTTAAGATGAGGTCATTAATATTCGTCTAACGAAAATGGGTCAAGAAAAGAATCGTCCGCAAGCGAACCTTTGCAGCGGGGAGGATGGCCTTTGACGAACCGTTTCCAATAAAATGGTCAAAGCTCTATTTGTTTTGTGTTGTCCAATGCCCCAGTCATGCGATTTTGGAATAAAACTTGCTTAACCCCCTGGCTAAAGAAGTAAAAAACCATAGATACGGCACGGAAAGGGGGGGATACTTTCAGGCCCCGGCTGATCAGGGGCTTTTCAATACTTTTCCAAAGATATCAAAACAGCCTTTTGCGTCAATAACCTGGCTGTCCGGCGGAAAATTGGCGCAATCCGGCCAAAGGCAAGGCAAAGCGAGCGGCGTTTGATGAAAATTATGCCGCTCAGGGCGTATAACGAGCAATTTCCGCTTGCGATGGGCGCCATGGCTTTGAACGACGGTCAAGCCTTTGCAAAGGCGGCCGTGCTGATCCGGGTGCAGGCGTGGGAACGGCAAAAAAGAGAGGTTCGAAAATCTTCGGGGCCTTCCATAAATATGGCGGGCGAGGCGATGATGGACGCACGTACAAAATAGCCTATGCCGACAACCGATTCATTCAACATGTTGTATGAATCGCGCTAAACGCCCGTTTGCTGCAATTGTTGCGCATGTCGGCCGGGCCCGTTTATAGAGAATGCATGCCTTTTTGATGCATCCTTTATAATTTTATTTAAAAATGTGAAATAGATCATAGCCATGACGCAATCTTTTGGCTATGCTGATTGACGATCAGCTTGTCAAATATACTTTTTCGGTCTTGTCGGAAAAAAGCTGGAAGCCATAAGTTTTTTTTAATTGACTCCATGCTGCGGAAGTTGATAAGTATGGTCACGGGATATTGATGGTAAAAAGTGAATCAGTTTTCGAGATTGGAAACAGCCCAAGGCGTTAAGCGTTCCGGCGATCTATGCAAAAGCCCGTTTTGCGGCCGGAGAATTGATGTTCGTCTTGGGTGCTCCTGTTTTTTCCAAAACAGCACTCCTTTACAATCTCACTTCTGCCTTTTTCCTCAATATTCCAAAATATCCCTAAAGTATTTGTTATGTAGGCAAAGTTTTGTTTTTTAGTAATTGCTGAAAAGCAAAGCGGGTTAACAAGTATTACACCATCGATATCCTGAGTCTTACAGTTTTGGGCCGACAGAGTAGGCTTTGTTGGCTGTCGCTCGTGAAGTGCGTAAACCTGTTTGTAGTTATTTTGAAGCTGTGTAGAAACATAAGTGTTTTTATAAACTGGAATAATAGGAGGCTACGGTGAGGAACACGCTAAAGCAGGTGATCATTTTGGGGCAGGTTATATTGTGGCTGGCAATGGCCGCGGTAACCTGGGCTGGACAAGAGCCCGAAGAATCCGTTGTGCCGGATAGCGGCATGCCCGGTGCAGTGGAGAGATCGCTCAAAGAGCGGGAAATCCCCGCTCATTCCCGGCTGCCCGAGATCAGCGTTCAGGACGAACAGAGCGCGGTGTTCAAGGGCGGGGAAGGTGTGACGTTCCGTTTATCCAAGATCTGTTTTGAGGGTCAGCGGGTTTTCGCGGACCAGGATCTCCAGGAGGTGGTGGCGCCGTACGTGGGCCAGACCATGGAGGTGAGCGCCCTCAAGGAAGTGACGGACGAGGTGACCCGGTTCTACAAAGAGAACGGGTACTTCCTGTCCCGGGCCTATGTGCCGCCCCAGTGCATCAAGGAAGGGGAGGTGCTGATCAAGGTTCGCGAGGGCCGCTT